>NZ_CP027235.1:0-547500 GCF_002998595.1 Haemophilus sp. oral taxon 036
TTTGTTGGTTTGTTCTTTTTTCCAAAAAGGTGCCTTAGATTTTAGATAATCCATAATAAATTCATTTGCATGATAGGCATCTCCACGGTGAGCAGAGCTTATTCCTACTAATACAATTTCATCTCCCGTATGCAATAATCCTACTCGATGAATCACACTAACTCGTTGGATATTCCAACGGGATTGAGCTTCAGAAATAATTTCTTGTAGTGCTTTTTCGGTCATTGCAGGATAATGTTCTAAGTATAGACTTGAAACATCATCACCTAAATTAAGATCACGAACTTTTCCAATAAAAATTACTGTTGCACCAACAGAGTGAGATTCAGAAAGCCAATGATAAACTGCATTTTGATCAAACTCAGCTTCCTGTACTGAAATATGAACATTACTCATCTTATCCCCCTGTTACTGGTGGAAAAAATGCAATTTCATCACCTGATTTTACCGCACTTTCAAGAGGCATTAAGGTTTGATTTATCGCAACTAGCAGTTTTTCTTTTTCTAAAGCTAATGCCCATTTATCACCTTTTTGCGCTAAGTGTTCACGTAATTTATCAGCTGTTGTAAATTCTGCCTCAATAGAAAGTTCATCTACACCAATTAATTCTCGTGTTTGAGCAAAAAATAATACTTTTAGCATGTTATTTCCCTATTTATGTTGGGCAACAAAGTGACCTGATTTTCCACCACTTTTTTCCAATAAACGTACATATTCAATAACCATATCTTTTTGAACAGCCTTACACATGTCATAAATAGTTAAAGCGGCAACACTTACCGCTGTTAATGCTTCCATTTCTACGCCAGTTTTTCCCGAAAGTTTACATAAAGACTCAATTCGTACTTGGTGTTTTTCCACTAAAGGTTCAAGACTGACCTCTACTTTAGAAAGTAGCAAAGGATGACAAAGCGGAATTAATTCCCATGTTCGTTTAGCTGCTTGAATACCTGCAATACGCGCAGTTGCAAAAACATCACCTTTATGATGCTGCCCACTAAGAATCATAGTTAAAGTCTCAGGCGCCATGGTCACCAAAGCTTCTGCACGTGCTTCGCGTACGGTTTCTATTTTGCCAGAAACATCCACCATATTGGCTTCACCTTGGCTATTGATATGCGTAAATGTTTTCATAATTTAAAAGTGAGGTTAATTTTAAGAAATTTATCCACCGATAGATGCTAAATGCTGACGAATGCCAGTGTCGCCTTGGTGTAAGTAATGGTGTTCACGCTTACCTTGAAGCGCAGAAAAAATCCGAGCCTGTAAAATTGATTGCTGATCATCTGAACGTAAAAGATCGCGCAGTTCAATCCCCTCTTCACCAAATAAACAAAGATGTAATTTTCCTTTTGCTGACACACGAAGACGATTACAACTTGCACAGAAATTCTTTTCATATGGCATGATCAATCCTATCTCACCCATATAATCAGGATGTTTAAATACCTTTGCAGGACCATCTGTTATAGCTTTTTGTTGTAATTGCCAACCTTGCTCTAATAATTTCTTGGCTAAAATTTCACCAGAAAGATGGTGGTGGTGAAAGAAACTATCCATTTCTCCCGTTTGCATTAGCTCAATAAAGCGCATTTGGATTGGTCGATTCTTTACCCAAGCTAAAAATTGATTGAATTCATGATCATTTAAATTTTTCATCAATACTGAATTGACTTTAACTTTTTTATAACCAATCTCAAAGGCTCGCTCAATTCCTCTCATCACCTCATCAAACTTATTAATTCCTGTAATTTGATGAAACATTTTAGGATCAAGACTATCAACACTAACATTAATGGAAGTAATGCCCGCACGTTGCCAAGCATCTACATCTTTTGCCATACGATAGCCATTTGTAGTTAAAGCTAACTGACGAATGCCACTTACATTCGCTACATTTTCAGCAATCGTAATAAAATCTTTACGTAAAGTGGGTTCTCCACCAGTTAAACGAATCTTTTCTGTCCCCATAGCAGCAAATGCTTCTGCGACACGAACAATTTCGCTTAAGGTAAGAAAACTTGGTTTGTTTGCTTCAGGCTGGTAACCATTGGGTAAACAATAGTTACAACGAAAGTTACACTGATCAGTTATTGACAGTCGTAAATAATAATAGGCACGCTGGAACGCATCGACTAATCCCACGTTCCCTACGTTTTTAATGGGAATTGATTGCATGTGACACCTTTCTAATATGGAGAGGATAAACCGTTTCCAGCGTATCCCTGAATAACAAACATCGTTATTGGCATTGCGACCCTATTTTGAATATAAACGTAGGTCAACAAGCTCGGAGTTATGCGTAAAATTTATTATTCGTGATTTTAAAAGATTTCACTTCGCTAACACAATTACTAATTTTGATGAAAAACAAAATTTATATAAATTCTTAAAAATTAATTATATAAAAAAATACATAATGGTATTTTAAAACAACATATACGTTTACTAATATATAGTAAATTTAAACATTATTTTTTTGAGAAAACTTGCACATTTGAAAAACCATTTTCTTTCAAATATAAGGCTTGTAATTTGCTCATCACACCACGTTCACAATACAACACGTAATTTTTACTTTGATCAAGGCTACCAAATTGAGAAGAAAGTTTGTAGAACGGCATTTGAATGACTTCATGTGTATCCGATTCAAATGGATTTTCATCCGTTTCTTCTGGGCTACGAATATCCAAAATCACTTCATTTTCGCCTAATATAGAAATAGCCTCAACTTCTATCACTTCTTTTTCTGTTTCTTCTGCAATCTGGCGAATATCTAAATATTTCGCATTTTGCACCGCACTTTCAAGAATCTCGAAATTAAAATGCCCCTCTTCTTCTAAAATCTTTTCACGAACAGCTTTGATCGTAGGATTTTTTGAAATCACCCCACAAAATTCAGGCATAGATTTTGCAATATCGTCAGTGCCAATTTCTTTCGCCATCGCGATAATTTGTTCTTTATCATGCGTAATTAATGGGCGTAATACTAAGGCATCAGCAGCTTCATCAATCAAGCGTAAATTAGTTAAAGTTTGGCTAGAAACTTGCCCTAATGCCTCCCCTGTCACAATCGCTTCAATATTAAAACGTTGAGCGACTTTACTTGCTGCTCGCACCATCATCCGTTTTAATACAACGCCCATTTGGCCGTTATCGACTTTCTCTAAAATCTCACCGATAACCCCTTCAAAGTTAATCGCAATAAAGCGTACTTTATGTGAAGCGCTATAGCGTTGCCAAATATGATAAGCCATTTGTTTTACGCCAATTTCATGGGCTGCACCGCCAAGATTAAAGAAACAATAATGAACTCGAGAACCACGACGAATCAACATGTAACTAGATACACCTGAATCAAATCCCCCAGAAATCAAAGAAAGCACATCCTCTTGCGTCCCAATCGGATAACCGCCAATGCCTGCATGACGTGCTTTAACTAACATCATTTTGTCATCTTCAATATCAATACGAACAGTCACATCTGGATTTTTCAACCGCACTTTTGCGCTTTCAATATGTTGATTTAATCCACCGCCGATATAACGTTCTGCTTCAATAGAACTAAATTTATGTTTCCCCTTACGTTTTACTCGAACGCAAAAGGTTTTGCCTTGAAGTTGTTGCGCGACATCAGCGAGCGTCAATTCAAAAATATGATGTAAATCGGTAAACGGTTTTTCTTCAACTTCTAAAAAATGATGAATACCAGGAATACGTTGTAACAAGGCGATTAATTCTTCACGATTTTCTTCATTTTTTGACCGCACTTCAATGTAATCCCAGTGACGTACAACTGCAGTTTCTTCATCATATTTCTGTAAAATATTGCGGATATTAGAGGTCAAAATTTTTGCGAAACGTTTACGAACAGTTTCGCTCTTAATCATAATTTCAGGAAAAAGTTTAACGATAAATTTCATATAAATAGCTTAGGTATTTCTTGGGTATTTAAAGTGGCGAGTATTTTACGCAAAGATAGTGAAAAGTCCACTGGTCCTAGCTTGAAATAATTTTTTAACAACTCAAGTAAAATACAGTACAATGGCAAGCAATTTTTACCGTGAAAAAGGATAATTCCATGGCGCGTAAACCCGCATCTTCACAAGATTTTGAAACAACGTTAGCTCAGTTAGAAAATATTGTTACACATTTAGAAAATGGCGATCTACCGTTAGAAGAAGCGTTAAAAGAATTTGAACAAGGTGTGCAACTAGCTAAGTTAGGACAAGAACGTTTACAACAAGCAGAACAACGTATTCAGATCTTATTGCAAAAAACTGAAGATGCCCCACTGAATGATTATGAAGGGAATGCTTAATGGGTAACTTTTCTGAAGAATTACAACAGGTTCAAACTCGTATCAATCGCTTTTTAGAAGCCCAATTTGAGGGCATTGAAAGTCATAATGCACCTTTACTTGACGCGATGAAATACGCATTATTACTTGGTGGTAAACGGGTTAGACCTTTTTTAGTTTACGCAACAGGTCAAATGCTTGGTGCAGAAAAACAAACCTTAGATTACGCCGCTGCCGCTATTGAAGCCATTCATGCCTATTCCTTAATTCACGATGATTTACCTGCAATGGATGATGACAATCTACGTCGTGGGCACCCTACTTGTCATATCCAATTTGATGAAGCTACGGCTATTCTTGCGGGCGATGCGTTGCAAAGTTTCGCATTTGAAATATTAACCAAAACACCGAATATTTCTTCTGAACAAAAACTGGCTTTAGTTCAAATTTTAGCTCAAGGCTCTGGCGCACAAGGAATGTGCTTAGGGCAAAGTTTAGATCTTATCTCTGAGCATAAACAAATTAGTTTAAGCGAATTAGAATTAATCCATCGTAACAAAACGGGCGCATTGCTGATTGCCGCATTAAAATTAGGTTTTATTTGTTCTCCGCATTTTGCCGACAAAAGGTTAGAACAATCCTTAACGCAATATGCGGAAGCCATTGGCTTAGCCTTTCAAGTTCAAGATGATATTTTAGATATTGAAGGTGATAGTGCAGAAATTGGCAAACAAGTCGGCGCTGATCTTGATTTAGATAAAAGTACGTATCCAAAATTACTTGGATTAAGTGGCGCAAAACAAAAAGCGCAAGATCTATATCAAAGTGCTTTGTCTGAATTAGAAAAAATTCCTTTTGATACGACCGCACTTCGTGCATTAGCTGAATTCATTATTACTAGAAAAAGTTAATACTGACCGTATCAATGCTCACAAAGTGCGGTCAAAAATTATAACGTTTTTAAAATGACTAATAATATGAACAATTACCCCTTATTATCTTTGATTAATTCACCAGAAGATTTGCGTCTTTTAAATAAAGATCAGCTACCCCAACTCTGCCAAGAATTACGCGGTTATCTTTTAGAATCTGTTAGTCAAACTAGCGGGCATTTGGCATCAGGTTTAGGCACTGTAGAGCTAACCGTTGCACTACATTACGTATATAAAACACCATTTGATCAGTTAATTTGGGATGTTGGACATCAAGCTTATCCCCACAAAATTTTAACCGGTCGTCGAGATCAAATGTCCACAATTCGTCAAAAAGACGGTATTCATCCTTTCCCTTGGCGTGAAGAAAGTGAATTTGATGTATTAAGCGTTGGCCACTCCTCTACTTCTATTAGTGCTGGATTAGGTATTGCTGTCGCCGCAGAACGAGAAAATGCAGGTAGAAAAACGGTATGCGTAATCGGTG
The DNA here is from genome assembly GCF_002998595.1 of Haemophilus sp. oral taxon 036. Classification (NCBI taxonomy): domain Bacteria; kingdom Pseudomonadati; phylum Pseudomonadota; class Gammaproteobacteria; order Pasteurellales; family Pasteurellaceae; genus Haemophilus; species Haemophilus sp. oral taxon 036. The sequence continues at coordinate 5,721 of NZ_CP027235.1, forward strand.
ATGGCGCAATTACTGCGGGAATGGCTTTTGAAGCGCTGAATCACGCAGGTTCTGTTCACACTGATATGTTGGTCATTTTAAATGACAATGAAATGTCTATTTCAGAAAATGTTGGCGCGTTAAATAATCACCTTGCTCGTATTTTCTCTGGTTCTATCTACTCCACATTACGAGATGGAAGTAAAAAAATTCTCGATAAAGTTCCGCCTGTAAAAAACTTTATGAAAAAAACCGAAGAACATATGAAAGGAGTGATGTTCTCACCAGAAAGTACATTATTTGAAGAGCTCGGTTTTAACTATATTGGCCCAGTGGATGGACATAACATTGACGAATTAGTGGCAACACTTACGAATATGCGTAATCTGAAGGGACCACAATTCTTACATATCAAAACGAAAAAAGGTAAAGGATACGCACCTGCGGAGAAAGATCCGATTGGTTTCCACGGCGTACCAAAATTTGACCCAATCACTGGTGAATTGCCTAAACACAATACTAAACCAACTTATTCAAAAATTTTTGGTGATTGGCTATGCGAAATGGCAGAAAAAGACTCCAAAATTATTGGTATCACACCAGCAATGCGCGAAGGTTCTGGCATGGTGGAATTTTCTCAGCGTTTCCCAGAACAATATTTTGATGTGGCGATAGCTGAACAACACGCAGTCACGTTTGCTACTGGACTTGCTATTGGCGGATATAAACCCGTAGTTGCGATTTACTCGACATTTCTACAACGTGCTTACGACCAATTGATTCACGATGTTGCCATTCAAAATCTGCCTGTATTATTTGCGATTGATAGAGCGGGTATCGTAGGGGCTGATGGCCCAACACACCAAGGGGCATTTGATCTCAGCTTTATGCGTTGCATTCCAAATATGATCATCATGACACCAAGTGATGAAAATGAATGCCGTCAAATGCTCTATACAGGTTATCAATGTGGGAAACCAGCGGCAGTGCGCTATCCTCGCGGAAATGCCATTGGTGTTGAACTAACACCTTTAGAAATGCTTCCTATCGGTAAATCACGTTTAATTCGAGAAGGTCAAAAAATTACGATTTTAAATTTTGGTACCCTGTTACCTTCCGCTTTAGAGGCAGCAGAAAAACTCAATGCAACAGTTGTCGATATGCGTTTTGTGAAACCGATTGATATTGAAATGATTAATGTGCTTGCACAAACTCACGATTATTTGGTCACATTAGAAGAAAATGCAATTCAAGGTGGAGCTGGCTCTGCGGTTGCTGAAGTGCTAAATTCATCTGGAAAATCGACCGCACTTTTACAGCTTGGTTTGCCAGATTATTTTATTCCACAAGCGACTCAGCAAGAAGCATTGAAAGATTTGGGATTAGATTCAAAAGGAATTGAAGAAAAAATTCTCAACTTTATTGCAAAACAGGACAATTTATAAAAATAAACGCGATGGTAACTTCATCGCGTTTTTTCTTAATCAACAATTCTTAAATGAGAAGCTGATTTTGTTTTCTTTTTTTCTTCTCGTTTTCTAGGGCTATCTACAGCCTCATGAAAACTAGTTGGTTGTTCAGTATCTGGCTCAGAATTAAGTTCATCGTAAACTTCTTCTGGCTCAAACATCACCCCATCACCATTTTCACGAGCATAGATCGCAAGCGCTGCGCCCATTGGAATATACAGTTCACGAGAAACACCTTTAAATCGAGCATTAAACTGGATGAAATCATTTGTCAGTTGTAAATTGCCCGTAGCATTGGCAGACAAGTTCAATACAATCTGTCCATCTTTTACATATTCGACCGGAACATTCACACCTAAGTAAGTCGCATCAACAACTAAATAAGGCGTGAAATTATTATCTACTAGCCAATCATAATAGGCGCGTAATAAATAAGGGCGCTTAGGGGAAGCTTTATATTCCATTACTTATCATCCATTAAATTTTTTGGTGCAGCCTCACCTACAGACTGCAAGAATGAATCTCGACTAAATACACGATCCATATATCCCTTAATTGGTTTACTACCTGGACCTGTAAATTCCACACCTAAATGTTTTAATTTCCATAACAATGGCGCAACATAACAGTCCACTAAACCAAACTCTTCATTCATGAAATAAGGCATTTGCTGGAAAACTGGTGTGATTGCTAAAAGTTCTTCTTTTAATTGTTTGAGCGCTTCAGCTTTTTCACTTTCTGTACCATTTTCTGCTTTCTTGAGAGTTGGATACCAATCTTGTTCAATTCGTAACATCAAAAGACGATCTTTTGCTCGAAAAACTGGATACACTTGCATTAATGGTGGATGCGGAAAACGCTCGTCAAGATATTCCATAATAATTCGCGAACTAAACAAAACAAGATCACGATCAACTAACGTAGGCACTGTAGCATACGGATTTAATTCCATTAAATCTTCTGGTAATGCTTGCAAATCAACTTCTTCGTTCTCATAAAGTACACCTTTTTCAGCTAAAACAATTTTTACCTGATGACAGTAAATATCATCTTTATTTGAAAAAAGGGTCATTACTGAACGTTTACTTGATGCGCTGGACATTTATTCCTCCGAAGATCCAAAAATATTCTATATTTTATAAAAGGGGTGTGTATTCTACCACAAAGCGTAAGTCATTTGCCAAACAATTCTTTTTTATTGTTTTATAATCAATAAGTTAGATAACAAAAAAGCAGAGATTTCTCTCTGCTTTTCTTTTTCGAAACGAAAATAAAAATTAACGTTTTGAGTATTGTGGACGACGACGTGCTTTGTGTAAACCCACTTTTTTACGTTCAACGCGACGTGCGTCACGAGTAACGAAACCAGCTGCACGAAGTGCTGGGCGTAATGTTTCATCGTATTCCATCAATGCACGAGTGATACCGTGACGAATTGCACCCGCTTGACCAGAAATACCACCACCTTTAACAGTGACGTATAGGTCTAATTTATCAGTTAATTCAACCAATTCTAATGGTTGACGTACTACCATGCGCGCAGTTTCACGGCCGAAGTAAACGTCTAATTCACGTTGGTTGATAGTGATTTTACCACTGCCCGGTTTGATAAATACACGAGCTGAAGAGCTTTTGCGGCGACCTGTGCCGTAGTTTTGATTCTCTGCCATTTTCTAAACCTCGTGATTAAATATCTAATACTTGTGGTTGTTGTGCAGCATGTTGGTGTTCAGCACCTGCGTACACTTTTAATTTACGGAACATTGCACGGCCTAATGGACCTTTTGGCAACATACCTTTAACCGCAATTTCAATCACTGCTTCAGGACGGCGAGCGATCATTTCTTTGAAAGTCGCTTGTTTAATACCACCTACATAGCCAGTGTGCCAGTAGTAAAGTTTATCTGTTTCTTTACGACCAGTTACTGCCACTTTGTCTGCGTTGATAACGATGATGTAATCACCTGTATCTACGTGTGGAGTGTACTCAGCCTTGTGTTTACCACGAAGACGACGTGCTAATTCAGTCGCTAAACGACCTAAAGTTTTACCTGTCGCATCTACTACGTACCAGTCGCGTTTAACCGTTTCTGGTTTTGCTACAAAAGTTTTCATTAATTAATTACCAAAAATTAGTTTGATACCCAGTGTTCTTACGAACACAACCATTGATCTTAATCGCCACCCCTTCGAGTGAGATCTCGATAAAATAATGTACGATGGGAATTCGCACATTTACAGGGTCGGTGTATTATACATATTTATTTCATTAATGCTAATTTTTTATGCAAAATTTTAGTATTTTTGCTGAAACCTATTTACATTAACTAAATTAATATTTTTAATGAATTTATTAAAATTGACTCATACATAAAGTTATTTTATTGTTAACTCAAATATCATCATACTAGTTATAGGAATTTTTATGAGCTACGCTAAAGAAATTGATACGCTTAATCAGCATATCGCTGACTTCAATAAAAAAATTAATGTTTCTTTTGAATTTTTCCCACCAAAAAATGAAAAAATGGAAACGCTTTTATGGGATTCGATTCATCGTTTAAAAGTGTTAAAACCGAAATTCGTTTCTGTTACTTATGGCGCAAACTCTGGAGAACGTGACCGCACTCATAGCATTGTAAAAGCAATCAAACAAGAAACTGGCTTAGAAGCGGCTCCGCATTTAACTGGTATTGATGCCACACCTGAAGAATTAAAACAAATTGCTAAAGATTACTGGAACAGTGGTATTCGTCGTATCGTTGCGTTACGCGGTGACGAACCCAAAGGATATGCCAAAAAACCATTTTATGCGTCAGATCTCGTGGAATTACTCCGCTCTGTCGCTGATTTTGATATTTCGGTAGCAGCTTACCCAGAAGTTCATCCAGAAGCAAAATCAGCACAAGCAGACTTGATTAATTTAAAACGTAAAATTGATGCAGGTGCAAATCATGTTATCACTCAATTTTTCTTTGATATTGAAAACTACCTACGTTTCCGTGATCGTTGTGCATCAATTGGTATTGATACTGAAATCGTGCCAGGCATTTTACCTGTAACTAACTTTAAGCAATTACAAAAAATGGCTTCTTTCACTAATGTGAAAATTCCTGCATGGCTTGTTAACGCTTATGAAGGATTAGACGATGATCAAACTACTCGTAATCTTGTAGCGGCTAGTGTTGCGATGGATATGGTGAAAATTTTATCTCGCGAAGGAGTGAATGACTTCCATTTCTATACACTAAATCGTAGTGAATTAACTTATGCAATTTGTCATATGTTAGGTGTAAGACCTAGCTAATATACGACTTATTTAATATTCAAAACCCACGCTCTTTCAAAGCGTGGGTTCTTTTTTCTTTACAATTTTTATCTTAGATAAATGATGATCAAAAAAACCGAGCCTTTGGAAAATGCCGTGACGGAATAATTGATACATACTCGTTTATCTCTCAGGATAGTTGACTGTAAGAAAAGTGCGGTCAATTTTCACCGCACTTTAAAGGTAAGATTGCTCGTATTCTACGAGGAACATAAATAATCACATTAAAAAATTGTACACGGATTATACACAGTAACATAATTATAACAATCATCTATCTTATGTTTCACCATAAATATAAAGGACTGAAATTGTAAAATACAACCTCAGTCCTTAAATTACAGCTAAGTAATAAACTTAAAATTTACGCTAATTCCGCACGTAATTTTTTGGTTACATCCACCATCACTTTTAATTGATCGATAGTTTCTGTCCAGCCGCGAGTTTTTAAGCCGCAGTCTGGGTTTACCCATAAGCGTTCTTTTGGAATGACATTTAATGCTTTGCGTAATAAGTGTTCAATTTCGCCTGCGGTTGGTACACGTGGGCTGTGGATATCATACACACCTGGACCAATGTCATTCGGATAGTTGAATTTCACGAAGGCATCTAATAATTCCATATCTGAACGAGAGGTTTCGATGGTAATCACGTCCGCATCTAATGCCGCAATGGCAGGTAAGATGTCGTTAAATTCAGAGTAACACATATGAGTGTGAATTTGCGTATCATCTTGCACGCCCATTGAGCTTAAACGGAATGCTTCGCCTGCCCATTGTAAGTAGGCATCCCAATCTGCACGTTTGAGCGGTAAACCTTCACGAATGGCTGGCTCATCAATTTGGATAACTTTAATACCCGCTGCTTCTAAATCTAACACTTCATCAGATAATGCCACGCCGATTTGTTTACATACGGTTGAACGTGGAATGTCGTTACGCACGAATGACCATTGTAAAATAGTTACAGGGCCTGTAAGCATTCCTTTCATTACACGGTTTGTGAGGCTTTGTGCATATTGAGACCAACGCACCGTCATTGGCTCTGGGCGAGTCACATCTCCGTAAATCACTGGTGGTTTTACACAACGTGAACCGTAGCTTTGTACCCAACCAAATTTAGTGAATGCGAAACCGTCTAATAATTCCCCAAAGTATTCCACCATGTCGTTGCGTTCCGCTTCGCCGTGAACTAACACATCTAAATCCAATTCTTCTTGGCGACGCACTACATATTCGATCTCTTTTTTCATCGCCGCTTCGTAATCTGCAAGGGATAATTCACCTTTTTTGAAGCTCGCACGGGCGTGACGAATTTCAGTCGTTTGCGGGAATGAACCAATGTTTGTAGTTGGTAGAAGCGGTAAATTTAACCACGCATTTTGCTTAACGATACGTTCTGCAAATGGCGATTTACGTTGATCCGCACCTTTTGGCAAATTTGCTAAACGTTCTGCCACTTCAGGGCGATGAATTTCTTTTGAGGTTGCACGTGCATCTGCTGCCGCTTGGCTTGCATCTAATGCCACTTGAACAGAGGCTCTGCCATGATTTAAGGCTTGTTTTAATACATTTAATTCTTCTACTTTTTGTAGTGTGAAAGATAACCAGCTGTAAAGTGCGGTATTTTTTTCTTTTAATTGTACTTCCACTTCTAAATCAAATGGGGTGTGCAATAATGAACAGCTTGGTGCAATCCATAAACGTTCGCCTAATTTCGCTTTTAATGGCTCTAATACATCTAACACTTTGTTTAAGTTTGCACGCCAGATATTACGGCCTTCAATCACGCCAGCTGATAACACTTTGCTGTAATCTTCAAATGCCGCAAGCTGTTCTGGTGCACGCACTAAATCTAAATGTAAGCCTGCAACAGGTAAAGCTTTTAATAACTCCGCGTGTTCTGCAACGGAACCAAAATAAGTAGCTAACAATAATTTTGCATTCACTTTGCTTAATTCAGCGTAAACAGATTTATAAGCTTCAACCCATTCTGCAGGCAAATCTAATGCTAATGCAGGTTCATCAATTTGAATCCACTCCGCACCTTCAGCCACTAATGCGTTTAAGATTTCAACATAAACAGGCACTAATTGATTTAATAAATCGAAACGGTTAAATGCTTCTCCTTTTTCTTTACCTAACCATAAGAATGTTAATGGACCAACAATTACAGGTTTGAAGTTTAAACCTAAAGCTTTTGCTTCACGGATTTGGTTTACATAATGTGCTGGATTAGCTTTGAATTGTGTATTTTTATGAAATTCTGGCACGAGATAGTGATAGTTCGTATCGAACCATTTAGTCATTTCAATCGCGAATTGATCTTTGTTACCACGTGCAAGTTGGAAATATTGATCAAGGGTTAAGTTTTGGCTATCAAAACCAAAACGAGCAGGAATTGCCCCAGTTGCGACTTGTAAATCTAAAATATGATCGTAGAACGTGAAATCACCCACTGCAACGAAATCCGCATTCGCCGCTGCTTGATGTTTCCAGTTCTTTTCACGCAATGCTTTCGCTAAATCTAATAAATCTTGCTCTGCTAATTCTTTACGCCAATAACGTTCTTGTGCAAATTTTAATTCACGCTTTGCACCCACACGAGGAAAGCCTAAGATATGTGATGTTGTCATAATAACTCCCGTTTTAAAGTAATCTTCTTAATTATTTAGACGGCTAAACGTCTGTACGGGTATAGAATGCGTCATCTTAGTGTATTATGCAAACTTATTATTTTCAGGATTTGTATGAAATAAATTAATATTAAAACCCCATATAAAATAAAGGGGCATACTAAATGCCCCAAAAACTATTGTGAAATTTACCGCACTTTTATGCGTTTTCATCCTTATGCTGAATTTCTTTTATTACATCGCCAATTAATCGGCCAAAATCAACGGCATTTTTAGAAGTAATAACAGGCTGTCCCGTTTCTTGTTCTAGCGTCTCTTTCGCAATTTTTGCGACATTGCCACCCCTTTTAGCGACTCTTTTATTTTCTTCAAAACCTTGAGGATTTGATGTATTAGCAATATCCTTGGTAGCGGTTTCCGCAAGCATATTTAAGATCAATTCAGTGGTGGACATATTGTCCCTTAAATTTTGTTTTTTCAGCCCTTTAAAATCTTTATATTCTCTTGTCGTCATGCCACTCCATGCTTTAGAAATTTCATTGGTAAGAATGGCATATTCTTTCCCTTCAGCTACGCCATGAGCTTGCCAAGTATCTGTAAGCTCTTTTCTTACTTGAATGGCTTGCAACCTTTGATTAATCCATTCTCGGCTATAACCTTTTTGAAGATAAGTTTCTAAGGCTCTATCAATGGTTAATTCAGGATCAATGATTTCATCAATTCTTTCTTTGCCGACTTCAGCTAACCACATTTTGAAAGGTTCCGCTTTAGGTGAGGGAACAGATTGAATAATGCGGAAAACACCTTGCATATCAGCAACATCAGTTTTGTACATTTTTCCGTCTTTAGGTGATTTCATTTTCAGTTGGTTACAATATGTAACCGACTCACTTCCTTCATCTTTCAATCTCTTTTTCAATACTTTCCAATAGTTATTTGGATTTTCACTCTCAGTCAAAACCCCTACTACATCGACCACAGAAAAATACCATTCTTCTTTTTCATTATCCCAAGCAGAACGGATTTCATTTCCTTCAAATAATTTAATTTTATTATCCAAGCTAATTTTCCTTTTAATCTTCACCAACTCAACTTACTGCAAAGCTTTCTCAATCTTTTCAAATAAATCTTTTGATAGATTTTCTACAATGCTTAGGCGTTCTAAAGCACGTTTCATGAGCGTTTGGCGTTGAGCATCAAAGCGAGAAAAACGAATTAATGGCTCGATTAAGCGTGCAGCCACTTGTGGATTACTTTCATTTAAACGGATTAACACATCCGTTAAGAAACGGTAGCCTGATCCACTTACATTATGGAATGCTTTTAAGTTGTGATTTGCAAAGCTACCTACTAATGCACGTAAACGGTTTGGATTATTAAAATTAAAACTTGGGTGATCCATTAATAACTGAATAATTTCCAGCACATTTTCATCTGGGCGAGTGGCTTGTAATGCAAACCATTTATCCATCACTAATCCATCGTGTTGCCATTTTTGTTCAAAATCAGCTAATAAAGCATCTCTGCAAGGTAATGCAGCTTTAGTTGCAACACTTAATGCAGCCAATGTATCTGTCATATTATTCGCATTATTGTAGTGTTTTTGCACGAGATTGTTGCCCAAATTGGTATAAGCCAAATAAGTTAAGCAAAGATTTCGCATTGCACGCAAGGCGATGTCTTGTTGCGTAACTTGATAATCATCAATACGAATATGGGTATAAACGCGCAAGAAATCATCTTTTAACGATTCTGCAATTTGCGCTTGCATAAATGCTCTTGCGGCTGAAATACCATCAGGAACGATGGTTTTGAAACCTTCAGCAAATTCCATTTCTTTCGGCAGCGTGAGAATTAACGTTGCCAGTTCAATATCCTTCTCATAATTGTTCAAAACATGAGAAAGTGCGGTCAATATTTCAGGCGAAATTTCTAGTGGCTCACCTTGTTGAAAATGTATGACATTACGACGTAATTCTTGCGCAAATAACATCTGAGCCGCATCCCAACGGATAAATTGATTGTCTGCAAATTTCAGCAAGCCTAATAACTGCTCGGTTTTATAATCATAATCAAGTTTTACTGGTGCAGAAAAATCACATAACAATGCTGGAATTGGACGACCATAAATACCATGAAACTCGAAGACTTGATCTTTTTCAGTAACATTTAATACATCACTCAACAATTCGCCATTATGTTGTAGCATTTGTTTCGTGCCGTTCGCATCATAAAGCGCCACTTTTAATGGAATATGTAAATTCACTTTTTCCATTTGATCGGCGGTTGGCGGTGTGGATTGTGAAACTGTTAAACGATAAGTATGCGTTTTTTCGTCATAAGCATCACTAACCAATAATTCTGGTGTACCCGATTGGCTATACCAACGACGGAATTGTGCTAAATCAACATCATTCGCACGCTCCATGGCAGAAACAAAATCTTCACAGGTTGCGGCTTTGCCATCATTTTCAGCAATATAAAGCTGCATCCCTTTTTGGAAACCTTGTTCACCTAATAAAGTGTGCAACATACGAATCACTTCGGCCCCTTTTTCATATACCGTCACTGTATAGAAGTTATTCATTTCAATCACTTTTTCAGGTCGAATCGGGTGCGACATTGGACTTGAATCTTCGGCAAATTGCACTGTGCGTAAAAATTTCACATTATTAATGCGATTCACCGCACGCGAACCTGTATCTGAAGAAAATTCTTGATCACGGAAAACCGTTAAACCTTCTTTCAAACTTAATTGGAACCAATCTCGGCAGGTAACACGGTTGCCTGTCCAGTTATGGAAATATTCGTGTGCGATCACACTTTCAATGGCAAGATAATCTTCATCGGTTGCCGTTTGTGGATTGGCTAATACAAATTTAGAGTTGAAGATATTTAACCCTTTATTTTCCATGGCGCCCATATTGAAGAAGTCCACGGCAACAATCATGTAAATATCTAAGTCATATTCTAAATTAAAGCGATCCTCATCCCATTTCATCGCTTTTTTCAGACTTTCCATTGCCCACGTTGCGCGGTTAAGATTGCCGCGATCCACATAAAGTTCTAAAGCCACTTCACGACCACTTTTGGTGATGAATTTATCTTGTAATAAATCAAAATCCCCTGCCACTAAAGCGAATAAATAGCTTGGTTTTGGGAAAGGATCGTTCCATTCAACCCAATGACGACCATCTTCTAATTCACCACTTGCAATGCGATTGCCGTTAGAAAGCAAGTAAGGATATTTAGTCTTATCTGCGGTAATTTTGGTTGTGTAACGCGCCAGCACATCAGGGCGATCAAGCATATAAGTGATTTGACGGAAACCTTCCGCCTCGCATTGCGTACAAATGCCCTCACCAGACTGATATAGCCCCTGTAATGAAGTGTTTTCTGCTGGTACAAGGAAGGTCACAATTTCAAGCTCAAATTCATCCGCACTTTTGCCTTTTAAATCGAGCATTAAACTCTCGCCATCTTGTTGATAAGCAGAAAATGGCTCACCATTAAATTTAATTGAAGAAAACTGGAAGCTATGCCCATCTAAACGTAAAGAAGTCGCTTCATCATTTAAGCGTTGGAATTTTGTGGTTGCAGTTACCACAGTGTGTTTAGGATCGAGTTGAAAATCTAAATAAATGTCAGTAACCGTAAAATCTGGTTGTTTGTAATCTTTTCTATATTTTGCTTTGGCTAACATAATTTGCCCTATTCTCATAAAAATTACGCCTAGGATAAAATTTTATCCTTAAAGTTGCAATGGTATTTTCCTATAAAACCGATTTGGCAAACGTTTGCTTGGTATGCGTAAGATGTGCTATTCTACGCTACGTTTTTAAGTAAAAAATTGAGAAAATAGCATGTCAAACACTGCACAAATTGCCGTTGTAATGGGTTCCAAAAACGATTGGGCTACCATGCAAGAGGCAACCCAGATTTTAGATGAATTAAAAGTACCTTATCATGTGGAAATCGTCTCTGCTCATCGTACGCCTGATAAACTTTTTGAATTTGCCGAAAATGCACAAAAAAATGGCTACAAAGTAATTATTGCTGGGGCTGGTGGTGCGGCTCATTTACCCGGTATGATCGCAGCGAAAACACTTGTGCCAGTGCTGGGCGTGCCAGTAAAAAGTTCTATGTTAAGTGGCGTAGATAGCCTTTATTCAATTGTTCAAATGCCAAAAGGGATCCCAGTCGGAACATTAGCTATTGGCCCTGCTGGCGCAACAAATGCAGGGTTATTAGCCGCACAAATTCTAGCAAGTTGGGATGCAGAATTGCTTTCACGCTTGCAATCTTTCCGTGAAAGCCAAACTCATGCTGTATTGGATAATCCCGATCCACGCACATAAAAATATCTTTAGATCTGACCGCACTTTTAAAGTGCGGTTGTTTTTTTCGTAAATTTAACGAGAAATATTATGCAAAACTCCTCCTTATACCCAACGGTTTATGTACTTGGCAACGGACAACTTGGCAGAATGTTACGTTACGCAGGCGCCCCTTTAGATATTTATGTTGAACCGCTTGAGTTCAATGCGCCAGTTTTTGACTTACCTGAAAATGCAATCATCACGGCGGAAATTGAACGCTGGGAAAAAACGCCTTTGACTGAATTACTCGGCAATCATAAAAACTTCGTTAATCAACATGTATTTGGATTATTGGCCGATCGTTTTACTCAAAAATCCCTGCTTGATGAACTCAATCTTTCTACCTCGCCTTGGTGTTTATTAAAAGATAAAACGCAATGGAATGATATTTTCCAAACTGTTGGCGAGAAAGTCGTCGTTAAACGTAGAACAGGCGGATATGATGGACGTGGTCAATGGATTATCAACAATGAAAACAAAGCGGACATCACCGATGATTTATTTGGTGAAGTGATCGCAGAAAAATTTATTCCTTTCGATTATGAGGTTTCGATTGTAGGCGCAAGATTTAAAAATGGCGAAAAACGTTTTTATCCCGTTACTCATAACCTACAACAAAACGGTATTTTGCGTTACAGTGTGGTTGATATTGCGTTTCCTCAACAATCCGAACAACAAAAACAAGCAGAAGCAATGCTCGGCAAAATTATGGATAAATTAGGCTATGTGGGTGTGATGGCTATGGAATGTTTTGTTGTAGGCGACAAATTACTGATTAACGAACTTGCGCCTCGTGTACATAACAGTGGACATTGGACACAACTGGGATGTGCTATCAGTCAATTTGAATTACATTTACGTGCGCTACTTGATTTGCCAACGCCTGAATTACAAACATTCGCCCCTAGTGTGATGGTGAATTTAATCGGTACAAACCATAACCCAAAATGGCTTAATACACCGTTTGCACAACTTCATTGGTACGGTAAAGAAGTCAGAGTTGGACGTAAGGTTGGGCATATCAATCTTTCTCATCCTAATAAAGCGGTCATTGTTCAACAATTAGAAAAACTTCGCACTGAGTTACCAGAAGATTATCAATCGGGATTAAATTGGACGATTGAAAAACTAAAATAATGTAAAAAATGGCCACACTTTTTGATGAATATTTAAAAATATCAAAGCGCGGTTAATTTTTATAAAAATCTTTCTTGATAAAATAAAACGGCTGAAGTATAAAATTATCCACCACACAACACATACATAAGGAAAAGCTATGTTTGAACATATCAAAGCGGCACCAGCCGATCCAATCTTAGGCTTAGGCGAAGCGTTCAAATCCGAAACTCGCGAAAATAAAATCAACTTGGGTATTGGCGTTTATAAAGATGCGCAAGGCACAACCCCGATTATGCGTGCGGTAAAAGAAGCCGAAAAACGCTTATTTGATAAGGAAAAAACAAAGAATTATCTAACTATCGATGGTATTGCTGATTATAACGAACGTACAAAAGCACTACTTTTCGGTAAAGATTCTGAAGTCATCAAATCTAATCGTGCAAGAACAGTACAAAGTTTAGGCGGAACAGGCGCATTACGCATTGCGGCTGAATTTATTAAACGTCAAACCAAAGCACAAAATGTTTGGATCAGTACACCAACATGGCCAAATCACAATGCCATTTTCAATGCTGTGGGCATGACAATTCGTGAATATCGCTATTATGACGCTGAACGTAAAGCCCTTGACTGGGAACATTTGCTTGAAGATTTAAGCCAAGCAAGCGAAGGCGATGTGGTGCTTTTACACGGTTGCTGCCACAATCCAACCGGTATTGACCCAACCCCTGAACAATGGCAAAAATTAGCCGCACTTTCGGCTAAAAATGGTTGGTTGCCACTCTTTGACTTTGCTTATCAAGGTTTAGCCAATGGCTTAGATGAAGATGCTTATGGCTTGCGTGCTTTTGCGGCAAATCATAAAGAATTATTAGTGGCGAGTTCATTCTCTAAAAACTTTGGTTTATACAATGAGCGTGTCGGTGCCTTTACCCTTGTGGCTGAAAATGCGGAAATAGCTTCAACTGCATTAACACAGGTGAAATCAATTATTCGTACCCTCTACTCTAACCCAGCATCTCACGGTGGAGCGACCGTAGCAACAGTATTAAATGATGCTCAACTTCGCCAAGAATGGGAAAATGAATTAACTGAAATGCGTGAACGCATCAAAAAAATGCGTCATTTATTCGTTCAGCTATTAAAAGAATACGGTGCAGAACAAGATTTCAGTTTTATCATGGAACAAAATGGTATGTTCTCTTTCAGCGGTTTATCACCTGAACAAGTTGATCGCTTAAAAGATGAGTTTGCCATTTACGCTGTTCGTTCTGGTCGTATCAATGTGGCGGGTATCACTGAAGATAATATCCGTTATTTATGTGAAAGTATTGTAAAAGTGCTTTAATCATCTTGAGTTTAAGAGGGCTAAAATTTAAAAAAATTTAGCCCTTATTCTTTACCAATATCCCTCAATGTCAAAAATATCGATAAACAAATGCGATTATAAGAATGCACAACATAATCAAAATTTGAATCAAACGTTTTTTGGTTAATTTCTCAGCAGGCATTGATGATTTACTCTTCTTTATATGACTAATTAGTGGTATACTTTTTGCGTTAGATCAATTTTACACTAATTTCTCGAAATATTTGAGGTTTACATGAAGAATTTCGTTGCAGAAACCAAGGCAGGACGCCGGATTCAATCGGGAGGTTGTGCTATTCATTGCCAGGATTGCAGTATTAGCCAACTTTGTATTCCTTTTACGCTGAACGAACACGAATTAGATCAGCTTGATAATATTATCGAACGAAAAAAACCCATTCAAAAATCTCAAGTACTTTATAAAGCCGGTGACACACTCAATTCTATTTACGCTATTCGTTCTGGCACCATAAAAACCTATACCATTAGTGAATCTGGTGAAGAACAAATTACCTCTTTTCACTTACCTGGTGATTTAGTTGGTTTTGATGCAATTACTCAAATGCAACACCCAAGTTTTGCTCAAGCATTAGAAACGGCAATGGTATGCGAAATTCCTTATGATATTTTGGATGACTTAGCCGGTAAAATGCCAAAATTACGCCAACAAATTTTACGCCTAATGAGTAATGAAATTAAAAGTGATCAAGAAATGATTTTATTACTGTCTAAAATGAATGCAGAAGAACGCTTGGCTGCTTTTATTCATAATCTTTCTAAACGATACTCTGCTCGTGGTTTTTCAGCTAAAGAGTTTCGTTTAACGATGACTCGAGGTGATATAGGAAATTATCTTGGTTTAACTGTTGAAACTATTAGTCGTTTATTAGGCCGTTTCCAAAAATTAGGTATCCTCACCGTACAAGGAAAATATATTACTATTAATGATATTGATGGTTTGATTGAGTTAACTGGAACAAATAAAACCAAAATTACAATGGTTGAATAATGAAAAAAGGCGTGCAAATTCACGCCTTTTTTACATAGATAAAAATAATCTTAGAATAAGATCACCTTTTTATCTCTCACACCTTGCCATTCTAAAGATTCTTTTTTATTCTATGAAAAGCTTCGGAGGTTATGATGAAATTTAAAAATATCCTAGTTGTTCTTAATCCTGAAAACGAAAAACAATATGCTCTTGCTCGTGCTGTTCGTTTAGCGAAAGAACAAAAAAATGAAACAAAAGTAAAAATTACCGCCCTTTTATCTGTATATGATTTATCTTATGAAATGTCTGCCTTACTTTCTTCAGAAGAACGTTCTGAAATGCATCGTCAGGTGCTTGAAAAGCATCATCATGCTGTACAATATTACTTAGATAAATATGCTGATCCAGAAATTGAATTACAATCTCACATTGTTTGGCACAGTAATGAGGCAGAGGCGATAAAAGAAGAAGTTGAAAATAATGATTATGATCTTGTAGTGAAATATACCAAAGATCAAGAAAGTTTTACTTCTCTAATTTTCACGCCAGTTGATTGGCAATTACTACGTAAATGCCCGATTCCTGTATTAATGGTACGCGATGGCGACTGGAAACATCAACGCCGTATTTTAGTAGCGGTAAATGTTTCAGGCGAACAAGAATACCAAAATGAATTTAATCTAGAACTTGTTGAAACTGGTATATCATTAGCTGAAAACTTAAATCGTGGCAATGTGCATTTAGTTGCAGCCTACCCTTCAACACCAATCAACATGGCCATTGACTTACCTGAATTTAACACATCAGGTTATGAAAATGGTATTCGAGGCCAACATCTTATTAATATGAAAGCCTTACGACAACAATTTGGTATAGCAGAAGATCATACTCATGTACGTGAAGGTTTCCCTGAGGAGGTTATCCCTACTGTAGCTAAAGAAATTGAAGCAGAACTAGTTATCCTTGGCACTGTTGGTCGTACAGGACTATCTGCCGCCTTACTTGGTAATACTGCAGAACATGTTATAAGTAAATTAAGCTGTAATCTCTTAGGTATCAAACCATCTAAAAAGGATGAATAATTCATCTCACACATAAAAGTGCGGAAAATATTACCGCACTTTTGTGATTTAGATCACAAATCCACACTTTTCCTACAAAATCTATTTAAATGAGATTTGTTTTCATTTAAAATCCATGAAATTATTTCTCCCTCGTTTTAATTTAAGGACAAAAAATGAAAAAAACACTTATTGCAAGCTTACTTGCATTTGCTAGTATCGCCCAAGCACATGATCTTTGGGTTGATGTTCCTGCTCAAATTCCATCAGATAGTATATTAAAGGCTAATATGGGATATGGTCACTATCCTTATGTAGAAAAAATTCCTGAAGCTCGTTTAAAAATTTTTGCGCCAATGGAAGTTATCAGCCAAGATGGCGAAAAACAAATACTGGTTCAAAAAGGAGAAAATTACCAATATCAATCAAGTAAACCTTTAACTAATGGCTCTTACTGGGTAACAGCAACATATAAACCAACATTCTGGTCACAAAATGCAGAAGGTTGGAAAATGGAAAATTTAAAAGGTTTACCTAATGCGACCTATTGCGAAGAAACCCAAATGTTTGCTAAAAAACTTATTACTGTAGGCAAACAAAAATTAAATGCTGAAATGGCAAAAACACGTATTGGTTTGCCACTTGAAATTGTACCATTAGAAGATCCAAGTAAAGTAAAAGCAGGCGAACCGTTCCCTGTTCAAATCTTCTATAATGATCAGCCTTTAGCGGGAGAAACCGTCATTGCGACATCCGATACCATCGCAATGAAAGATTTTGAAGCCGTTGATGGACATCGTGAACCACAAGGATTCTCAGGGAAAACCGATGAACAAGGTCGTGTAAATATTATTCCTCTTATTGAGGGAATTTGGAAAATCAAAGTTATTCATAAAATTTCATTTCCAGAACAACAAATTTGCCAACAATCGGCAAACTACTCAACATTGATTCTTCCTATTGGAAAAGGTTTAGATAAACTGCCGCCACGACCAGCGCATCACCATCATTAATGTCTATACACCATAAAATAGTGGTGATAGAACGCAAAAATGCTAGCAATAAAATGGATATTTTTCTTACGAAGAATATCCATTTTTATTCAATATAGCAAAATAAAAAGAGATGTATATCAATGAATAAACAAAATAGTAAAACCGTTGCGGTAGTCACTTCAACAATTGGTCGTCCAGAATTAACACTCTCTATTAAAAGCGTACAAAATCAAACTTATCCATGTAAGCATTATGTATTTGTCGATGGCAATATTTTCTGGGATAAAACCAAATCTATATTGGAACAATTTCCTGATGTGATTCCTATTTACTTACCAATGAATACAGGAAAAAACGGAATCCTTAACGGAGCCATTAATGCTGCTGCAGCTTTTCTTGTTGAAGAAGACATTATTTGTTATTTAGATGATGACAATCAGCTACGAGAAGATCACGTGGAAAGCTTAGTAAAGGTGATTGAACAAGGTGCTGATTTTGCTTATTCCTTACGATCTTTTTACGATTCAAATCATCAATTTATTTGCAATGATGATTTTGAATCACTCGGAAATTGGAATACAAAAAGCGATATTTTCATAGATGTTAAAATAGAAAACATTCAGCAACAGCTCCATTTTAACTCTAATGGCATCAATGCTCATATCGATACCAATTGTTATGCCGTGCCTCGCGAAATAGCGCAGAAAGCTGCACATGGTTGGCATACTCCATCTATCGGTGATCGAGGATTTTTGTCTGCTTTAAAAGATTTGGGTTTAATGGGACAAACCTCAGGAAAATATACCGTAAAATACACTGTCGATTTTAATAAAATGATAGCAGTTCGTCGTTTTTTCCCTCAATTAACACTATCAGATGAATTAAATGATCATATTTCTGCTGGCATATTAAAGCTAATTAATCAGCAAAATATTGAATATTACGAAGGTCGTCCTTGGGCAAAGGAGTAAAAGTAAACATTTTTCATCAAAAAACATAAAAAATATTAATTCAGGCTTGACTTATCCCTTTTGCACTAGTTTAATAGTACAAAAGTTTCCAAAAGGATATCAATATGCAAACTCAAGCCTTTATTGCGGTGACAGCTCAACCCATTCCCTATTATGCTGACACCACCGCTATTTTTAATACACTTTGCCAACCTAATTCAAATTCTCTTCTACTCGACTCTGCGGAAATTGGGAGTAAAAACAGTTTACAAAGCCTTATCTTAGTCAATGCGGCGGTTAAGATCACTTGCTTAGGTCACAATGTGACATTTAAAGCATTAAATGAGAATGGAAAACAAGTTTTAAAAGAAATTCATCCAAAATTAACCGCACTTGGAAAAGTAAGTGTAGTCAATTTTGAAGAAGAATTTTCTGTACGATTTTCGCCACTTGATAATCAACTCGATGAAGATAGCAAATTACAGTCTGCTACTATTTTTGATGGACTGCGTGTAGTTTCTACTCTTTATCAACATAGCCAAACGCCTATTTTCTTAGGCGGATTATTTGCTTACGATCTCGTCGCAAATTTCATTCCAATGGATGGCATTACATTAAAACATGATGGTATCAACTGCCCTGATTACAGTTTCTATCTTGCCGATCACCTCATTACTATCGACCATCAAAATCAACAAGCGATACTAAAAAGTTTCTGTTTTGCTCAAGAAGAACAAGTCAATATTGCGAAGACCTCGCTTTCTATTGCGCAAAAACTAAAAAATATTGATAACGTTCTTTCTATTAAAGCGGCAAGTGATGAGGTTACAACAAACTTTGACGATCCTGAATTTATGGGCATTGTGAAAGCCTTAAAGCACCATATTAACATTGGCGATGTTTTCCAAATTGTGCCCTCTCGTCGTTTCTCCCTTGCTTGCCCGAATACATTAGCCAGTTACGCCCAACTCAAACAAAATAATCCAAGCCCTTATATGTTCTATATGAATGATGAAGACTTTATTTTGTTTGGTGCATCGCCAGAAAGTGCGCTGAAATATGAGCCAGAAAATCGTCAGTTAGAAATTTACCCAATCGCAGGTTCACGCCCTCGTGGTTTTGACGCTCATGGCAATATCGATCCTGAATTAGATGCACGTTTAGAACTAGAACTTCGTCTTGATCATAAAGAACAAGCGGAACATCTGATGTTGGTTGATTTAGCCCGTAATGATATTGCTCGAGTTTGCCAAAGCGGCACCCGTAAAGTGGCAGAATTAATGCAAGTGGATCGCTATTCTCACATCATGCATTTAGTGTCTCGCGTGGTGGGTAAATTACGCCCTGAGTTAGATGCGCTTCACGCCTATCAAGCCTGTATGAATATGGGCACATTAACTGGTGCGCCAAAAATTAAAGCGATGCAGCTTATTTATCAATTTGAGCAGCAAAAACGCCATAGTTACGGTGGTGCAGTAGGTTATCTCACTTCCGATGGTCATTTTGATACCTGTATCGTGATTCGTTCTGCTTTCGTACAAAATGGGATAGCCCATGTACAAGCAGGTTGCGGTGAAGTATTGGATTCTGATCCACAAATGGAAGCCGATGAAACACGCCACAAAGCCGCGGCTGTCTTAAAAGCAATTCGTCAAGTTAATACACAAGCAAAATAAGGAAGAATTATTATGGCTAATATTTTATTTTTAGATAACTTCGATTCCTTTACTTACAATCTTGTGGATCAATTCCGTGTATTGGGTCACAACGTCACAATTTACCGCAATGACTGTGATTTAGAAAAACTGGTAGAAACCGCACTCAATACACCTGACACCATTCTTGCACTTTCTCCCGGTCCAGGAACACCATCAGAAGCGGGGATTTTGCTGCCATTAATCGAACGCTTAAAAAATCAAGTGCCGATTATTGGAATTTGTTTAGGTCATCAAGCATTGATTCAAGCCTTTGGCGGGAAGGTTATTCACGCCGGCGAAGTGTTGCATGGTAAAGTTTCTCGTATCACCCATGATAACGAAGCCATGTTTAAAGATCTTGCTAATCCAATGCCTGTGGCGCGTTATCATTCTTTAATGGGACAAGATTTACCAAAAGAATTTATCATCAATGCGGAATATAATGGCATTATCATGGCAATTCGTCATCGCGACTTACCTATTTGCGCATTCCAATTTCACCCTGAAAGTATTTTAACTGTGCAAGGTTCGCAATTATTACAACAATCAATTGAATGGTTGTTAAATAGATAAGACATTAAAAAGTGCGGTGATTTTTAACCGCACTTTAAAGGAGAAAAAATGATCACCGTATTCGGACTTAAATCCAAACTCTCACCACGTCGTGAACAACTGGCAGAAGTAATTTATAACAGCCTCTACCTTGGCTTAGATATTCCGAAAGGTAAACACGCAATTCGCTTTTTGTGTTTAGAAAAAGACGATTTTTACTACCCTTTCGACCGTAGCGATGATTACACGGTCATCGAAATTAACCTGATGGCTGGTCGTATGGAAGGCACGAAAAAACGCTTAATAAAAATGCTGTTTAGCGAATTAGAGTACAAACTTGGCATCCGTGCTCACGATGTGGAGATTACGATTAAAGAACAACCTGCGCATTGCTGGGGTTTCCGAGGAATGACAGGCGATGAGGCGCGCGATTTAGATTACGATATTTATGTTTAATAAAATATAGAAAATTAACAAATCCATATACAAATAAAAACAGGAATAGACTATGCAACACAATCCATTATTAGAAAAACTTTATAGCGGACATTCACTTTCAACCTCAGAAAGCACCGCACTTTTTAATGCAGTCATCCAAGGTGAGCTTTCCAATGAACAAATTGCTGCAATGCTTATTGCTTTAAAAGTGCGGGGAGCAAATACTGAGGAAATTACTGGTGCGGTTGCCGCCTCATTACAAAATGCCAAAGCATTCCCACGTCCAGATTATCCTTTTGCAGATATTGTAGGAACAGGCGGTGATGGGCAAAACACTATTAATATTTCCACCGCCAGTGCGATTGTTGCAGCATCAATGGGAGCAAAAGTAGCAAAACATGGCAATCGTAGCGTGTCGAGTAAATCAGGTGCTAGCGATGTGTTAACCGCACTTGGCGTGAATGTGAATATCACACCAGAGCAAGCTCGACAAGCATTAGATGAAATTGGTGTCTGCTTTTTATTTGCTCAACAATATCATTCTGGTTTCCGCCATGTTGCGCTAGTACGTGCCGCTTTAAAAACGCGCACTATCTTTAATATTTTAGGTCCGCTTATCAATCCTGCTCGCCCGACTTATCATTTACTTGGCGTATATGCGCCTGAATTAGTGAAAACCTATGCTGAAACTGCGGTTGCCTTAGAACATCAACATTCCTTTATTGTACATGGTTCTGGCTTAGATGAAGTCGCATTACACGGCGAAACACAAGTAGCAGAAATTAAAAATGGCAAAATTGAATATTTCACTTTAACACCTGAAGATTTTGGCTTAAAAACGCAATCTCTCGAAAGCCTTCGTGGGGGGGAACCGCAAGAAAATGCCCAAATGCTCACTGCACTTTTACAAGGCAAAGGAAAAACTGAACACGCAAACGCTGTCGCGGCAAACACTGCATTATTATTGAAATTATTTGGGCATGATGACTTAAAACAAAATGTACAAAATGTATTGGCGCACCTTGCATCAGGTAAAGCCTTTGAAACATTACAAAAATTGGCTACATATTAATTAGGTAAATATATGACTTTCCATTATTCCTATGAAGAACGATTCTTAGTGGATCGAGAATTTCGCACTAAAGTGAAAGCAGAGCAACGTCGCCAGATTGCTTCTTTTATACTCCGTATAGCACTTGTTCCTATTACTTTATATCTACTATATAGCATAGATATAACACCTTCAGAAGACGGGAAACTAGCAGGTTTGTTAATGCTTTCAATCATAGGATTAATGCTACCTATTTTTCTAGTTAAAATTATCTTAGTAACAATTCTATTTATTCTAAAACCAATTATATATATTACTAATTGTGTTATAAAAATAATTAATAAAGTTACCAAATCAGAATTACCTACTGATAATGGAAATATATTAGCCAATGAGGATGAAATAAAACTTTTAATTTTATTCTCCTATATACTTATTTGCACTGGTTTACTTTTATTTACTTTCTTCGAGATAAAAAATGAAAATTACAGAACTATCATAGCTACTTCAGTATCAATTTTGTATGGTTCTGCAATATCAAAATTTTTAGAACCACTACTTTTAATTGCTGGATTTGATTTAGAAATCATTAAGAATGAGAAAAATAAAGATGATAAATAGCCATCAACCAACTATCCTACAAAAAATCGTCTTAGATAAAACGCAATGGGTTAAAGAAAAGGAAGCTGAATTTCCGCTTTCACAATTTAAAGAAAACATTCAAAAATCTGACCGCTCTTTTTACGCTGCATTATCAAAAGGCACACATCAAAAGCCAGCCTATATTTTGGAATGTAAAAAAGCCTCTCCTTCCAAGGGATTAATTCGTGCTGAATTTAATTTGGAAGACATCGCCAATGTCTATAAACACTATGCCTCTGCTGTATCTGTGCTAACTGACGAAAAATACTTCCAAGGTAATTTTGAGTTCTTGCCTTTAGTTCGCGCTATCGTGAGCCAACCTGTGCTTTGCAAAGATTTTATGATTAGCGAATATCAAGTTTACCTTGCTCGCTACTATCAAGCGGATGCGATTTTATTAATGCTTTCTGTGGTAAACGATGAGACTTATCGTGTACTGGCAGATCTTGCGCATTCTCTTGGCATGGGAGTATTGACAGAAACCAGTAATGAGGAAGAATTTGAACGTGCCCTTGCGCTTGGTGCGAAAATTATTGGTGTTAATAACCGTAACTTGCACGATTTAAGCGTAGATTTAAATCGTGTTGTTGAACTCACTGAAAAATACGCCGACCGAATCCCTGCTGATGTACGTATTATTAGCGAATCAGGCATTTACAATCATAAGCAAATTCGTCAATTACAAAAAGTGGTGTATGGTTTCTTAATTGGGAGCAGCTTAATGGGCAACCAAGATTTGAATAATGCGGTTCGCTCAGTGATTTTTGGAGAAAATAAAGTATGCGGTTTAACGCGCGCGCAAGATGTCAAAATCGTTTACAAAAACGGCGCACTTTACGGCGGATTAATCTTCGCAGAACATTCAAAACGTTGTGTGAGTTTACGCCAAGCGCAAGAATTGGTAACCGCTGCTCCACTTCGATTTGTTGGTGTTTTTCAGAATCAAGAAATTGACTTTATCGTCAAAATAGCCAACCAGTTACAGCTTTATGCGGTGCAATTACATGGTGTAGAAACTGAAGCATTTATTACCGCACTTCGCCAACAACTACCAAAAAACACGCAAATCTGGAAAGCGATTTCGGTCAATACTGAAACCCAAAGTGCGGTCGATTTTACTGATGATTTGAATGTAGATCGTTATATTTTTGACAGCCAAACAGCGAACCAACAAGGTGGCACGGGAAAAACTTTTGATTGGTCATTAATTCCCGAACACCTTAAGCACAAGATTGTTTTAGCTGGAGGGATCTCGCCAAATAATGTAGAACAAGCCATTCAGCAAAACTGCTTAGGCTTGGATCTTAATTCTGGAGTAGAAAGTTCTGTGGGCGTAAAAAATGAAGAAAAAGTGCGGTTAGTTTTTGAAAAAATTTGTGCTTAATCCAATCTAAGGCTGTATTCTACAGCCTTTATTTTTATTCTTTTTCAATCAAATAAGAACTACTCTCAAATACAATAACATTCCGTTCACAATTTGGACATATTTTTTCTATAAATTCTTCATTTCATGATTATGATCAAATTTTTTTTAAAGAAAACATTTATCATTGGCCAATTCCCACAATAAATGTGTGTCTTTGGAGTGATACTATGAATAATCCGGATGGCGTTTTTTCTGCACTGGCAGATGTTTCTCGCCGAGATTTTATGAAATTATGTACCGCACTTGCGGCTACGATGGGGCTAAATTCTAAAGCGGGCGCTGAAATGACGGCAGCAATGACCAGCCCTGCACGCCCACCAGTGCTTTGGATTGGTGCCCAAGAATGTACTGGCTGTACCGAATCTTTACTGCGTGCAACCCACCCAACTGTTGAAAATCTCGTGCTAGATTTGATTTCCCTCGAATATCATGAGGTACTTTCTGCCGCATTTGGTGAACAAGCGGAAGAAAATAAACACAATGCGATCCATAACTATTACGGCAAATATGTGCTTGTAGTGGATGGTTCCATTCCAATTAAAGACGGCGGTGTTTACTGCATGGTGGCAGGCAAACCAATTGTGGAACATATTCGTGAAGCTGCAAAAGGTGCAGCAGCCATTATTGCAATTGGATCCTGCTCATCTTGGGGCGGTGTTCCATCTTGCGGTGGTAATCCAACAGGTGCGGTCAGTCTTTCTGAAGTTTTACCAAAAGGTACACCAATTATTAACATTCCTGGTTGCCCTCCTAACCCACATAATTTCTTGGCAACCGTTGCCTATATCATCACTTATAAAAAATTACCAGCAATGGACAAATTAAATCGTCCATTGTTTGCTTATGATCGTCTAATCCATGAAAACTGTTATCGCCGACCGCACTTTGATGCAGGCCGTTTCGCAAAAGAATTTGGCGATTATGGTCATCGTCATGGTTGGTGTTTATATCATTTAGGTTGTAAAGGGCCTGAAACTTACGGCAACTGCTCTACATTAGAATTCTGTGATGTTGGCGGTAATAACTGGCCTGTGGGTATCGGACATCCTTGCTATGGCTGTAACGATCAAGGTATCGGATTTACCAAAGGCATTTTCCAATTAGCGAACGTCGAAAATCCAACGCCACGCGTGGAAAAACCAGATGTAAACAATGTTGAAGGCGAAGGTGCCTCAATGACGGCGATTGGCTTATTAGGCGGTGCTGCAGCCATTTTAGCAGGTGTTAGCGTGATGACCTTGAAAGAATTGAGCAAACAACATAAAGCGAACAAAGCTGCAGACAATCAAGCTAATCAAGATCAAGGACACTAAAGATGGATAGACGAAATTTCCTTAAAGCAGGTCTGCTGGGAACAGTCACATCAGGTCTGCCCGTTGCAAAAGCCGAAGCGGTGGAAAATCTTCCGCCCATTCCTGGCGCACTTGGGATGCTTTATGACTCCACACTTTGCGTTGGCTGTCAGGCTTGTGTAGCAGAATGTCAACAAGTAAACAAAACGCCTGTTAATCCAAAAGGTGAGCAAACCTGGGCAAATAACGACAAACTCACTCCGTTCACACGCAATGTGATTCAAGTATGGAGCGATGGCGACGGCAAAAATAAAGATAAGACAGAAAACGGTTATGCTTATGTTAAAAAACAATGCATGCACTGTGTTGATCCAAACTGCGTTTCTGTTTGCCCAGTACAGGCTTTAACCAAAGATCCTAAAACAGGTATTGTTAAATACGATCCTGATATTTGTACTGGTTGCCGTTATTGCATGGTGGGTTGCCCATTTGATGTGCCAAAATATGATTACGACAATCCATTTGGTCAAATCAGCAAATGTGAACTTTGCAACCAAAAAGGTGTGGAACGCTTAGATAAAGGTGAATTACCAGGTTGTTGTCATGTTTGTCCAACTGGGGCAATTATTTTTGGTACCCGTGAAGAACTTTTAGCAGAAGCAAAACGTCGTTTAAGTTTATTACGTGGCACGGAATATGACTATCCTCGCCAACATGTAAACAGTAAAGACACTTATCACGCAACGGTGCCAGCCTATCAATATCGTATTTACGGTGAAAAAGAAGGTGGCGGTACACAAGTATTAGTGTTAAGTGCGGTTCCACAAGAAAATTTAGGTTTCCCTGAGTTAGATGATATTGCTACAGGTGCACGCGCAGCACATTTACAACACTTCTTGTATCGCGGTTTGGCATTGCCACTGGTGGCGTTAGCTGGTTTAACAATGATGACTTATAAGAATATGCACGGCGATAAGATTCGTGAACGAATTGAAGCGCAAAAAGAAGCAATGCGCCAAGCTCGTAAAGAAATGGAAGAAGCGGAGGATGAACATCATGGGTAATCCACGTCCGGTAGGTGGTCGATTAATTTCCGCCAGTATTCTCTTTTTTGCACCTTTGGCCGTAATTTGTATCTTATTAATTATCAAACGTTTGTTCTTAGGTATCGGTTCCGTCACCGCACTTAACGGCGGTTATCCTTGGGGCTTATGGATTTCCTTTGACTTACTTGTAGGTACAGGTTTTGCCTGTGGTGGTTGGGCATTAGCTTGGACAGTATATATTTTCAACAAAGGGAAATATCACCCTCTTGTGCGTCCCGCATTGCTTGCAAGCTTATTCGGCTATTCATTAGGTGGTCTTTCCATCACCATTGATATGGGGCGTTACTGGCACTTGCCTTACTTCTACATTCCAGGTCAATTCAATACAAACTCGGTGTTATTTGAAACCGCATTTTGTATGACGATTTACATCATTGTCGTGACCCTTGAATTTGCGCCAGTTTGGCTCGGGTTCTTAGGATTGAAAAAATGGTTTAATAAGCTCAACAAAATTATGTTCTTTGTCATCGCACTTGGCGCACTATTGCCGATGATGCACCAATCATCTATGGGATCATTAATGATCGCCGCTGGTCATAAAGTTCATCAAGTATGGCAAAGCTATGAAGCATTACCAATCCTATCATTGCTTACAGCATTTATTATGGGCTTTTCTATCGTAATTTTTGAAGGTTCTTTAGTGCGTGCAGGTTTAGCAGGAAAAACACCTGATGAACGTTCACTCTTTACCCAGCTTGCGAAAGTGACCGCTGGATTAATCGCACTTTTCCTTGCTGTACGCTTTGGCGAATTGATTTACCATGACAAACTCCATTATGTATTCGGATTCGATAAACTTGGTAAATTTGAAGCCTGGATGTTTTGGATGGAAGTATGGTTAATGACATTACCATTACTCACTTTATTCCTTGGTGAGAAAAAATCTGATTCACGTTGGCTATTTATCTCAGCCTTGAGCATGTTACTCGGCGCAGCCCTATGGCGTTTAAATTATTCAATGATTATGTACGATCCAGGTAATGGCTATCGTTACTTCCCATCAGCAGAAGAATTACTAATTTCTATTGGTTTCGTTTCCATCGAAATTTGCGCCTATATTTTAATAATTCGTCTATTCCCTGTCTTACCAGTGTTGAAAGAAAAACATCATGAAGACTCGGAACAAATTATTGCCGAAAAAGCACAATTCAGTAAAAAAATGAGCGGAGCAGAATAATGACTGAAAAAAAACGTATCTCAATCGACCCTATCACACGCATTGAAGGCCATTTGCGTATCGATTGTGAAATTGAAAATGGCGTAGTAACAAACGCTTGGTCATCAGGTACAATGTGGCGTGGTATGGAAAATATCGTGAAAGGTTCAGATCCGCGTGATGCTTGGATGATTATGCAACGTATTTGTGGCGTTTGTACAACCGTTCACGCCATTATGAGTGTGCGTGCAGTAGAAGATGCTCTCGGTGCCAAAGTGCCAGTGAATGCACAATATATCCGCAATATGATTCTTTCTGCTCATAGTATGCACGACCATATCGTTCATTTTTATCAACTTTCTGCGATGGACTGGGTGGATATCACTGCGGCACTGAATGCTGATCCCGATAAAGCCGCAGAAATGCTTAAAGGTGTTTCAACATGGGGATTAAACAGTGCAAATGAATTTCGCAATGTACAAAATAAAATTAAATCTTTAGTTGAAAGCGGTCAGCTTGGTATTTTTGCCAATGGTTATTTCGGTCACCCTGCCATGAAATTACCGCCAGAAGTAAACTTAATTGCGGTGGCTCACTATTTGCAAGCACTTGAATGTCAGCGCGATTGTAACCGTATTGTGGCATTACTCGGCGGAAAAACACCGCACATTCAAAATTTAGCAATTGGCGGCGTAGCAAACCCAATCAACTTAGACTCTCAATCAGTATTAAACTTAGAACGTTTAATGTTTGTAAAATCCTGTATTGATCGTTTAAATGACTTTGTTACCCAAGTTTATCGTGTTGATGCGGCGATCATTGCGGCTTATTACCCTGAATGGCTCAATCTTGGTAAAACATCGGGCAACTACCTTTCTGTGCCTGAATATCCAATTGATGGCGATAATTCTAAATTTGTTCTAACGGGTGGCTATATTGAAAACTTCGATATTTCAACCTTCCGTCCAATTACCCAACAGAAAGATGAATTTGTTGTGAAAGGCATTAAAGAAAGTGGTAAACATGCTTGGTATGAAGACGATGAACCGCTTGAACCTTGGGCTGGCTTAACACGTCCGAAATATACAGGCTGGCAAGATGAAGGCAAATATTCATGGGTTAAAGCACCAAGTTTCTACGGAAAAGTTGTTGAAGTCGGCCCTCTTGCCTATTTAATGTGTAACTTGGCAAACCAAAATAAAGATACATTACATCACTTTAACCATATTAAAGGGCTGTATGAAAAACTGAGCGACAATACCTTATCCGTTGACCATTTACATTCAACCTTAGGGCGTATTATTGCTCGTACCGTACATTGTTGCGTGCTAAATAATATTCTTGAACAACAATGGAAATTACTTGTTGATAATATTGGCACAGGTGATACCGTTGCTTATCTCAAAACAGACATTCCACAAACTGGTGAGTTTAAAGGTGTTGGATTTGGTGAAGTACCTCGTGGCATGCTCTCTCACTGGGTTGTCGTTAAAAATGGCAAAATCGAAAATTATCAAGCCGTTGTCCCATCGACTTGGAATGCAGGCCCTCGTAACCAAAATGATGAAATGGGCCCTTATGAGCTTTCCATCATCGGTACACCCATAGCAGATCCGACAAAACCATTAGAAGTTGTGCGTACCATCCACTCTTTCGACCCTTGTATGTCATGTGCAGTGCATGTTGTGAACACAGAAAATGGTGAAGTCACACAAGTGAAGGTGCTCTAATGAGACCATTAATCTTAGGCGTTGGTAATATTTTACTCGGCGATGAAGGGGTGGGCGTACGAATCGCCCAAGCCCTAGAAAATCGCCCTGAAATTTTACCGCACTTTGATGTGGTTGACGGTGGCACTTGCGGCATGGAATTACTGGATGAAATGGCAAATCGTGAGCATATCATCATCATTGATGCTGTACTTGCTAATAAACAACCAGGAGAAATCATTGTGCTTTATGACGAGCAAGTGCCTGTGTTTTTCTCGCGTAAAATTTCACCACATCAACTTGGTATTTGTGATGTGCTTTCTGCGTTAAAATTAACGGATGAATTCCCCAAAAATCTATGTTTAATTGGGATTCAACCAGAAACTTTTGAGCCGCAGATTGCATTAAGTGAAACAATTCAAAAACAATTTCCAGAAATTTTTAAAACATTACAAAACGTTTTGAAAGAGTATGGATTTCACGTTCAAATGTAGATGAAAAATAACAGATTTCACGCACTCCATATTTGCTCTTATGGTATGCGTGAATTGTTGAAATTCACCTCGCTGTAAATTTTAATAATTATGTATCGACACGAAAAAACACCAGAAAATACCACCGCACTTGAAGGTGTCATTCAAGGCTTCGCCGAAGATCCATCTTCAATCTTCCAAAACGAAATGCGAAAAGTTGCAGGAGAAATGAAAGATCTTCCTTTCTATCGAAAAGGTATCGACTGCTATTGCCCTAAATTTATACTTTTTGAAAACCAATGGATAGGTACAATTGTGACACCTTGGATGTTGAGTATTGTCATTTTGCCAGGCAAAGATCAAGAATGGGAACCGCGCGAAATTGGCGATAAACTTTCAGTGCAACTGCCCTATAAAACCTTCACGTTCACAGTGAGTAGTTTAGAAAATATTCCACAATATCTTAGTTGCTCCCTTCATTCTCCGATTGATCCTGCCATGACAAATACTCAAGCAGCTCAACTCGCGCAAGATTGCCTCAGAATGATTTTATCTATGCCAACAAAAGCAACAACTTTTGATCCAGATCGACGTAACTTATTCCGTGCGATAGTAAAATAGGCATAAATTTCAATAGGAGTGAAAGTATTATGTGTTTAGGTGTTCCAGGCCAAATTGTTAAAATTGGCGAAAGCGCTCTTCAACTTGCCACCGTGGATGTATGTGGCGTACAACGTGATGTGAATATTTCACTAGTCTGCACGGGAGATTCTGCCGATTTACTTGGCAAATGGGTGCTCGTTCATGTAGGCTTTGCAATGAGTGTTATTGATGAAGATGAAGCCAAGAAAACTCAAGAAGCTTTACTTGCTATGAGCCAGCTCGAACACGAAGTTGGGGATTTTTTAGGATTAAATCAAAAATAAAGATAACATACTGATCCGATGTAATTTATCTCATCGCTTAATCCTATAAGAGTAGGACAGGATATACCTGTCCACTCTATAAAACTAAAATGCTGAAGTATCTTGAAATAAACCTACCTTTAAATCTGTAGCGGTATAAATGATACGTCCATCAACTTCAACTTCACCATCAGCCATACCCATCACAAGCTTACGATTAATAACACGTTTCATATTAATTCGATAGATCACTTTTTTAGCCGTTGGCAAAATCTGTCCAGTAAATTTTACTTCACCAACTCCTAATGCCCTACCTTTTCCTTTGCCACCAATCCAGCCTAAGTAGAATCCTACAAGTTGCCACATTGCATCTAACCCTAAACACCCAGGCATAACTGGATCACCAATAAAATGACAGCCAAAAAAAGGTAAATTAGGGGTAATATCAAGCTCTGCTTCAATATAACCTTTACCAAATGCGCCTTTTTCTTCATTCATTTCGATAATTCTGTCCATCATTAACATCGTTGGTGCAGGCAATTGAGGCCCATCGTTACCAAATAACTCACCACGACCTGATGCAAGCAAATCATCATATGAATAACTGCTTTTTTTATTAGGTGTACAAGTGTTTTGCATTTTACCTTCCTATATACATGATAATTTCAGTAGTATACTGATTGAGTATATTCTAGAAAGAATAAATAAATCTGTAAATAGCGAACACTTGTTAGCAGAACTAGTCGGATCAGTGCCGTTTAATTATAACTAAAAGAAAAGCGAACAAATGTTCGCTTTTTTAATTAAGATTTAAAAAAATCCCAAAATCCTTTTTTTTCAGAATCGAGCCGATTCTCAATCCTACGTTGAATTAAACGAGAAATAGGCATTGTTTTTTCTGAATATTCTTTATTTTCATCTAATAAATCACGTTCAAATAAGTACTCACAGGCTTGATAAATATCTTCTACTGGATAAATAAAAAATTCATTATTTTTTACCGCACTTTTAACTTCATCAGATAGACTCAGTTGCTGTATAGTTGTCATAGGAATAATCACTCCTTGCTTGCCTGTTAATCCACGACGCTGACAAATTGTGAAAAATCCTTCAATTTTATCATTTACACCGCCTACTGAATGAACCAAACCAAATTGATCGATAGAACCTGTAATCGCAATGTTTTGAGGTAGTGGCAAATCAGACAAAGCACTCACCAATACACAGAAAATTGCAAGCGATGCACTGTCACCATCAATTTCACCGTAAGACTGTTCAAACACCAATGATGCAGAAAAAGGCAATTGAGAAGGGAGATCAAGAATATTAGAAAGACAAGCTTGAGCAATCATCATACCTTTACTATGAATATTTCCTGCAAGCTCATTTTTTCTTTCAACATCAATAACTTCCCCTTCACCAAACTGGACAATACAACTAATACGTGATGGTTCACCAAAACTCACCGGCGTGCCTGGATATTCAATTACTGAAAGCCCATTTATCTGTCCAACAATTTCCCCTTGAGTTTCCACATAGACTTGTTCATTTAAAATATCAGAATAAGTTTGCTCTTTTAAAAAGCCATGTTGTACAGATTTTCTTTGAAAAACAGCTTCAAAATCATCCGCACTTAATATTGAATTACCCGTTAATGTCACTACATCTTGTAGTATTTCTTTAAGTTTAAGAGGTGAAATATTGATGAGAAATCTATCTTCACTTTCGCGTACTAATAATTTATATAATTTATTGAGTGCAGAAAAATTCATTTCAACATTAAGTGTTTGTGCTATTTTCTTCACATAACCAGCCCACATCTTTTGAGATTCAACTTCTGCCACTGAAATATAACTCTCAATTTCAGCATAATCAGCAAAAGAATATAATGATTCTTCTAACTCACCTAAAGTTGCCAATTCTGTACGACTTCCAAGCACAATAACTTTCAAATTAAGGTTATAGCTAGGCACATCGCAGGGCAAGTGTTTAAAAGGATGAGCTGAATACCAATCAAAAGTTTGTGTTTGTAAAATTTGCTTTAGTCGTAACCATAAGTCAAACTGAGATAATAGCATTGCTGCACTTAAAATTAATACTCCTCCATTTGCACGATGAACTAATCCAGGATTTAGTTGAATATCATGCGAACTAGGATGAACACGAAGAGAACCAAACAATTGAAATTGATCACAATAAAGTGCGTTCACCACCTCACCTGGCGTAGCAAAATTATCGTCTAGGGAATGGGCCACCTCTGTATAAACACGTGGAAAAGAAAAAGCGTCTCCTTGCTCAACAACATAATTTACACCAAAAACCGATTGTTCACGATGATGATGCAACTTAGTAAAGGATTCCAATAACGAAGCATATTCAGCTTGATCATCAGCTTTAAGCATTAGCAAAAAACGACTAGGATGACGTAAAAATACAGATAGAGCCTGTTTAGCATTAGGTTGTAATGACCAAAAATCAACCGTCTCTGATGGGAATTCAGTTATAGCTAGATCTGGTTGCAACTCTTGCCAATCCAAGGCTTGTTGAGGAAAAAATGAACTCACAGTCACTCTCTTTTTGAAAAAATTAGGGCTATTATCGCATATTTCATACGCTTGTAAAAATCTGCTAGAAAATTCATTTAAAAAGACTTACACTAGTCGAGTTACCACGTCACTGAATAGTTAAAACATGAAATATCAAAAACTTGAAAATCAAGAAGCTAATTGGAAATGGATTTATCTCATTCGAAAATACCGTGAAGGAGAAAATATTACATGTTATGAAGAACGCAGTCTACAAGAGGCAAAATCACAAGAATTATTAGCCTGTCAACATTATCCCGAAAAAATAGAAGCATGGATAAAAAACCATCTTTCTCCAGCACTTCCAATTAAATTAGATCAGGCTATTCGGGCGCGCCGTAAACGCTTTTTTAATGGTGAAAAACAGCATACAAAAAAGAAGTCTATTGATTTAGAATATGCTGTATGGCAACGTCTTTCAAGATATTCTCGCAAAATGAAAATGACATTATCAGAAACTATTACCTATATGATTGATGAGCGAGAAAGTAAAGCACAATTTGAAAATCAAATGGCTGCAATGAAAAACAGCTTGAAGAATTTACTCAAATAAAAAAGACAAGCTGCAATTCTTGTCTTTTTACTTAGGACTAAATAGAGAAAATCAGAGCAAGATCATTACTCCTGGTTATCCACTATAGGGATAATTTTTGTGGCATGAGAGCCTTTGTCTCCATGAATCACTTCAAATTGTACTTTTTGCCCTGCTTTTAAAGAGCGATACCCTTCCATTTCAATAACAGAATAATGAGCAAAAATATCGGCATCTACACCCTCAGCGGAAATGAAACCAAATCCCTTTGCATTATTAAACCATTTCACTACACCAATTTCCATAAAAGACCTCTCTAGGCTTTGCCTATTAAAACAAAATACCAATAAGGCGATTGCCTTATCACCTCGTATGGTTAATATGTTCAGTCATTTTATGAAATAATGCAATGAGAAATCTTCAAAAATGATAACTAGATCACAAAAAATTAGTTTTATGATGCCTTTTTATTATGATTATGTGCTTCTCGTATCGCCTTTGCTACAATTTGGATAGCCTCACCACTACTTACACCTTTAGCCATCAAGGCTTGAATTTGTTCTACTGCTTTTTGTTGTTGTTCATGCGTTAAAATAATATCAAACATTCTCCCATCCTAATTTATTCATTAATTTTAACCATTGTTCATCTAAACCTGCAGTGAGCTTTATCTCTACTTTTGTTATAGGGTGAATAAATATTAATTCATAAGCATGCAAAAATAATCGTTGACAACCTGTATGAGTAGTTAATGCACGATTCTGATGTAAATCGCCATATTGAGTATCCCCTAAAATTGGATGAAAAATATGTTTCATATGTCGCCGCAATTGATGTTTTCGCCCAGTATAAGGAATCAATTTCACTAAAGAATAACGTGCAGTTTGGTAACGCCCAACCGGATAAGGCATTTCTGCAGTTCTTATCCCTTCATATTTAGTTATGGCATCTTGAGGAGGTTTATCTTCTTGGGATAATTTATCTGCAATTTTATCTAATTGAATTTTTAATGGATAGTCAATGATGTCCCTTCCCTCTAAATATCCTCTTACGACGGCTAAATAAGATTTATCTACACATCGCTGTTCAAATTGCTGACATAATATATTGGCAATTTCGCTATTTAATGCAAACAATAAGACACCAGATGTGGGACGATCGAGACGATGAACAGGAAATACATGCTGACCAATTTGATCTCGTAAAGTTTGCATGACAAATTGTGTTTCGTGAGGATCAAGCCAGCTACGATGCACCATCATTCCTGCAGGCTTATTCACCGCAATCAGTACATCATCTTGATATAGAATCTCTAATATCATTGATTTTTCAATAATTCTTCTAAGGCTATTAAAGGAGACAATAATTGTTCTAATTCATCAAACTCTTTCATTGCTTCTTCAATATAAGGGGAAATTGCAATCTGATTTGGCAATGGTGCACCACTTTCCAGCAATGCTAGCATACGTGGAATAAATACCCATTGTAACCATTCTTGAGCAGACATCGTATCAATAGAAAACGGTTCTTCACTGAGAAAAGCATCAGCTGCTGGAGGAATACTTTGCCATAATGACAAAGAATGCATAACATTTTGTAATTTCTGGATATACTTTTTTGTTTGATTACGCATAATAATTCCTCTAAAAAATATAATGCTTATTCTACAAAAAATCATATTATTTCGCAAAAACACTATAATTTTAATCGTTAATCATCATCTTCCTTACTACTTAATCTCCCTATTATGAAGTATTTTTCTTGATTTAAGTCATCATTTTATCAAGAAATGAATATAAACACTTTCCATTACAAAGAAAATATCCTACTATTTTGATAGGTTTTATTCTATTTCATTTAAGAAGGAGTGATTTATGTCTTTTGCCCAACAAAAACTTAGCGAATTAGCAGTTTCTATCCCAGGAGCAACCAAAATTTTTCGTGAATATGATTTAGATTTTTGTTGCGGTGGTTCTATATTACTAGAAGTTGCCGCACAGCAAAAAAATCTTAATCTCGCTGAGATTGAAACGCGCTTAGCTTATTTACAACAAAGTAAATCAGAAAATAATGATAAAGATTGGAATGTTGCACCTTATGACGAAATTATCGATCATATTATTACACGCTACCATAATCGCCATCGAGAGCAGCTACCTGAATTAATTACCTTGGCTCAAAAAGTTGAAAATGTACATGGTGATCGTGAAGATTGCCCAATTGGTGTAGCCGCACAACTAGAAAAAATTTACATAGAATTAAGTCAACATTTAATGAAAGAAGAACAAATTCTTTTCCCAATGATTAAGGCCAAAAATTATATGATGGCAGCTATGCCAATCCGTGTAATGGAAATGGAGCATGATGAAGCAGGGCAAGATGTAGAAGTCGTTAAATCTCTCACTAATCATTGTACAGCGCCGGCTGATGCTTGTTTTAGTTGGAAAGCCCTATACAGTGGGATTAATGAGTTTATTGATGACCTTATGCATCATATTCATTTAGAGAACAATATTTTATTCTCTAGAGTATTAAGAGAAAAATAATTTATGTAAAAAGGGCTAGATAAAATATCTAGCCCTATGTTTCTAATGACGTAAATACCTAAATTATTTTTGGTATAAAGGAGCTGGTCCTTGAGTACCGCCATTAGATTGACTACCTTCCTGTAATTTTAATACAGAACCAGAAGCCGTCACTTCTACACGACGGTTAGGTCTTAAACACTCTCTTAACGCTTGTTTATCTGTTACATCATCACAAGCCTTAACTTGTGGATTTTTACCATATCCAACTGCGTTGATCTGAGCAACAACACCATCTTCTAATAAACGTGCTTTAACACGGTTTGCACGACGTTGAGAAAGATTTAAGTTATAAGAATCTGAACCTAAACGGTCAGTATAACCTGCAACTTTAACATCTTTTGCACCAGTTGACTTTAATTGATTTGCAACATTATCAACGACTTCTTTACCACGCGCAGTTAAAGTATCTTTATCAAAATCAAATAAGAAATCACCGCTTAAACTGAATGCAGAATTACCGTTACAACCATTAGGGAACCAAAAGAAAGATTGTGCATTATGGTTTTTATCAAATAACACTTTATATTGACAAACTTTGTGAACCCCATTTTCACGATAATTAAATACATAATCCCATTCTTCTACGCCGTATAAACCTTCAGCAAAATGAGGATCACCGATTAATTGACGAATTTGATCTTTATTTTGACCACGTTCGATCAAACGAACATTAGACCAGTTTGGCCATGTACCAAATTGGCTACCATCATGATTAAAACCTGATGTATCAATTTTTGGCCACACCAATTGTGGTACTTGCTCACCATTTACATCTTTATATTCTGGTGTACCAGCATCTGTTACTTTGCTTAAGTTACCACAAGCTGTTACAGTTGCGATTGCAACAGTAGATAATAAAATACGAGATAATTTCATTTGTTTTACCTTTTAATTTGTAAAATCCCTAAATTAAAGGGATAACTAAACTTTATAAATTTCAAAGAACAAAACTTTCAAAGTTTCGGTGCATATACTAATGGCAAAACTTTACCTTGTAAATAACAAATTACTTGATTTTGCCTAAATCAACCGTTTTTTTTTGTAAAGATAATGTAAAGAAATTAAAGTTTATTGAATAAAATTATTTACCTTCTTCATCATATAACTATAAATAATATTCGCTAAACTTTCTCCTGCCTGGCGACCTAATTTTTTTATTAACGATTTTTTCAATCGATATTTCACCGCAAGAACTCGTTTTTCTTTCATCTTATCTAAAATCAAATCATCACTTGTAGTGATTTCATCAACCAATTTCAATTCTAGCGCTTGCGTTCCAAACCAATGCTCTCCTGTTGCTATTTTATCTATATCTAAGTGAGGACGGTTTTGTAAAACAAATTGTTTAAATAATTGATGTGTTTCTTCTAATTCTTGTTGGAATTTTTGTTTACCTTTTTCGGTATTTTCACCTAGCATTGTTACAGTTCGCTTAAACTCTCCAGCGGTCATTACATCTACATCCACATCATATTTTTTCAATAAACGATGAATATTAGGAATTTGTGCAACCACACCTATCGACCCAATGATAGCAAACGGAGCTGATACAATTTTATCAGCAATACAAGCCATCATATAACCTCCACTTGCTGCTACTTTATCCACCGCAATCGTTAACTTAATTCCTTTTTGTTTTAAACGAGCTAATTGAGATGCGGCAAACCCATAATCATGCACAATACCACCTGGGCTTTCTAAACGTAGTAATACTTCATCTTCTGGTTTTGCGACACTTAAGATTGCTGAAATTTCTTCTCTAAGTGCGGTTGTTTCTGATGCTGAAATATCACCATGAAAATCTAAGATATATACACAACCTTTCTTTTCGTCATCTACAGTTTCACCTTTTTTTAATTTCTCTTTACGTTTTTTGGCTCTTTGTTTTTCAGCTTTTTTCTCTGCTTTAGCTTGTTGTTTTAGCTCTTCTTCAGAAAAATTAAAATCGCGCAACACTCGAACTTGACTATCAAATTCTTCCAATAAATCCTTAATTTCCAGCTCGCCTACTTTCACTTTATTGTTCTGACGATGTGAAATAATTAAGCTCACAATGACTAAAATCACTAATAAAACCGTCAAAATTTCTAAAACAAAAATTCCATAGCCCGTTAAAATATCGTTTAACATTGTTTCTCCTCACGATGAATAATCCACTCCATTCTATACTTTTTTATGGAAAAAATTCCATACTCAGGTAAAATATCTCTATTTTTACGTAAAATTACATTTAGTTATAGAGGTTTATATGTCTAACGTAGCATCAATTGTTGATGTATTACAAGGAAAAGTGGCGATTGGTGAAACCGTCACTGTACGTGGTTGGGTACGTACCCGTCGCGATTCTAAAGCTGGCTTATCTTTCTTAGCGGTTTATGACGGTTCTTGCTTTGATCCAATTCAAGCGATTATTAATAACGATATTGAAAATTACGAAAGCGAAATTTTACGTTTAACAACGGGCTGTTCTGTGATTGTAACGGGTAAAGTCGTTGAATCACCTGCAGAAGGACAAGCGGTTGAATTACAAGCAGAAAAAGTGGAAGTGACAGGGTTTGTTGAAGATCCAGATACTTACCCAATGGCAGCAAAACGCCACTCTATTGAATATTTACGCGAAGTAGCTCACTTACGCCCTCGTACCAATATTATTGGTGCAGTTGCACGTGTTCGTCATTGCTTATCTCAAGCAATTCACCGTTTCTTCCATGAGCAAGGTTTCTATTGGGTGGCAACCCCATTAATTACTGCATCAGACACTGAAGGTGCGGGTGAAATGTTCCGTGTTTCTACACTTGATTTAGAAAATCTTCCGCGTGGTGAAAATGGAAACGTTGATTTCAGCCAAGATTTCTTCGGTAAAGAATCATTTTTAACGGTTTCAGGTCAGTTAAACGGCGAAACCTATGCTTGTGCATTAAGCAAAATTTATACCTTCGGTCCAACATTCCGCGCAGAAAACTCAAATACCACCCGTCACTTAGCTGAGTTCTGGATGGTTGAACCAGAAGTAGCATTTGCAACGTTAGCGGATAACGCAAAACTTGCAGAAGATATGTTGAAATACGTATTCCGTGCAGTATTGTCTGAGCGTAAAGATGACTTACAATTCTTTGAAAAACACGTAGATAAAGATGTTATTACGCGTCTAGAAAACTTTGTAAACTCAGATTTTGCGCAAATTGACTATACTGACGCCATTGATGTGTTATTAAAATCGGGTAAGAAATTTGAATTCCCTGTTTCTTGGGGTATCGATCTTTCTTCTGAACACGAACGTTTCTTGGCGGAAGAATATTTTAAATCACCAGTTGTAGTGAAAAACTATCCAAAAGACATTAAAGCATTCTATATGCGTTTAAATGATGATGGAAAAACTGTGGCGGCAATGGACGTGTTAGCACCAGGAATTGGTGAAATCATCGGTGGTTCACAACGTGAAGAACGTTTAGACGTGCTTGATAAACGAATGGAAGAAATGGGATTAAACCCAGATGATTATTGGTGGTATCGCGATCTGCGTAAATACGGTAGCGTTCCACACTCTGGTTTTGGTCTTGGTTTTGAACGTTTAATCGTCTATGTAACTGGCGTGCAAAACATTCGTGATGTAATTCCATTCCCACGCGCGCCAAGAAATGCGAATTTCTAATTCAATTTAACTTTAATATTGACCGCACTTACGCCAAAGTGCGGTCAATTTTTTCAGAATTTTAAGGAAAGTAAAATGGATAAAATTAAACAACTCTTTGCCAATAATTACAGTTGGGCACAAAGAATGAAAGAAGAAAATTCGACTTACTTCAAAGAACTTGCGGATCATCAAACGCCACATTACCTTTGGATTGGTTGTTCTGATAGCCGTGTCCCCGCTGAGAAATTGACGAATCTTGAACCGGGTGAGCTTTTTGTACACCGTAATGTTGCTAACCAAGTAATTCACACCGATTTTAATTGCCTTTCTGTTGTGCAATATGCCGTCGATGTACTTAAAATTGAACATATTATTATCTGTGGCCACACCAACTGTGGCGGTATTCATGCTGCTATGACAGATAAAGATTTAGGACTTATCAACAACTGGCTTCTTCATATTCGCGATATTTGGTTTAAACACGGTCATCTTCTCGGTAAACTTTCCCCAGAAAAACGAGCGGATATGTTGACTAAAATTAACGTAGCGGAACAGGTTTACAATCTTGGACGCACTTCAATTGTAAAAAGTGCTTGGGAACGCGGACAAAAACTCTCATTGCACGGCTGGGTATATGATGTAAATGATGGATTTTTAGTGGATCAAGGCGTAATGGCAACCAGTAGAGAAACCCTTGAAATTTC
This sequence comes from Haemophilus sp. oral taxon 036, assembly GCF_002998595.1. Classification (NCBI taxonomy): domain Bacteria; kingdom Pseudomonadati; phylum Pseudomonadota; class Gammaproteobacteria; order Pasteurellales; family Pasteurellaceae; genus Haemophilus; species Haemophilus sp. oral taxon 036. Next base: position 46,486 of record NZ_CP027235.1, read on the forward strand.
TTACCGTAATGCTATCTCGCGCTTATCAACGCTTGATGAAGAAAGTATTTTGAAAAAAGATCATCTTGAAAATATCTAAAGAAAACGCCCTTTCGGGCGTTATTTTTTTAAGCTTTACTTTCAGCCAAATTTTTCTTTTCTTCCAATTCTTCCCAGCGTAAAAATGCTGTTTCTAATTCGGCTTCAGTATCCGCCAATGCTTTTAATTTAGCGTCGGTAATATCATGAGCCTGTTGGAAAAATGCTGGATCGGCTATTTCAGTTTGAAGTACGGTGATTTTAGTTTCCAACTCTTCCAATAGTTGTGGAAGTTGTTCTAGCTCACGTTGTTCTTTATAAGAAAGTTTTACTGATTTCGGCTTAGAAGTGCGGTCATTGTTCACCGCACTTTCTTCTTTTAGCGGTTCAGTTTTCTTCGCTTTAGCCTGCTCTTCCACGGCTTTGCTTGCCCAGAAATTGGCTTGTTGCTGTTTAGCATCAAAGAATCCCCCCACATACTTATTCAAACGCCCCTCACTTTCAAATAAATAACACTCTGTCGCAGTATTATCGATAAATTGACGGTCATGACTCACAATTAATAATGTGCCTTGATAATCAGTCAAAATTTCTTCTAAAAGCTCCAATGTTTCTACATCGAGGTCATTGGTTGGTTCGTCAAGAATCAATAAATTGTTTGGTTTGAGCAACAATTTTGCAAGCAATAAACGATTTCGTTCTCCCCCCGATAAGGCTTTAACTGGCGTCATTGCACGTTTTGGCGGGAACAAGAAATCTTGCAAATACCCTAGTACATGGCGTTTTACACCATTGACTTCAATATCTTGTTTACCATCTGCCACATTATCCATTACGGTTTTTTCAGGATCTAAATCAGCACGATATTGGTCAAAATAAGCAATGTCTAATTTAGTGCCACAACGAATTTTTCCTGATGTTGGCTGAATTTCACCCAGCAATAATTTAATAAACGTAGTTTTTCCACAGCCATTTGGCCCAACAAGCGCAATTTTGTCTCCACGTAAAATGGTTGTTGAAAAATTTTTTAACAAAGTTTTTCCCGCGACTTCATAGCTCACATTTTCCATTTCAAAGACAATTTTGCCTGAACGACTTGAGGTATCTAACTGTAATTTAGCTGTACCCATTACCTCACGGCGTTGACGGCGTTCCTCACGCATTGCTTTTAATGCACGCACTCGCCCTTCATTTCTTGTACGGCGAGCCTTGATACCTTGGCGAATCCACACTTCTTCCTGTGTAAGACGTTTATCAAATAATTCATTCTGCAAGGCTTCAACGCGTAGATTTTCTTCTTTTGTGGTTAAATATAAATCGTAATTGCCCGGATAAGACACTAATTGACCGCGATCTAAATCCACAATCCGTGTTGCCATTTTGCGAATAAAAGAACGGTCATGGGAAATAAATACAATGCTACCTTGAAAATCGAGTAAGAAATTTTCCAACCATTCAATGGCTTCCACATCCAAGTGGTTGGTTGGTTCATCAAGTAATAACACATCAGGATCGCACACCAATGCGCGTGCTAGTGCCGCTTTGCGTAACCAACCGCCTGAAAGTGCGGATAATTTTGTGTTTGGATTTAAGCCCAGTTTTAACAACACTTCATTGATTTTATTTTCAAATCGCCAGCCATCAGCGTGTTCTAATTTAGCCTGAACTTGCTCTAATTGACTTAAAATTTGATCACTGTAATTTTCTTCCAATTGAACAGAAATATGATGATATTCTTTCAATAAATCCGTTAAATGGCCAACCCCTTCCGCGACATAATCAAAAATGTTGCCTTGCGCATTACGCGGTGGGTCTTGCTCTAAACGAGAAACCACAAGATCTTTTTCGTATTGGATTTTGCCATCATCCATGAGCACATCGCCTGCGATGATTTTCAATAAAGTTGATTTACCTGCGCCGTTACGCCCAACTAAACAAACACGTTCATTCGGTTCGATATGTAGTTCTGCGTGATCTAACAAAGGTGCATCACTAAAGGAAAGATATCCATTGGTTAAACTAATTAATGCCACAACTGCCCCATAAAAATTCAGTGAAAATTAACCGCACTATTCTATACGGTTTGCATAAAAAATCCCATCAATTCGATGGGATTCACTCTTAAATCAAAGTTGTTGATATACCCGCAATGCGTGTGCATCTGACATGCCTGCAATATAATCGCAAATAATCCGTTTCTTCCTTTTTTCTGGTGCATTACGCCAACGATTTGCAGTATTTCGCGGTAATAAACGTTCTGGATCAGATTCAAAAATCTGGAACATTTCTGTCAACATTCTCTGCCCTTTATATTCGATTCGTTGGGTATCAACATTGCGAATTACATAATCCCAAACGAATTTTTTAAATACACCAAGTGCAGCGATCACTTCAGGTGGCAACTCTGCGTTATAACGTAACAAAGGTTCATCAAAATTTGCCGTTAATTTCCACCGCACATTGGTAATAAAAAAGTTCACCAATGCGCCAATCGCTTGTTTGCGTTCAAAATGTTTATCAGAGAAAAGTCGTTGGCTAATTGAATCAATGTTTTCATGCAACCAAGCTGACGGAATTTGTTTTAATGCGGAATGTGCCGCTTGCCATTGATGAGGATTGACAACGCCGGTCACAATGGCATCTTCTAAATCATGCACACCATAGGCAATATCATCCGCCAATTCCATAATGCTGCAATCCAAAGATTTAAAACGAGTATGTAAAGATTCAGCTGGATTTTCCCGCACTTTTTTAAATTGACAGAATAAAGTGCGGTCATTTTCAGAAAGATTTTCCAGCAACCAATTAAACATTTTTAAATCATCGCGAAAAATGCCTTTTCCTGGAATCCAATCATGAATACGCACAAAACGCGGATCAATATTGCGAGAAAAATTAAGTTCTTCATATTGAGGCGAAGCTACATCTAACAACGCGGGATATTTCACTACACCTAATAGTGTTCTACGTGTTAGATTCATCCCTGCATTTTCAGTGTAAGGCTCAAGTTTCGTTAAAATTCTAAAGGTTTGTGCATTGCCTTCAAAACCGCCCTGCTCTCCCATCATATAATTTAATGCCGTTTCGCCACCATGCCCAAAAGGCGGATGCCCAATATCATGCGCAAAACACAAACTTTCGATAAGATCGTTACTCGGCAATAAAGGTTTCATCTGCTTTTGTAACTCATTTTTATCAATATTTAACGTTTGCGAAAGGCTTTCAATGGTTTCTAAAAATTTAAGTTGTGCAACGAGACTACTACCAATCTGTGCGACTTCCAAAGAATGAGTTAAACGGGTACGGTAAAAATCATTTTCACCAATCGCGTGTATTTGAGTTTTCGCTTGTAAGCAACGAAAGGCGGCAGAATGTAAAATTCGCCCACGATCGCGACGAAATGGTGGACGATTATCTTTTTCGCGTGGAGGATCGGGAAGAAAACGTTCTGTCCAAGAAGAATCAATGATGAGTGGTTTCATATCGCTTTGTTTTATTTAATTTTTCTGCATTATCTAATCATTTAGCACAAAAAACAACCGCACTTTATCTGGAACAAACAAAATCTAGAATAAATAAAGTGCGGTTGAATTTTTATTGATATTTAAACAAAGAAATAAATGAGCTTAAATACAAATGGGGCAAGAATAGAACTAATAATCCCACAAAGCACGAGAGAAATAGAACTATAACTTCCTGCTGTTGAGTTAGTTTCCATACAACTTACAGTACCAAGTGCATGAGAAACTGAACCAACGGAAAGTCCTATAGCTTCTTGATGTTTAATACCTAATTTTTTTAATACAAGGTAACCAAAAACAGAGCCCTGCAAACCTGCAACAACAACCCCTACGGCGGTAACAGCAGGAATTCCGCCTAAATGGCGAGAAACCTCCATCGCGATAGGCGTTGTAATAGATTTAGGTAAAACTGTTGCAACCATTTCAGGTGTTGCACCTAAAAGAAATGCTAAAAGTGCACCACTTAACATTGCTAAAAAAGAGGCAATGAAAACCGTTGAAAGAATGATTTTCCATTGTTTGGCAATTTGGCGAAGTTGCTCATAAAGCGGCAAAGCAAGAGCAACGATACTTAATGAAAGCAAATTGTTTATTGGTGCATTCCCAGCCATATAATCATCATATGGAATTTTGCCTACAACCAAAATTACCACAAGAATCAACACGGTTAAGATAAATGAATTGAAAATGACTGATTTCCAACGTTTACTAATTTGTAATGCAAGCCAAAATCCGAAAATTGTTAAAAATGTATAAAGATAAATTGCGTACTGCTGCATAATTGACATCCAAATAAAGACTACATGTTTTCAGTTATTTGTTTCTCTTGAACTTGGCGACGTTTTATTACTTTTTTCCGTTTATGTGTAAAAGATTGGAGTCGATATAAATGATTGGCAAAAAAACCAATCACAACTAATGTAATACATGTGCTTACAATATTGGGAAGTAATAAAATATTAACCTGTTCTCTTAATAAATCAGAATATTTAATAATACCAACGCTTACAGGCACAAAAAGCACCGCCATAAAACGAATCAATAAGCTCGCGCCTAAATAAATCCAATCTAAATGAATTAATCGTGTTGTTAAACCTAAAAAGAGCAATAACAATCCCCAAATACTCCCAGGTACACCTACAGGTACATAATGTGCAATAAGATTTCCGAGATATAACATAATGTATAAAATGACCAAAGAACGGGCCAATAAAAACACCTTTTGAACCATATTCGACCTTTTCAACTTTTTTGATAATGTTTAAAAAAGATTTTACGCCTTTTAAGAGAAAATTGACCACCTATTTTTAAATAAAATCGGGCGTAATCTGAAAAAAATGTGAGCTCGATCAAATTTTGATATCAAATTACAAAGAGTTAAACACAATCAAATCACCAGCTATTATTCATCAGGCTTAAGATTTGTTACAATGTTCCACCTTATTAACCATGAATCTTAAACAATCTGTCCCCACATTTATATCACCTATAAAATGGAATACTCTACACACTTATTGGCACCAATAGCGCCAATTTACCAAGGTTAATGATGAAAAACTGCTTAATTTTAATTTCTTTACTTTTTTTAACCGTGCTTTCCGCTTGCTCCAGTGAGAAAGGTAATTGTCGTGTTGTGGGTATCAGCGATGGCGACACTTTAACTTGCCTTACAAAAGGCAATAAGCAAATCAAAGTGCGACTAGCCGAAATTGATGCACCAGAGAAAAAACAAGCTTTTGGACAAAAATCTAAAAAAGCGTTGTCTGATATGGTCTATCTTCGTGATGTGCGTCTTTCTTTAAAAGGTCAAGATCGCTATCAACGCACATTGGCGATTGTTTATTATCATGATAAAAATATTAATTTAGAAATGGTTAAACAAGGTATGGCATGGGCTTATAAGCAATATTCCCATGATCCGATTTATCTTCAAGCGCAAGAAAATGCACAAGCCAAACGAATTGGTCTTTGGGCGGACAATAATCCAATTGAACCAAGTCAATGGCGCAGACAAGAGAAAAATCAATATGACTTTTGATTATCAAACTTTCCGTCAAGAATTTCCCTATTTTCAACATGAAGATGCGGTTGTTTATTTAGATAACGCCGCCACCGCGTTGAAACCTCAAGTGTTAATTGATCGCACTGCTGAATTTTATGCGTCTGCAGGTTCAGTGCATCGTAGCCAATATGATGCTGCCCAAACTGCGCAATATGAACAGGCTCGCACACAAGTTAAAGAATTAATTAATGCAGAAGATAAACGCGCTGTTATTTGGACTTCGGGTACAACTCACGCAATAAACTTAGTGGCAAATGGATTACTACCGCAATTAAACGCAGAAGATGAAATTCTGATTAGCCAAGCAGATCATCATGCCAATTTTGTCACTTGGCACGAAACGGCGAAAAAGTGCGGTGCAAAAATTCGAGTTTTACCGATTTTAGATAATTGGCTAATTGATGAAAATGCGCTTATTTCTGCCCTTTCTGAAAAAACAAAACTCGTTGCGCTAAATTTTGTTTCAAATGTCACGGGCACAGAACAGCCGATTAAACGCCTGATTCAACTTATTAGAAAACATAATCATGCGTTGGTTTTAGTGGATGCAGCACAAGCGATTAGTCATATCAAAATTGATTTACAAGATTTAGATGCGGATTTCCTCGCATTTTCTGCCCATAAAATTTATGGCCCAAATGGGCTTGGCGTTTTAACAGGAAAATTGACCGCACTTTCTCAACTTCAACCGCTCTTTTTCGGTGGAAAAATGGTTGATCGTGTATCAAATGATCGTATTACTTTTGCCGAATTGCCTTATCGTTTAGAAGCGGGTACACCCAATATTGCTGGGGTTATTGGCTTTAATGCTATACTGGATTGGTTACAAAAATGGGATTTTACCGCAGCAGAACAGCACGCCATATCCTTGGCTGAATCCGTCAAAGTGCGGTTAAAATCTTACGAGAATTGCCGATTATTCAATTCCCCTCAACCAAGCACCTTTGTTTGCTTTATATTTGATGGCATTGACTGTTCCGATCTTTCTACACTTTTGAGCGAACAAAATATTGCGCTTCGTGTGGGAGAACATTGTGCCCAGCCTTATTTGGCACGCTTAGGCGAACGCACAACATTACGCCTGTCTTTTGCCCCTTATAATACGCAGGAAGATGTAGAGGCATTCTTCACCGCCTTAGATAAAGCACTGGATTTATTACAATGATAGAACAATTAAAACAAGCTAAAAATTGGGAAGATCGCTATCGCCTGATTATTCAAGCTGGCAAAAATTTATCTCGCCCAAGCGATGATGAACTCGCTCAAATGCAACCCATTACTGGCTGCGAAGCACAAATGTGGTTTCAAATTATGCCTAAAAATAACCGCACTTTTCAATTCAACGGATTTAGCGAAGCCAGAATTATGAATGGCTTGCTTTCGATTTTATTCAATCAAATCAATGGCAAAACAGCGGATGAATTGAATACATTTGATATTACTACATTTTTTAGCGAACTTGGCATTTCACAACGTTTAAGCGAAACACGTTTAAACGGCTTAAACCAAATCGGACAGCAATTAAAAAATTTATGTATTTAATCGAAACCTATTTTCGCCTAACTGCGCTCGAAAATAATATTGAATCACAAAGTCGTTTACTTAATGCCGTGATCGATCAATGGCGGTATAACGGGCAAATTATCGGACGTGAGATTCCTTTATATTTAGCGGAAGAAGATGGCGCACAAGGCTTTGCTATGCGTGTAATTTGCCCTGAGCAAGATAGTCTTTTCCCGCAAAATAATAACGCAGAAGTGAATCGAGCATTACAAGAAGCCGAAAAGTGCGGTGTAATTTTTGATGGTTTTCAACTTGTGGGCGATGATTTCAATTCAGATCAAACAGCAGAAAATTCCTCGCCAGATTGGCAAGTGCTTTATACAACCCATTTACAAAGTTGCTCGCCAATTCACAGCGGAGAAAATTTCGCACCAATCCCTTTGTATAAACAACTAAAAAATCAACCGCACTTAAGCCAAGATCTGATTAAATGGCAAGAAAATTGGCAAGCCTGCGATCAACTACAAATGAATGGTGCAGTGTTAGAACAACAATCTTTGGCAGAAATTTCGGATCATCAAAGCACGCTTTCAAAACACGGACGTTATTTAGCCCAAGAAATAGAAAAAGAAACAGGCATACCGACTTACTATTATTTATATCGTGTAGGTGGGCAATCTTTAGAATCTGAAAAATCCCGGTGCTGCCCTTCTTGTGGCGCAAACTGGGCGTTAAAAAACGCGATTTTTGATACCTTTCATTTTAAATGCGATACCTGTCGATTAGTTTCGAATCTATCGTGGAATTTTTTGTAATTAATTTATAAAGTATCGAAATTTGCAAAATTCGAACACCTAATCGGAGAAAAAATGAATTACCAAGACAACAGCTTAAAATCCTTAAAACTCGGTCAAAAAACAGAATATGCCTCTCAATATGACCGTACTTTATTACAGCCTGTGCCACGCGCGTTAAATCGCGATGGATTGGGCATTACCGAAAACCAGCCTTTTACCATTGGTGCCGATATTTGGACGGCTTATGAAATCTCGTGGCTCAACGAAAAAGGCTTACCGCAAGTAGCTATCGCAGACATTTATCTGGATTATCAAAGCCAAAATTTGATTGAGTCAAAAAGTTTTAAACTTTATTTAAATAGCTTCAACCAAAGCAAATTTGCCAACTTCAATGCTGTTCAACAAACTATGCAACGCGATTTAAGCGAATGCGCGCAAGGCGATGTAACAGTGCGGTTAAATTCAGTGGCAGTTTATGATTCTCAAAAAATTGATCATTTACAAGGTGATTGCATTGATGAACAAGATATTGAAATTACCAGCTACGAATTCAATGCTGATTGGCTGAAAGATTGTGTATCTGATAAAATTGTCGAAGAAAAATTAGTCAGCCATTTATTGAAATCTAACTGCCTGATTACTAATCAGCCAGACTGGGGAACGTTACATATTCATTATATTGGTAAAAAAATCAATCACGAAAAATTATTGCGTTACGTTGTATCGTTCCGCCAACACAATGAATTCCACGAACAATGTGTCGAACGTATTTTTTGCAATTTAATGCACTACGCAAAACCAGAAAAACTCACTGTTTACGCACGCTATACTCGTCGTGGTGGATTAGACATCAACCCATTCCGTTCTAATTTTGAGAATTTACCTGAAAATTTAAGATTGGCGAGACAGTAAAAGAAAAATGCGGTGAAATTTCAGCGCACTTTACTACCCTTGCTTCAAATCATTTGCCTGCTGCAATAGCTGACGGCTTTCTTTTAAGAATTGTTCGGAATAATCGCCAAACCAGTCATGCACCTTGTGGAAAGCATCAATAAAACCTTGACGATCATTATTTTCGAAGAAAGTTAAGGCTTCTTCGTAAGTTTGTTTTAGTGTTTCGATTACCGCTAAATTTTCTGGCTTATCCATAATAATATCTGCGTAAAGCTCTGCATCTTGCGCAAATAAACGACCAATCATCGCAAGTTCTAAGCGATAAATAGGGGAAGAAAGCGCCAATAAATTAGCAAGATTAACGGGCTGTTTGGAAAGGTGTAAACCATTCGTAAAAGTTGAAAAATGGCGCAAGGCTTGTATATAAGTCATATTGTGATCGTGTTCTGTGGCATCGGTTTGATAAATTTTTGCGCCCCAAATTTGAATTTGCTCAAGTAACCATTCGTAACGTTCAGGAAAACGTCCATCACAACGTACAACCACTTGTTTCGCCATACTTGCAATATCTGGCCCAAACATCGGATGTAAACCTAAAACAGCACCAGAATGGATTTCAAGCATTTTCGCTAGCGGTTCACGCTTAACAGAGGTTAAATCTGCAAGTAGCATGTTTTCCGTTAAATAAGGTTTTAAACGTTCAATTGTTTCTAAGGTGAGATTAATAGGAACAGAAACGATCACGACATCAGCATTCGTTAAAATACTTTCAGCTACCGCCCAATCTTCACGATCTAAAATAGAAATTGGATAGCCAGATGCACGTAAATAACGAGCAAATAAACTACCCAATTTACCATAACCGCCCACGATAACAATTTTGTGAATATCAGAATTGATGGTTTTAAAGCCAAATTGATTTTCATTGGCATAGGATTCACGCATAAAACGACGTAGAACATCTTCAATCAGATCTGCTGAAATGCCTGCTTTTTCAGCTTCTAAACGACGCGCTTGGAGCATTGCTATTTCACGCTCTGGCGCATAAATAGGTAATCCATGTTGATGTTTAACTTTACCGACTTGAGAAACCAACTCAAGACGTTTAGCAAAAAGTTGGATAAGTTCGCGATCAAGCGAATCAATTTCAGAACGTAAATCCTTAAGGGCTTCCATAAAACTCACCTGCAAAATTTAGTTTACACAATTTGTAAAAAATTAATTACAGATGAGATTACTAGAATTTTATAAGAAAGGCAATTAGGTTATGCAGATTGCGTGATTAACCGTTGTGGGCGAATAATATTCCCGTCGATCAATGCCACGCCTAAGAATAAATTCTCCGCTGAAAATAACCGCACTTGGCCACTTAATTGCTGGTCGTTAGCAAATTTCACTCTCTGACCAAAACCAATGGCTTTGCTCTGCTCTGCATCCAAATGCAAAGCGGGCAATTTACTTACAGCGGTATCGGTTGGCAGTAATAGACGATCTAATTCACTTAATGGAAAACTTTCAGTGAGCAGTTGTAACTCATCAATTGGCATCATTTCTGCTACGGGGTAATCCGCTACGGCTGTACGGCGTAACATTGTCACATGCGCGCCACAACCTAGCACTTCACCCAAATCATCGACTAAAGTGCGAATATAAGTGCCTTTTGAACAATGCACTTCTAAAGTTAAAAAAGGCGCGTTATATTCAATAAAATTGAGTTCAAAAATCGTAATTGGGCGTGCCTCACGCTCAACTGTAATACCTTGGCGCGCATATTCATAAAGCGGTTTACCGTTATGTTTTAATGCAGAAAACATTGTCGGTACTTGCAAAATATCACCACGAAATTGTTCAAGTGCGGTCAAAATTTGCTGAGTTTCAACATGAACTTCACGCGTTTCCACGACTTGCCCTTCCGCATCGGAAGTATCGGTACGTTCGCCTAATTTTGCCGTAACAAGATAACGCTTATCGGCATCAAGCAAAAATTGTGAAAACTTAGTTGCTTCACCCAAGCAAATCGGCAACATTCCCGTAGCCAACGGATCGAGCGCGCCAGTATGCCCCGCTTTGTTCGCTTGAAATAAACGCTTTACCTTTTGCATGATATCATTTGATGACATGCCTTGTGGTTTATCCAACAAAAACACACCATCAACATCACGCCAGCGTTTACGAGGTCTAGACATTAGTTGCTTTCCTCAACGTGTTTTTTCTCATCTTCACGCACAACATTTGTCACAAGATTTGACATACGCATCCCTTCCACTAAGGATTGATCGTAAATAAAGCGAATCTCTGGCACGATACGTAAACGCATCGCTTTGCCTAGTAACGAACGAATATAAGGCGATGCTTTTTCTAAGCCTTTCATGCCTTGCTCGATTGCCGTTTCATCGTGATCGAATAAAAAAGTCACGAAGATTTTTGCGTAAGATAAATCACTCGACACTTCCACATCAGAAACCGTCACCATCCCAATACGAGGATCTTTCACTTCGCGTTGTAAAATGACTGCAATTTCTTTTTGTATTTCTTGAGCGACGCGATCGCTACGTTTAAATTCTCTTGCCATAATTATTCCTTATTTATAAAAGCGCCCCATTCTACTGGAAATCATTGGATTTAGCACGCAAAAATCCCTTTCAACCTGATACTGTTTTTCGATAAAATGACACCTGATAATTTGTTTGAATATTCAAACTTCTGATAAAAATTACTTTACAGAGGGCATAATTTATGCAAACGAGATGACCAAGATTGTCGATGAAAATCACTCATTACAACAAGCTTTTTTAAATGAATTAGACGAAAAACTCAAAGGCGTACTCCAACGCATCAGCGGCTATGCCGTAAACGAAGACACCCTACGCGGACTGATTATCCTCTTCTCCGATACCAACTTTACCCGCCCTAATTACAACACATATGACGTATAACGTGATGTGAATATTTCACTAGTCTACACTGGAAATCCAGTCGGTTTACTTGGCAAATGGGTTCTCGTTCATGTAGGCTTTGCAATGAGTGTTGTTGATGAAGATGAAGCCAAGAAAACCCTAGAAGCTTTACTTGCAATGAGTCAACTCGAACACGAAGTTGGGGATTTTTTAGGATTAAATCAAAAATAATAAAATAGTCGTTCTAATTGAACGACTATTTTATTTATATGCTATTCCAATCTAAATTCTGATAAAATATATAATTATCTTTATAAAATTTGGGGAAATCTTCATGATCTTCGTTTAACCAAGGTTTAAACTTTCCTGTGTAATGAATAATATTTGGTACAAAAGTAAAATGAGGACTTAAATCTATTTTCTCCTCTCTCAATCTATCTTCCAACAAACCTACTTGAAAATTAAACCTAACAGGTAATAATTTAATTAACTCCTTACTTAAACCAAAATTAATCGTATCTTGATCACCATATTCAAATTTCTTTCCATACTTTAATGCACTATCAATAAAATAGTTATCAACATTTAATTTACGCCATTTATTTAAATTAATTAGCATCACACCAGAATTAATATACTGTTGTTTATCAAAATACTTATGGAACCAATGGAATTCCATACCATAATCAGTAACAGCTCCCAATAAATAATTATCTATGTCAATATTCCAAAGTTCATCTATTGGCTTATTAATAATTACATCTACATCTAAATAAATAACTTTTTCTAGGTTTTCTGGGAGTAAACGATGAACAAACAATCGAACTAATGAAAATGCCCCAATATGATCTGGAGATCCTACTGTTGGAAATATAATTAACTTATTAACATCTTCAATATACAAGTCATACAGAGAATTGCCTCGATGAGCTAAATACTGCCCTACTCTCGTTAATTCAGCTCTTGAAATACCATCATGAATAATATAAATATTTACATCATGATGGTGATAGTGCACTGACTTCAGAGCTACCTCTAAATAACTAGAATAATTTTTATCTAGTACAAATACAATATTCATTATTTAAAAACCTTAATATAGAAAATAAAATCCTTTTCTCCTTTCAGTATATATTAGATTGCTATCAAGTTATTTCATCCCCAATTTTTCTGGTTTATCAGAAAATACTTAGCAAAACAAAGAAAAAAATAAAAACGTCGGAGAAACCGACGTTTTTATGATTGAAATTAAAGTGCTTCAATCGCTTTATACTGCTCTTGGATTTTTTCTAATCCTGATTGGTATTCCGCTTGTTTTTCACGTTCTTTGGCAATCACCGCTTCAGGTGCTTTAGCTACGAAAGCTTCATTGCTGAGTTTGTTCTCGATACGTTTAACTTCGTTTTGATATTTTTCAATTTCTTTAGTTAAACGGGCAAGCTCTGCTTCTTTATTGATAAAGCCAGCCATTGGTACGAGTAATTCAGCATTGCCAACAAGTTTCGCTACCGCAAGTGGTTCTGTTTCGTTTGCGGCTAATACTTGAACGTTGTCTAATTTCGCCATGGCTTTTAAAAGAGCGGTCTGTTTTTCGAGAATTTTTGCATTTTCTGCGCTTAAATTACGGAATAACAGATCTAAGCCTTTGCTTGGTGCAATATTGCTTTCTGCACGGATATTACGCACTGCAACGATCACTTCTTTCAACCACTCAATTTCAGCTTCTGCTTCTGGATCAAAGCCGTTCTCTTCCACTTGTGGGAAAGGTTGTAACATAATGCTATCAGCCGTAATGCCCACAAATCCTTTCACTTTTTGCCAAATTTCTTCGGTAATAAATGGAATAAGCGGATGCGCTAAACGTAATAATTTTTCTAACACGTGAACCAAAGTTTGGCTTGCCGCACGGATTTGTGCTGCATTGCCGTTGGCAAATACTGGTTTAGTCAATTCTAAATACCAGTCGCAGAATTGGTTCCAAGTAAACTCATAAATCGCATTGGCACAAAGATCGAAACGATATTGGCTTAATGAATTACGGAAAGTTTCTACTGTGCGATTAAATTCTGATTGAATCCAACGATCTGCTAATGAGAACTCAATCTCGCCTTCGCTTAAATCTAATTTGTCATTCGTTAATACGAAACGGCTTGCATTCCATAATTTATTACAGAAGTTACGATAACCTTCTAAACGTTTCATATCCCAGTTGATGTCACGGCCGTTTGAAGCCAACGCAGCTAATGTGAAACGTAATGCGTCTGTACCGTGAGCTGCAATACCTTCAGAGAATTCTTTGCGCGTTGTTTTAGCAATTTTCTCTGCTAATTGCGGCTGCATCATGTTACCAGTGCGTTTTTCAAGTAAATCTTCAAGGCTGATACCGTCAATCATATCGATTGGATCAAGTACGTTACCTTTTGATTTAGACATTTTTTGGCCTTGCTCATCACGGATTAAGCCCGTGACATACACGGTTTTGAATGGTACTTGTGGTTTGCCGTTTTCATCTTTCACAAAATGCATCGTAAACATAATCATACGTGCAACCCAGAAGAAGATGATATCGAAGCCGGTGATTAACACATCCGTCGGGTGGAACATTTTGAGTTCTTTGGTTTGCTCCGGCCAACCTAAAGTGGAGAACGTCCACAAGCCTGAGGAGAACCACGTATCCAGCACGTCTTCATCTTGTTTGAGTTCAACCGCAGAATCTAAGTTGTATTTTGACCGCACTTCTTCTTCATTACGTGCCACATAAACATTGCCCTCTGCATCATACCACGCCGGAATACGATGTCCCCACCAAAGTTGGCGAGAAATACACCAATCTTGAATATCTCGCATCCAAGAGAAGTAAAGGTTTTCGTATTGTTTCGGCACGAATTGGATTTCGCCATCTTCCACCGCTTTAATTGCTACATCAGCAAGCGGTTTCACGCTAACATACCATTGGTCGGTTAACATCGGCTCGATTGGCACACCACCACGATCGCCATAAGGCACTTTCAAATCATGTGGTTTGATTTCATCTAATAAACCTAGCGCTTCAAAATCTGCCACAATTTTCTTACGTGCAGCGAAACGCTCTAAGCCACGGTAATCCGCAGGAATAATTGCTTCATAGCCAGCAAGTGGTTTACCATCAGTACCGATAATTTCCGCTTCATCACGAATATCTGCATTTAAGGTTAATACGTTAACCATCGGCAAGCTGTGACGTTTACCCACTTCGTAGTCGTTGAAGTCATGCGCAGGGGTAATTTTTACCACACCAGTACCGAATTCACGATCTACATATTCATCGGCAATAATCGGAATTTCACGGTTTGCCAATGGCAGAACCACGGTTTTACCGATTAAAGATTGATAACGCTTATCTTCTGGATGCACAGCTACTGCCGTATCGCCCAACATGGTTTCTGGACGCGTGGTTGCCACCACTAAATAATCTTTACCATCTGCCGTTTTCGCACCGTTTGCTAACGGATAACGGAAATGCCAAAGAGAACCTTTGCTCTCTTTGTTTTCTACTTCTAAATCAGAAATCGCGGTGTGAAGTTTTGGATCCCAGTTCACCAACCGTTTGCCACGGTAAATCAAACCTTCTTCGTGCAAGCGAACAAACACTTCTTTTACGGCATTCGACAAACAGTCGTCCATCGTGAAACGCTCACGTTCCCAGTCGATTGAGTTACCTAAACGACGCATTTGTTGGCTTATTGTGCCGCCTGAATAGGCTTTCCAATCCCAAATTTTATTGATAAATGCTTCACGACCATAATCATGGCGAGTTTTACCTTCTTCTGCGGCGATTTTACGCTCCACCACCATCTGGGTTGCGATACCCGCATGGTCTGTCCCCGCTTGCCATAAAGTGTTATGCCCTTCCATACGGTTAAAACGGATTAAGGTATCCATTAAGGTTTGCTGGAACGCGTGTCCCATATGTAAAGAACCCGTTACATTCGGCGGTGGAATCGCAATGCAATAGCTCGGCGCGTTTTCATTTTCAGACGGTTTAAAATAACCGCTCTCTTCCCAATGTTGATAAAGGGCTTGTTCTACCGCAGACGGATTAAAACGGTCTGCCATTTCGAATTTTTGTGTCATTTATTTTTCTCTTTAACTAACTTACAGTCTAACTATTCACATTCAGGGAGATCCCATTTCTTTGCGGGAATTTCATTCTTATAACGAATAATAGTGTCATTTTCGCTGAGTAATCCATCTAATGTATAATGTCTCTTTGTTGTTTCACTATAGGTAGCGTTGTTATAAGTCCCATTTTTATCCGGTAAAAGATAGAAAATCTCATTAATATCCTCATCCATCTTTAAAATAGGTATAGGTTTATTAGCTATTCGTTGAAGATAATAATACCCTTTATTTTCAATAATAAATTTAAAAGTTTGAGAACTTATATTTGAATTATTAGATCTTTTTGTTAATTGCACATAAGATCCTGCTTTTACTCTACTTTCAGATAAATATTTTTCGGAGTCTTTAAATGGTGAATTATTAAATACCCCATTTTTAAAATCAGGTAGAAAAAGCTCACGTAAAACTAAAGCTCTTCGAGGGCCATCTTGTACTAAACATTGCTTAATATCATCTTTCTTATAGATAGTTATAAGATGAGTTGCGTAATTTTTTACACTTAATGTGCCATAGTCACTACCTTCATAATCTTTATATTTCGGATATATCCCATCGAAACTAAGACATGCCGACAACGATTGAAAAATAGGAAGCAATAAAATCAGTCTAATATATTTTATATACATGGTTTCCTCTGATTATTTTATCTTAAAATTGATTAATACGAACTTCTCTTCATTCAGATAAATCCCCCGAATCACCTCTTTCAACTCCTCCAATCCCATATTTTCCTGCTTCGCATGCTGTTCCGTTAGTTCATCAAGGGTAATCGGCGACACACCTAATACTTCAATAGTGCAGAAATATTGATTATCTTCAAATCGACCAACACGTAAAATATCGCCTGCTTTAAAATGGCTTTCGGATTTATCCCGAATGGTGATGGTTTTTCGCCCGGCGAGAATATCGGTTTCAAAGCGTTGGTAGAAAGTAATGTCGTTCATTTATTAACCCACGTTTTCAGTAGAAAGATTCCAACCTTGCAGACGTAATTGTTTATAGCGTTCTCGAGCTTGTGTTTTTAAGGCATCATCTTTCGGTACAAAATCAATAAGCTGTGTAAAGCTATGGCTAAAATCTGGGATTTCTTGTTGCAAATTAATTAGCACATCACGGCGTTGTAAATTTCGTTTCCCAAGCCATGAAATCTCAATCGGTGTAGGATATTGTGTTGCCTCACCCGATAAATTATGCGGAACAAATTCATTGGGATCTCGTTGCCACAAACGCTCATCAATCTCTAACGCTTGAGCCTCACTTTCACAGCTAATCAATACTTTTTTCCCTGAACGCCATATTGAGGCAGCAAGATTACAGGCTATTTCTTCAACAGTTAATGTACAATTTTCCGTAAGAATGTAAAATTGCGCAGTTTTTGCCATTTTAGCCCCGTTATTTTCTCAATCTTGCCCTATAAAAAGGGTAAAATTCTAACGAAAAAACCCTAAAAAATAAATAATTAAATATACATTATTACAAATGCGTGAAAATCCACCGCACTTTTATGATCTATGTCACAAAACTGATTTTTAACGTTTTTGTTACGTTCCACTCATAACTCGGAAGTGTTAAAATCAATCCAGTTTTAATTTTCATTCAATTCATAGGAGTACAGAATGGCATTTCGTATTGAAAAAGACACAATGGGTGAAGTTCAAGTTCCAGCAGATAAATACTGGGCTGCACAAACTGAACGTTCACGCAATAACTTTAAAATTGGTCCTGCCGCCTCAATGCCACATGAAATTATCGAAGCTTTTGGCTATTTGAAAAAAGCAGCCGCATTTGCTAATCATGATTTAGGTGTATTACCTCTTGAAAAACGTGATTTAATTGCACAGGCTTGTGATGAAATTTTAGCAAATAAATTAGATGATCAATTCCCACTCGTTATTTGGCAAACCGGTTCTGGTACACAATCCAATATGAATGTGAACGAAGTAGTTGCAAATCGTGCTCATGTGTTAAACGGTGGCAAATTAGGTGAAAAATCCATCATTCACCCAAATGATGATGTGAACAAATCACAATCTTCAAATGATACTTTCCCAACGGCAATGCACATTGCGGCATATAAAAAAGTAGTTGAGCACACCATCCCTTGTGTTGAACGTTTACAAAAAACTTTTGCGGCAAAATCTGAAGCCTTCAAAAACGTGGTAAAAATTGGCCGCACTCACTTAATGGATGCAACACCACTAACATTAGGCCAAGAATTTTCGGCTTATGCTGCTCAATTAGATTTCGGCTTAAAAGCATTAAAAAATACTCTTCCACATTTAAGCCAATTAGCATTGGGTGGAACTGCGGTTGGTACAGGTTTGAACACGCCGAAAGGCTATGATGTGAAAGTGGCAGATTACATTGCGAAATTCACCGCACTTCCGTTTGTCACTGCAGATAATAAATTTGAAGCATTAGCCGCTCATGATGCGATTGTTGAAACTCACGGTGCATTACGTCAATTAGCAATGAGTTTATTTAAAATTGCGAACGATATTCGTCTATTAGCATCAGGTCCACGTTCGGGAATTGGCGAAATTTTAATTCCTGAAAATGAACCAGGTTCTTCAATCATGCCAGGTAAAGTAAACCCAACTCAATGCGAAGCGATGACAATGGTCTGCGCACAAGTATTTGGTAACGACACCACCATCGCATTTGTAGGCTCACAAGGTCACTTCCAATTAAATGTGTTCAACCCTGTGATGATTGCAAACTTCTTACAATCTGCTCAATTATTGGGTGATGCTTGCGTATCTTTCGATGAACACTGTGCAGTGGGTATTGAACCAAACTATCCTCGAATTAAACAACAACTTGAAAATTCATTGATGTTGGTGACCGCACTTAATACGCATATTGGTTATGAAAACGCAGCTAAAATTGCAAAAACGGCGCACAAAAATGGTACAACATTGCGTGAAGAAGCAATTAATTTAGGCTTAGTTTCTGCCGAAGATTTTGATAAATGGGTTCGCCCAGAAGATATGGTGGGTAGCCTAAAATAATTCACTGCACAAATTAACACCATTGATATTAAAGGCGAGTAAAATTACTCGCCTTTTTACTCGTTTCTCATTTGTTTTTTGATGCGGTTTGTTATAATCAACACAATTTTATTCACGGCAATTTATTATGAAAATGAAATCCCTTTTTGTGGCAATAATCACGTTTTTTTCTGCCGCACCTTTTGCTCATTGGCAACCCATCGGAAATGCCGAATACACGTGGGGGCCGTTCCATGTTTATACCATTGGTTTATTTTCCGAAACGGGCACTTATCAAGAAAATGAACGCCCATTAATGCTCTCTTTCAAATATGAAAAACCCATTGAAGGGAAAAATTTTGCGATTACGCTTATTAAAGAAATCGAAACCTTAAAACTTAATGATGGCGATACTCAAAGTTGGCTTAAAGAAATGCAATCTACATTTCCTGATTTCTCACCAAACGATATCTTGAACTATATTGCCTTACCAGATAGAGGCTACTTCGTTTTAAATGACACTGTTTTGGAACATGATTTTGATGCTAAATTTAATCAAGCATTTATCGGCATCTGGCTTGCACCGAATAGTACTTTTGTAAAACTTCAGCCACAATTATTAGGCAAAACGAAAAGCAATCATGAAGCAGCTGAATTTTATCTTAAACCTGAAATTGAATCCTTTGATGAACAAGATTCTACGCCTGAACTACCGCCAAACTATCTGTTAAATCAAGAGAGAAAATCTTTTGGATAAATAAAAACGCCGCCTTTTATCAAAAAGTGCGGCGATTTTATTTCCATTTTATTTCTGAATAGTAGCAAGAAATTCTTTACGCGTATCACGATCTTTTAAAAATACGCCTCCATAAGCAGAGGTAATAGTATAACTATTTGTATCTTTAATTCCCCGCGCTTTCACACAAAAGTGTGTTGCCTTAATATAAACGGCGACATCATCTGTTTCTAAAATAGTTTGAAAAGCTGTGAGAAGTTGTTCTGTTAGCCTTTCTTGTACCTGTGGACGCTGTGCAAAAAACGACACAATACGATTAATCTTCGAAAGACCAATAACCCAATCTTTTGGATAGTATGCCACACAAACTTTACCATCAATCGTCACAAAGTGATGCTCACAAGTACTCGTCAATGTAATATCATTAACCTGTACCATTTCACTCACTTTCATTTGGTTTTTAATTTTTGTCATTTTAGGGAAATTTGCATAATCCATTCCACTAAAAATCTCATCAATAAACATTTTTGCCAAACGATTAGGTGTTTCTTCAAGACTATCATCTCGCAAATCCAATCCAATTAATTTCATCACTTCATGCATATGTTTTGCAATACCTAAGCGACGCACTTCTTTACATTGGTTTAGATCTATCATCGGCGTTTCAATGCCCTTAGCAATTAAAGCATCGCGCACACTTATTGCATCTTGTGAAATATCAGTCATAACAGTCTTTCCTAAAAAAATAATGCGTTATTCTAACAAAGGATAAAGCGAACGCAAAATGAGAAAAATCACTAAGTAAAATGAAATCTTTAGTTTTAAGATTTTTCAGACTACAATACTTTAAATTTTACTTTAATTAAGGAATCTCTATGCTCACGTTGGATCAAGCCCGTAATAATATGCTAGAACAGATCACCTTTCCTACACAAATTGAAACACTTAATTTACAACAAGCCGCTAATAGAATTTGTGCAGAAGATGTTATTTCCCCTATTAATGTCCCTTCTTTTGATAATTCTGCAATGGATGGCTATGCTGTACGTTTAGCTGATTTAGAAAAATCACTGACTCTTTCTGTTGCAGGTAAATCCTTTGCAGGAATACCATTTCAAGGCTCATGGCCTGCTCAGAGTGCAATAAGAATTATGACTGGGGCAATGATTCCTGAAGGCGCTGATGCTGTCGTAATGCAAGAACAAGTCAACATAAATGAAGACGGAACAATCACCTTCTCTGAATTACCTAAAATCAATCAAAATATTCGTCGTATTGGAGAGGATGTTAAAAAAGGAGATATTGTATTAACACAAGGTGATGAATTAAATGCCGTTTCTTTACCATTATTAGCTTCTTTAGGTATCTCAGAAGTAAAATGTTATCATCGATTAAAAGTGGCCATACTTTCCACTGGGGACGAACTTGTCGAGGTAGGTAAACCGTTACAAATTGGACAGATTTACGATACAAACCGATTCACTGTAAAATTACTGCTAGAAAAACTTCATTGTGAAGTTATTGATTTAGGATTATTACCAGACAATGAGGCTGAATTTGAAAAAGCCTTTATATCTGCACAAAAACAGGCTGATTTAGTGATTACCAGTGGTGGGGTATCTGTTGGAGAAGCAGATTTCACTAAAACAGTATTAGAAAAAGTAGGTGAAATTAATTTCTGGAAACTTGCCATTAAACCTGGTAAACCTTTTGCTTTTGGTAAACTAGAAAATGCATGGTTTTGTGGCTTACCTGGTAACCCTGTCTCTGCACTTGTGACTTTTTATCAACTCGTTCAGCCCCTTATTGTAAAATTGCAAGGTCAAAAACAATGGAAAAATCCAGCACGTTTTTCAGCAATTGCTTCAACAAACTTAAAAAAAGCTCCTGGTCGCTTAGATTTCCAACGAGGTTTTTATCACATCAACTCACAAGGACAAATTGAGGTTAAGTCTGTTGGGTTTCAAGGATCTCACTTATTTAGTGCATTCATAAAAAGTAATTGTTTTATTGTATTAGAACAAGAGCGTGGCAATGTATCAGCAGGTGAACGTGTAACCATAGAACTCTTCAATCATTTATTGGGATAACCTATGACTGAATTAAGTTACGAAGAAGAGCTACGATATAACCGGCAAATCATTCTTAAATCGATTGATTTTGAAGGACAAGAAAAACTAAAAGAGAGCAAAATTCTCATTGTAGGTTTAGGTGGATTAGGCTGTGCGGCTAGTCAATATTTAGCCGCTTCAGGTATAGGACACCTAACCCTATTAGATTTTGACCATGTTTCACTTTCCAATCTACAACGTCAAGTGCTTCATTGTGATGCTAGACTGAATATGCCAAAAGTTGAATCTGCTAAAATAGCTCTAGAACAGCTTAACCCACATATTGATATTCAAACAATAAATGAAAAACTAACCGAAGAAAAACTGTCCGAATTAATACCGCACTTTGATCTTGTCTTAGATTGCACTGATAACGTCGATATTCGCAATCAACTTGATCGCCAATGCGAGAAGGCGCACATTCCCTTAATCTCTGGTGCAGCAATCCGAATGGAAGGCCAGATTTCAGTCTTTACCTATGAATCAAATACACCAACCTATCGTGAACTAAGTAAATTATTTGGGCAGAATATATTAAGTTGTGTAGAAGCTGGAGTAATAGCCCCAATTGTTGGGATTGTTGGTTCTATTCAAGCATTAGAAGCAATTAAAGTGCGTTTAAAAATTGGCAAAAATTTATGTGGTAGATTACTCATTATTGATGGCTTCTCAATGAACATTCGAGAAATAAAATTACCAATAAATAACCCTTAGTTTTATGAGAATATTTTATGATGACTGAAATCAAAAAACTTGATCCTGATACAGCAATTGATATTGCGTACGATATTTTTCTAGAAATGGCAAGTGAAAATCTTGATCCAGCCGATATCCTTCTCTTCAACCTACAATTTGAAGAACGAGGTGGTGTTGAGTTTGTAGAAACTGCCGATAACTGGGAAGATGAAATTGGCGTACTCATCGATCCGAATGAATATGCCGAGATTTGGGTTGGATTAGTAAACAATCAAGATGAAATGGACGATATATTTGCAAAATTTTTAATTTCTCACCGAGAAGAAAATCGTGAATTTCATGTTATCTGGAAAAAATAATATCAAATACTAAAACTAAAAAATCCCTATTGAATTCACAATAGGGATTTTTCTATTTAATCACAAAATTATTTAGTAGCTTCTTTCACCGCATCAATTGTTTGATTCGCTTTTTCACCTATAGATTGTTTCATTTCTTCCATTTTTGAAGACGCTGCATTTTTGGCTTGTTCAACTTTTTCCATTGCCACATTCTTCGCATCTTCAACTTTAGCCATAGCTGCATCTTTAGTTTCAGCCATTTTTTCTGCTGCCGCTGATTTTGCAGAATCTACAGCGTTGCTTGCCATATCCTTCATATCAGATACAGCTTGTTGTGCAGTAGTTTTTACATCTGCTGCAGCATTAGTTGCAGCTTCTTTCACATCCGTAACAGCTGAAGTTGCCGCTTGTTTTGCCTCTGCAACTTTTTGTGCTGCCTCATCTTTATCAAAACAACCGGTTAAAGCGACCGTTGAACCCAACACTAATGCAGCTAATGCTAATTTTTTCATGATAAATCTCCATCTAGTATTCATTTTGCAAAGCCCTATTGCTTTGTGTGACGTAGTTTACGCATATTTCTTAAAAAGGAAATAGGTAAAATAAAAATTTACATTTCTTTAAAAATCTTTACAAACAAAAATAAAACTAACTAATTGATAAATAAAGAATATTTATAAAGCTCCATGGAGAATATTTATTTTTTGTAAAGATAAATAACCATTAATTTGATTATTAATAACATAATTAGATCAATGCATCTGCATTTTTATACATGAGAATTTTTGCATATTGTCCAGACCAATTTAAATATGCAATAGTCGCTGGGTAAAAACTGATTGGATTTCGCTTTCCATAGAGCTCCGCTACAATTTCACCGACTAAAGGTAAATGAGAAATAATAAATATAGATTTTATACCTTCATTACGCAATACAGAAAAATAATCCGTCACCATTTCTGCATGGCCATAAGGTGTAACACCGTCCCAAATTTCTATTTTTGATGATAGTTCACCATTAAAAGCCTGATTTACCTGCTCGAAAGTTTCTTGTGCTCGCACATAAGGACTAATAATAATACGATCTGGCGTGGCTAACTCTAACTGTTTTCTTAACCATTGCCCCTGAGTAAAGGCTTGTTTAATACCATAGGCAGTTAAGCGACGAGCTTTATCACTATTAGCCATTACTTCAGCCTCGCCATGACGCATAATAAAAATATTCATTTTGCTTTCCTAAGCATTTGATAAAAATAAACCGCACTAAATAAAGTGCAGTTAAAAAATTAATGAGATTTAACTACTTCTGCAATTTCTTCTGCACATTGTTGTGCAAGTTCAGCATCTTGGCATTCCACCATAACGCGAATAAGTGGTTCCGTACCCGATTTACGCAATAAAATACGACCTTTGCCTTCTAAACGTTTTTCAACGTCTGCGGCAACAGATTTTACAGCGTCACTTTCAAGTGGATTATCCCCACCCGCAAAACGTACATTAATTAACACTTGTGGGAATAATTTAACCGCACTCGCTAATTCATTTAATGATAATTTATGCTGAGCCATCGCCGCCAGTACAGCTAATGAAGCAATAATGCCATCACCCGTTGTATTCTTATCCGCAATGATAATATGACCTGAATTCTCACCACCAAGCGTCCAATCGTTTTCAACCATTTTTTCCAATACATAACGGTCACCCACATTTGCACGTAAGAAAGGAACGCCAAGCATTTTCAACGCAATCTCTAAGCTCATATTACTCATTAATGTGCCAACGACACCGCCTTTTAATTGACCTGAACGCAATGCTTCACGTGCAATAATAAAGAGAATTTGGTCACCATCGACTTTATTTCCTAAATGATCGACCATCATAATTCGGTCACCATCGCCATCATAAGCCAAACCAACATCCGCTTTAGTTTCAACAACTTTAGCTTGCAATGCTGTCACATCAGTTGCACCACATTTTTCATTAATATTCAAACCATTTGGATCTGTACCAATTTCAATGACTTCCGCACCAAGCTCTCTCAATACGTTAGGTGCAATATGATAAGTCGCCCCATTTGCACAATCTACCACGATCTTATAACCTTCCAAGCCTAAGTGTGCTGGAAATGTACTTTTACAAAACTCAATGTAGCGTCCTGCTGCGTCATTAATACGGCTTGCTTTACCTAATTCGGCAGATTCCACACAATCCATCGGTTGCTCTAACATCGCTTCAATGGCTTCTTCAATTTCATCAGGCAATTTAGTGCCTTTTGCTGAAAAGAATTTAATGCCATTATCATAATAAGGATTATGAGAGGCTGAGATCACGATACCCGCTTCAGCACGAAAAGTTCTGGTCAAATAAGCAATAGCAGGTGTAGGCATAGGGCCAGTAAATGCAGCAGATAAACCCGCAGCAGCCAAACCTGCTTCAAGGGCTGATTCCAACATATATCCAGAAATTCGGGTGTCTTTACCGATTAAAACCATTTTAGAACCTTGAGAAGCCAATACTTTTCCCGCAGCCCAGCCTAATTTTAATGCGAAATCTGGTGTAATTGGATAACTACCTACTTTTCCACGTACGCCATCTGTTCCAAAATATTTACGATTTGCCATAATACAATTCCTTTAATTTTTTTATAAAACCATCAGGCATTTTCTGTTGCCTGCCAAACTTTGAGCATATCTGATGTTGCAGCAACATCATGTACGCGTAAAATTTTTGCACCTTTTTGCGCTGCAATAAGCGCACCTGCCGCACTACCTATCACTCTCTGATCGACGGGTTTATCAAGCACCGCACCAATCATTGATTTGCGAGATAATCCCGCTAACACTGGATATCCGCTATGACAAAATTCATTAAGATTTTGTAATAATTGATAATTATGCTGTACAGACTTACCAAAACCAAATCCCATGTCCCAAATTAAGTTTTCTTTTTTAACACCAGCAGAAAGACATTCATTAGTACGTTTCTGTAAAAAAGCCAATACATCTTGCACGACATTTTCATAATGAGGATTTGTCTGCATCGTTCTAGGTTGACCTTGCATATGCATAATGCAAACAGGCAAAGCAAGTTTCACCGCCGTTTCTAATGCATTTGGCTCTTGCAAAGCACGAATATCATTAATCAAATCCATTCCAACACTTGCCGCTTCACGCATCACAACTGCTTTTGAAGAATCGACAGAAATCCAGCAATCAAAACGGCTTCGCACTGCCTCCACTACTGGCACAACACGATGCAATTCTACTTGCTCAGATACTTCATCCGCATTAGGGCGTGTAGATTCACCACCAATATCAATAATTGTCGCACCTTCTTCCAACATTTTTTCAACTTGAAAAAGGGCTTTATCCAAACTAAAAAACTGTCCGCTATCAGAAAAAGAATCAGGCGTAAAATTAAGGATTCCCATAATCTGAGGAACACTTAAATCAAGACATTTATTATTCGCGTAAAGTTTCATAAAGTGCGGTGGATTTTTAGATTAATTTTAGTCGGGCGATTATAGCGGAATACGCTGAAGAAAAAAATCATTAGGGAAAAATAAAGCCTTTCCGAAGAAAGGCTTTTTTGATTAGAGAGTTGATTAGGAATTAGAATCTGAAGAATTTTCACCCGCACTTTGAGCATTATTGCTATTTGCATAAGCAGCTTGCCCGGTGTGCTCTTCCCATCCAGATGGCGGAGTGACTGGTTCACGATTCATCAATTGTTTGATTTGTTCTTCTTCAATGGTTTCATATTTCACTAACGCATCTTTCATGGCGTGAAGAATATCCATATTGTCGATCAAAATCTGTCTTGCTCTCGCATAGTTACGATTTACAATTGCACGAACTTCTTCATCAATTGCATGAGCCGTTTCATCTGACATATGTTTTGCTTTCGCCATTGAACGACCTAAGAAAACCTCGCCCTCATCTTCCGTATAAAGAATCGGACCTAATTTGTCAGAGAATCCCCATTGCGTCACCATATTACGCGCGATATTAGTCGCGACTTTAATATCATTTGATGCACCCGTTGAGATATTTTCTTCACCATAAATCAAATCTTCTGCCAAACGACCCGCATACAAGGTAGAAAGCTTACTTTCTAATTGTTTTTGGCTAATACTAATTTGATCACCTTCAGGCAAGAAGAATGTCACACCCAACGCACGACCACGCGGAATAATAGTCACTTTGTGTACAGGATCATGTTCAGGCACTAAATAACCCACAATCGCATGACCAGCTTCATGATAAGCAGTCGATTCTTTTTGCTTATCCGTCATAATCATGGTACGACGCTCTGGCCCCATATTGATTTTGTCTTTTGCTTTTTCAAACTCAAGCATGGTTACCGTACGTTTATTCACTCGAGCAGCAAACAAAGCCGCCTCATTCACTAAGTTTGCTAAATCTGCACCAGAATAGCCAGGCGTACCACGCGCTAATGTCATTGCATCAACATCTGGTGCTACAGGCACTTTACGCATATGTACTTTTAAGATTTGCTCACGACCTTTCACATCAGGTAAACCAACAACAACTTGTCGGTCAAAACGGCCTGGACGAGTTAAAGCTGGGTCAAGCACATCTGGGCGGTTAGTTGCTGCAATAACAATTACGCCATCATTACCGCTAAATCCATCCATTTCAACTAGCATTTGGTTTAAGGTTTGTTCACGCTCATCATGTCCACCGCCTAAACCCGCGCCGCGTTGACGACCCACTGCATCTATTTCATCAATAAAGATTAAGCAAGGTGCATTTTTCTTAGCCTGTTCAAACATATCACGTACACGAGATGCACCAACACCCACAAACATTTCTACGAAATCAGAACCAGAAATAGTGAAGAATGGAACTTTTGCCTCCCCTGCGATAGCACGAGCAAGTAAAGTTTTACCAGTACCTGGAGGCCCAACCATCAGGATACCTTTTGGAATTTTACCGCCCAAGTTTTGGAATTTATTCGGATCACGCAAGAAATCAACAATTTCGCCCACTTCTTCTTTTGCTTCATCGCAACCAGCGACATCCGCAAAAGTAACCTTAATCTGATCTTGGTTCAACATTTTGGCGCGACTTTTACCAAAGCTCATCGCCTTGCCGCCACCGCCTTGCATTTGACGCATAAAGAATACCCAGACGCCAACAAGGAATAACATTGGGAACCAAGAAATTAAAATTTGGGATAAGAAACCACGTTTTTCAAATGGCGTACCTTCCACTTTCACTTTTTTGCTTAACAAATCATCAAGCAATTTTTTATCTTCAAGTGGGGGCATTACGGTTGAATATTTAGAACCATCCGTTTTCGTTACCGTAATTTCATTGGCATCAAAACGCGCTTCTGTCACTTGTCCATTGCTTACATCGTAAACAAAGGTTGTATAATCAGTAGAATTATCTACCGAAGAGGAATTAAAACTCTGGTATGCTGTCATCATAATGACCGCTACTACCACCCAAAGCACCAGATTTTTGACCATATCGTTCAAAGTCTAACCTACCTTTCCTAAGTTAAAAAATTTTTTACAAGATACTACACATCATTAGCAATGAAAAGCTATCAAAGCAATTAGCCTTTATAGCCTGTCGCCACAATATATACTTCACGAGAGCGTCCGCGTGATGCTTCAGGCTTACGCACTTTCACCACATTAAATAAAGAACGAATTTCTCTTAAATATTCATCAAAGCCTTCACCTTGGAAAACTTTAACAACAAAGCTTCCTTTGGTTGCCAAGACCTGTTTACACATATCTAAAGCAAGCTCGACCAAATACATTGCGCGCGGAATATCCACTGATGGCATTCCACTAAAATTAGGTGCCATATCAGACATCACAACATCAACTTTATCTTCGCCTACACGCGCTAATAAAGCATTCAAAACATTTTCATCACGGAAATCGCCTTGCAGAAAATCAACGCCTACAATGGGATCCATTTCCAAAATATCACAAGCAATCACTCGACCTTTGCCACCAATTTGTCCCACCACATATTGCGACCAACCGCCAGGTGCAGCGCCAAGATCGACCACAGTCATTCCTTGTTTAAATAATTTATCCGTTTGCTGAATTTCATCAATCTTAAAATACGCGCGTGAACGTAACTTTTGCTTATGCGCTTTTTGCACAAATTGATCACTAAAATGTTCATTTAGCCAGCGAGAAGAACTTGCTGAACGTTTTTTCTTTCCCATAATCTTCTATTTTTGGTAGTAGTTTTGCTTATATTTGGTTACAATCTGCCGAATTCAAGCCGAGGCTGATTGAAATCAGTGAAAAACATTGAGAAAATCAACCGCTCTTTTTAATTAGGAATCCTTATGACAACCTTATCAACCAAACAAAAACAATTTTTAAAAGGTCTTGCGCACCATCTTAACCCAGTCGTTATGCTTGGTGGAAATGGCTTAACCGAAGGCGTACTTGCTGAAATTGAAAATGCACTTAATCATCACGAACTCATTAAAGTAAAAGTTGCTGGTGCAGATCGCGAAACAAAACAACTTATTATCGATGCGATTGTGCGTGAAACTAAAGCAGCACAAGTACAAACTATCGGGCATATTTTGGTACTTTATCGCCCAAGCGAAGAAGCAAAAATTCAGCTTCCACGCAAATAACAACAAAAGTGCGGTCATTTTTAACCGCACTTTTTTATTTAAATATAATTCACTTCAATAATATCAAACTCAACGACACCGCCAGGCGTTGTAATATTAACGGTATCATCTAATTCTTTACCAATTAAACCTCGCGCAATGGGAGAATTAACCGAAATCAAACCCGATTTAATGTCAGCCTCATCATCGCCCACAATGCGATAAGTGACTTCTTCGTCTGTATCAGTATTTACAAGCACAACCGTTGCACCAAAAATGACTTTACCGTTATTTGGCATTTTTGTTACATCAATAATTTGAGCATTACCAAGTTTACCTTCAATCTCTTGAATACGACCTTCACAAAAACCTTGTTGCTCACGAGCTGCATGATATTCTGCATTTTCTTTTAAATCACCGTGCTCGCGTGCTTCTGCTATCGCTTTAATAATTTCAGGACGACGTACATTTTTTAAGAAATCCAATTCTTCACGTAATTGTTCTGCGCCACGCACAGTCATTGGAATTTGTTGCATTGTTTTTCCTTTTACTAAATAAAACAAAAACCACGGCAAAACCCTAAAATCTTGCCGCAGTATTATTAAAAATAAACTTGAAATGAGAAAATGATTTACTCAATTTCATTCGGGGCTTATTATTGTTCGTCTAAAAAAAAATAGCAACCATAACAAACCTAATATGAAAAAATTATCTTCAATTTCCACCGCACTTGGATCCTTTTTACTTTCCATAAGCTTTAGCCTTCCAACCTTCGCAAATATTAATGTTTCAGACTTGACACAACAATTGCCTGAAGGCTCTAGCGTAGGTTTTATCGCAAAAAATATAAATCAAAACCAAATTATCTCGGATTATAATGGCTCAACCTTTATGCTTCCTGCAAGTACACAAAAAGTTTTTACAGCTGTTGCCGCTAAACTTGCATTAGGTGATCAATTCCAATTTGAGACCGCGCTTTTGAGTAATGGGAAAATTCAAAATGGGAATTTAGAGGGTCACTTAATCGTGCGTTTCACAGGCGATCCAGATCTCACAAGTGGCCAACTTTATACCTTACTTGCAGAATTAAAAAAACAAGGTATCAAAAAAATTAATGGCGATTTAGTATTAGATACATCTGTTTTTTCGAGTCACGACCGAGGATTAGGTTGGATTTGGAACGATCTGACCATGTGTTTCAACTCTCCCCCATCTGCTGCGAATATTGATAACAACTGTTTCTATGCGGAACTAGATGCCAATCAAAATCCCGGTGAAACAGTAAAAATCAATGTGCCTGCACAATTTCCAATTCAAGTGTTCGGACAAGTCTATGTAGCGGATAGCAATGAAGCGCCTTATTGTCAGCTTGATGTTGTTGTACATGACAATAATCGCTATCAAGTAAAAGGATGTTTAGCCCGTCAATCTAAACCTTTTGGCTTAAGCTTTGCTGTGCAAGATACGGATGCTTATGCTGCCGCGATTATTCAACGCCAATTAAGACAATTAGGTATTGAGTTTAATGGCAAAGTCATGCTGCCACAAAAACCACAACAAGGTCAGCTATTAGCGAAACATTTATCCAAACCATTACCAGATTTATTGAAAAAAATGATGAAAAAATCGGATAACCAAATTGCCGATTCATTATTCCGAGCGGTGGCATTCAATTACTATAAACGCCCTGCATCCTTTCAATTAGGCACATTAGCGATTAAATCCATCTTGCAAAAACAGGGAATTCGTTTTGGTAACAGTATCTTAGCCGATGGATCTGGTCTGTCTCGCCATAATCTTGTAGCACCTAAAACGATGCTATCCGTTTTAGAGTACATCGCTAAAAACGAAGATAAATTGCATTTAATGGAAACTTTTCCAATCGCAGGTGTAGATGGCACGATCAGTGGGCGAGGTGGATTAATTAGCCCACCATTAGTAAAAAATGTTATTGCTAAAACCGGTTCTTTGAAAGGGGTTTATAACCTAGCCGGCTTTATGACAAATGCTCGAGGGGAAAAAGTAGCCTTTGTACAATTTATTAATGGCTACTCAACAGGCGATTTGGAAAGCAAAACCAAACGAGCACCATTAGTTCAATTTGAGAGTGGCTTATACAACGAAATCTATAAATATTGATAAAACCTTCTAAAAAACACCGTACTTTACCATCCAAAGTGCGGTGTTTTTTTAATTACTTAACATACTCATTACCTAAAAATAATGGCCCTAAATGGCTTTTAGGAAGACCAAATTTTTCAGGATAAATTACATCGACTAAATATAGTCCATCAGGTTTTGCAGTTGGTGCCGCAAGCTGACGATTTTTTTGCTCTAGTAACCATTTCATCCATTCAATTGATTCTTTACCTGCACCAACTTCAATCAAACTCCCAACAATATTACGGACCATATGATGCACAAAAGCATTGGCTTGAATATCCACAATAATATATTGCCCAATCCGAGTAACTGATAAGTGATGAACATTACGCCACGGCGTGTTTGATTGACATTGTGCGGCACGAAAAGAGGAAAAATCATGCTCGCCTAATAAATACTGACCAGCTTGATGCATTTTTTCTGCATCAAGATCTAAATAACAGTGAGTAATTCCTCCGTGTAAAATAGCAGACCGTAATTTATTACAATAAAGAATATAGCGATATCGACGAGCCATTGCTGAAAAACGCGCATGAAATTCATCATCAACTTTTTTTGCCCAAGTAACCGCAATATCATCAGGTAAATTCGCATTTGTCCCGAATGTCCATGCTTTATCAGGGCGTACCGCACTAGTTTCAAAATGTACGACTTGCCCTGTTCCGCTCACCCCTGAGTCAGTTCTCCCGGCACAAAAAATTTCAATTTTTTCATTAGCAATAATGGAAAGCGCGTTTTCAAGTTGTTCTTGTATGCTACGCACATTTTCTTGACGTTGCCAGCCATAATAATTTGTGCCTTGATATTCAATACCTAATGCGATTTTCATCTTATGCCTTATTTTTGATAGAGTGAAATTATGGTAACGCAACTTTATAAGGTACGCAAATTTCATTATGTAAGAATGAACATATTTTTTCATTAAATAATAATAATTACCATTGATATAAATTAACCTTTTAGATA
Source organism: Haemophilus sp. oral taxon 036 (assembly GCF_002998595.1). Classification (NCBI taxonomy): domain Bacteria; kingdom Pseudomonadati; phylum Pseudomonadota; class Gammaproteobacteria; order Pasteurellales; family Pasteurellaceae; genus Haemophilus; species Haemophilus sp. oral taxon 036. Next base: position 78,963 of record NZ_CP027235.1, read on the forward strand.
TACTCGCGCCTCTTTTTACCTATATCTAATCTACGGAAGCATTTTATGAAATTTAAATTAAGCCTAATTTACACCGCACTTTTTGCCGGAGTTTCGTTTGTAGCTAATGTAAATGCAAAAGAATATTCAACTAATGAACACACATTAGAAGGTATTGAAGTCATTACAAAACTTGTTAATGAAAAAGGCTATAAGGCTGAACGCACTGAAATTACAGGCGTAAATTCATCAATTATTGATACACCTTATAGTATTGATATTGTGACACAAGAACAATTACAAGATAAACAACCAAGTACTTTAGAAGACGCAGTAAAAGGAATTAGTGGTTTAAGTCAAGGTAATAATTTAGCAGGTACACTTGATACAGTAAAACGCCGTGGCTACGGTGGAAATCGTGATGGTTCTATTATGCGTAACGGGCTTGCAAGTCCACTAGCACGTAACTTTAATGCTAACGTAGAACGAGTTGAAGTACTAAAAGGCCCCGCTTCAGTATTATATGGCATGCAAAATCCCGGCGGCGTAATTAACGTTGTAACTAAAAAGCCTTCCAATGAAGGGCATAAAACAACGTTAGATACAAGTTACGGTTCAAATTATAGCCGTAATTTTGGCATTGATGTTACTGGCCCCATTACTGGTACTGGATTCGCTTATCGCATCGTTGCTGATCACAAGAAAAAACATTCTTGGCGTAATTTTGGGGAAAATAAAGAAACAATCATTGCACCATCTCTATCCTGGAAAAATGATTCAACAAAATTAACCTTGTCTTATGAATATCAAGATTATAAAGGTGATTTTGATCGCGGTATTTTCATTGATACAAATAAAAAAGTTGGGCTTAACCATAACCCAAATTATGGCAAACCTGTTGATATTCCATTAGAAAGAAGATTAGATGATCCAATCAATGTAACAACAGGTTACTCTCATACCATTCAATTTAATGCTGAACATAAATTAAACCCGAATTGGACTCTGAAAACAGATTATGGATATGCAAAAAATCATTATTCTGATTGGCAAGCTCGTATTACAAAATATGATGCCAAAACCGGAAAGGTAACACGACGAATTGACAGTACAAATCCGTCCGATGCAGTAAATAATAGTTTGAATTTATCTGCTATTGGGATTATAGAACAATCCCCTTCCGTTACTCACCAATTACGTACAGCTGTTGAACTACAAAAATATCAGTTAACGATTGGCGATTTACGCCGTAGCGGAACACATACAATGTCTATTGATACCCCAGAATATAATTCAACACAGGTGATTAATGGGCAGGCATCGTCAAAAACAGATGTACGAACTAGCGATATGTTAGAACAATATAAAACTCTTGGTTTAGTCGTGCAGGATGCAATCTATTTGGGTGACAAATGGATTGTTTCTGGTGGTGTTCGGGCACAATGGCATCAAATAAAATCAGGACAAGGACGCGAAAATCAAAAATTCCGTAATAATGACAGTGGTTTTGCCCTTTTACCACAATTAGGTTTAGTTCACTTAATTACACCTGACTGGTCTATTTATGGAAATGTAGGTACGTCAGCTAAACCTAATCCCTCTCGTAGCTGGGATTACAAAGGTGAAAAAATCAAACTTGAAACAAGTCGTCAATTTGAAATTGGAACCAAATACAATAATGAATGGTTAAGTGCTAACCTAGCTTTATTCCATATAATTAAAGATAACACCGCAAAACGCTATAAAGATCCTGCTACAAATGAAAATGTTATTAAAATTGCAGGCAAAGATCGTTCTCAAGGTATCGAAATTGATATTAATGGCAAGCTAACTGACAAACTAACAATTTCAGCCAATTATACTTATACTAAAACAAAAGTATTGCGTGATGATGCTGAACCACAAAATATAGGTACTGATTTTGATAGTACACCAAGACATCTTGCAGGATTAACATTAATCTACGATTGGGGTCACTTCTTAGGTGGTCATTGGCGTACGGGTGCTGGTGCTGAATATCAAGGAAGTTGGGGATTTAACTATATCAATAATGGTCAAGCGACTTGGTTCAAAATACCATCTGCTACGCTTTATAATGCCTTTATTTCTTATGACGTAAAACTTGGCAAGCAAGATCTTAATTTACGTTTAACAGGCAAAAACCTTACTAATAAACGTTATTTTGTCTCTCATACCACAGCCACAATGGAACACTTATCTATAGGTTCACCGCGTGAAGTTGTATTAAGCGCAAAATTCAGCTTTTAATTCATAAAATATATCCCCTATCTCTATATAGGAATAGGGGATTTTCATTTTTTATAGGAAATCAATGAACTGGCAAACCGAACTTAATAATAGTTTAAACTGGATTTTAACCGCACTTTTTTGGGTGATATTATGCTTTAGCGCAACAATCTTAGCCTTAAAACAAACTACTTTCGGCAAAAAATTCTGGTGTATCGTGTCACCATCGATTAGTAAAAAAACCAGCATTAAACTTATTTTAATGTTGTTAGTGCTCTTTATAATGATATTGCTAGAAGTAAGATTTAGCGTGCTTAATTCATTTTTTTACAATGGATTATATAGCTCAATGCAAGAAATGAATATAGAAAAATTCTGGTTCTTTGCTAAACTTAATGCTCTTCTTGTACTTGTTCAAGTCATTCACTCGATTAGTGATTACTTCTTCCGTCAGGTATTTGAAATTCGATGGCTTGAAAGTTTAAACTCATCATTGATTCAACGTTGGCTAAATAATAAAAAATACTATCGTTTAAAATACGAACAAGATTTACCCGATAATATTGATCAACGTATTGAACAAGATGCTCGTGAATTTATTACTAGTACCGTACAAATTGTGCGTGGAATGATTAATTCTATTCTTACAACGATAGAATTTACTATTATCCTATGGTCACTATCTGGTGTATTAAGTCTATTTAGTTTAAATATTGAGAAAGGTGTCGTATTCTTTATTTATTCCTTTATTATCTTTGCAACTTTAATGTCAGTCTGGATAGGTAAACCGCTAATTAAACTAAATTTTAATAAAGAAAAACTCAATGGGGATTATCGTTACTCTTTAATCCGTGTACGTGATAATGCAGAAAGCATTGCTTTTTATCATGGTGAAAAAAAGGAACAACTATTCTTACAACATAAATTTACTCAAATAATTCATAATCGTTGGTCTATTGTATTAAAAATGCTTGGATTGGATGGATTTAATTCTGGAGTTACTCGAGTAGCAAAACTCTTACCATTAATGTTACAAGCACCACGTTTCTTTGCTGGACAAATTAAACTTGGTGATATGCATCAAACTGTACAGGCTTTTAACCGGTTGATGACAGCCCTTTCATTTTTTAGATTATTTTATGAGCAATTTACACTCTATCAGGCTCGTTTAAACCGTTTATATGGTTTTATGAAAAAAATGGATGATTTAGATAATCAAGAGTTTTATCAACCATTTCTATGTTCTCATCGTGTCGCATTAAAAGACTTTGGGATTAAAGATGAAAAAGGTCGTGTATTACTTAATAATTTAAATATTAATTTAGTTAATGGAGATGCACTATTAATTCAGGGCGCATCAGGCACAGGGAAAACTTCATTATTAAAAGCAATTGCGGGAATTTATCCTTTTGAAACGATTGGTATTGCAGAACATCCTTGCTCTGGAAGTTTATTCTTACCACAACGTCCTTACATGCCACAAGGCACTTTACGGGAAGCAATTTGTTATCCTAATATCAATCCCAACCATCCAGATCTAATTCAAACAATGGAAGATTGTGCCTTAGGTAAATATATCCACGCCCTTGATCATATAAATGACTGGCAAGTTATTTTATCTCCCGGAGAATTACAACGTGTTGCCTTTATTCGTATTTTACTCACTAAACCCGATGTTGTATTTTTAGATGAAACAACATCTGCATTAGATGAAACAACTGAGTATTTGCTCTATCGAAAAATTCGATATCATTTACCTGAAATGATTATTTTAAGTATAGGCCATAGAAGTACACTTCAACAATTCCACAATAAACAATTGAAATTAGATATATGTTTATTATGTGAATAATCGTTTGTTTTAACATATTTTAGATAATAAAAAAGCGAACCAAACATTCGCTTTTTATTAAAATTTAATTTATAGCACTGAAACGTTAAGATCAGAACCGCCACCGACAATTCTAACCCGTTTTCCAGCAACAAAACTCGAATCAGCCTTTTGAACAACGACAATCTCTTGACCATCGTCTTTCTTAATCACTAATTCAGCACCATTTACTTGGCTCATTTTTTCTTCAATTTTACTGCCACCTACAGCACCAGCTAACGCTCCAATTACTGTTGCAATAGCCTGTCCACGGCCTCCACCAATTGCATTACCTGCTATACCACCTAAAGCACCTCCACCGATACCACCAACAATACCTTGGTTTTCGGCCTGGATTTTAACTGGTCTGACAGAAACAATTGTTCCATAGGTAATTGAACGCGCTTCTTTTGCTTGAGATGCTGTATAAACATCACCACTGAAAACATCTGTATTAGCACAGCCAGTCACAGAGAAAGCAACTAAAAGTGCTAATGTTGCTGTCATTTTTTTCATATGCTATATACCTTATTAAAGGGTTAAAAGAAATTAAAGTGGGTTTCTAGGTGATAATGTTGAAACATTTGTTGCTTTTTCATCACCAGAAACAATAACACATGCACCAACAACTAAAGAAGAATCATACTTACGAGTAATAACTACCTGTTCACCTTCTTGTTGATTACCTGAACAATCATTTTTACGAATAGTTAACTGTAAGTTTTCACCTTGTGGTTGACTAAATACAATATTACCTTTATAGGCATTTTCACCAACTGGCGCAGTTTGAGATGAACACGCAGATAAACCTAAACCAGCTAATACAACTAATGCTAAAGAGAATTTTTTCATTTGCTAAACCTCGAGTATTTTCTTAATAGAATAAGGATGAACCTTAATACAAGTATGATTTGATGTCTTATCAACAAAACTTACTGCAATAGATGGATTAGGCAATCTCTCGCCATCCACTTTAGGCTCGCTCACTTTAATGGTTAATTGAGTTAATTCGCTCCATAAAAAACGCATATTAATACGCTGTACCCATTCATTTATCGATTCATTCGGTAAAAATGGCATTACGACCTCAATATGCTCCCAACCTTCTACAAGATACTGCTTATTTTTAGGGAACGGTAGTTCAATAACATCAACGAACTGATTAGCGAACTTCACTGCTTTTTCTAACTGAATTAGATAAATCTTACGTCCGTTGACAATGTTATCAGATAAAATTCTACCGTATTTCAATAAAAGTGTCAGCCAGTTTTTTGCATTTTGTTCATTATTTACACGCACGGCAAGGTGATCGATTTCATAATTTGAAAAATCGATTGACATCATTTGAGCTAATTGTTGAATTTTTTTTTCAAATTCCGTCAAATCAGAAAAAAGTGCGGGTGATTTTTCCTGTAAATTTGTCATTTTGTCCCTTTGAGAAACTCATAAAGAACGGTATCATAGCCGATTATTTTCATTATTCAATTTGAACATAGGAAAAAACGTGAATATTCAATCTATTTTATCCGACAAAATCAAACAAGCTATGATTCTTGCTGGAGCAGATCAATCTTGCGATGCGCTTGTTCGTCAATCAGGAAAACCACAATTTGGCGATTATCAAGCCAATGGCATTATGGCTGCGGCAAAAAAATTAGGTTTAAATCCACGAGAATTTGCTCAAAAAGTTTTAGATAATGCTCAACTATCTGATATTGCAGAAAAATTAGAAATCGCAGGACCAGGCTTTATTAATATTTTCTTAAATCAAACTTGGCTAACAACTGAAGTTTCAGCTGCGCTTTCTCAAAAGAATTTAGGCATTCAAGCTACGGATAAGCAAACTGTTGTGATTGATTATTCATCTCCAAACGTAGCAAAAGAAATGCACGTAGGTCACTTACGTTCTACTATCATCGGTGATGCAGTTGTGAGAACTCTAGAATTTTTAGGTCACAATGTCATCCGCGCAAACCATGTTGGTGACTGGGGAACGCAATTCGGAATGCTTATTGCTTATCTTGAAAAAATGCAAAACGAGCATGCGAGTGAAATGGAATTGCAAGATCTTGAGGCCTTTTATCGCGAAGCCAAAAAACACTACGATGAAGATGAAGTTTTCGCTGAAAAAGCGCGTAATTATGTTGTGAAATTACAAGGCGGTGATGAATATTGCCGAGCGATGTGGAAACGTTTAGTTGACATCACCATGCAACAAAATCAACACAACTATGATCGCTTAAATGTGACTTTAACCGAAAAAGATGTGATGGGCGAAAGTCTTTATAATCCTATGTTACCAAGCATCGTAGAAGATCTTAAAAAACAAGGCTTAGCTGTAGAAGATGATGGTGCATTGGTTGTTTATTTGGATGAATTTAAAAATAAAGAAGGCGACCCCATGGGCGTAATTGTTCAGAAAAAAGACGGCGGTTTCCTTTACACTACAACAGATATTGCTGCAGCGAAATATCGTTATGAAACATTAAAAGCTGACCGCGCACTTGTTTTTTCAGATACTCGCCAAAGCCAACATATGCAACAAGCTTGGTTAATTACTCGTAAAGCAGGTTATGTACCAGACAGTTTCTCTTTAGAGCATAAAAACTTTGGGATGATGCTTGGTAAAGATGGAAAGCCATTTAAAACCCGTACCGGTGGCACGGTGAAATTAGCCGATCTATTAGATGAAGCGATTGAACGCGCCACTGTATTAATTAATGAAAAAAATACAAATTTATCTAATGATGAAAAAGAAGCAGTGATTGAGGCTGTCGGTATTGGTGCGGTGAAATATGCGGATCTCTCCAAAAACCGTACTACTGATTACGTTTTTGATTGGGATAACATGTTAAGCTTTGAAGGTAACACTGCACCTTATATGCAATATGCTTATACCCGAATTCGTTCGATCTTTAATAAAACAGATATAAATTCGACCGCACTTTTAGCAGCACCTTTAACGCTTGAAGATGATAAGGAAAGAGCGCTTGCAATTAAACTTCTACAATTTGAAGAAGCGGTACAAACTGTTGGAAAAGAAGGCACACCGCATGTACTTTGTGCTTATTTATACGAACTAGCAGGCATATTCTCGTCATTCTATGAACATTGCCCAATTTTAAATGCTGAAGATGAGTCCGTAAAATTAAGTCGTTTGAAATTGGCATTATTAACAGAAAAAACCTTAAAACAAGGTTTGGAGTTGCTCGGTATCAAAACCGTAGAAAAAATGTAATTTAGATACTTAAAATCCCTTTCTTACGAAGGGGATTTTTTATGCTTATTTACAGAATAAAAAAAGTGCCCCAATGGGGCACTACTCGGAAAGCAAAATAGATGTCGGCTATTTAAGATAGCACTTGTTTTTAGTGGTTTCAGAATAAAGAAATCCGATCAGTTATGCAAATACATATTTTCAGATTTGTGAAGTTGGTCACGGTTTTTTTATCAAAATCAAGTTTTTTAAGCTTTTAAATAGGAAAACTCGAGAAAAAGACTAATAACAACGGTGGTAATAAATTTGTCACCATACCAAAAGAAATGGCGATAGGCGTTACTTCAATTCCGCCTGATTTTTGAATAATAGGCAATGTACAATCTAATGCGGTTGCGCCTGTAATCCCAATAGCTGTAGAGCGATAATGTTGCATAAACAATGGAATCAAAAATAAGCTCAATATTTCACGCGATAAATCATTGAAAAAGGCAATACTCCCCTGCATTGGTCCCCAAGCATTTGTCAGCACGACGCTTGATAAAGAATACCAACCAAATCCTGATGAAAAAGCTAAACCTTGAGTAATTGGCATACTTAGAAAAAATGCTGAAATAACACCACCAATTAAAGAACTTAGGGTAAAAATTGCCCCCATTATTAAACCTTGCTTATTTAATAAGACTTCTTTCAAGGAAATGCCGTTATTACGAAGCTGAATCCCGACAAAAAAGATCAACGCAATAAGCACGTAAAGATTGGAACCATGTGGGAAATGCAACCAATCATTGCACAACCAACCTAAAACGATGCCAATAATTACCGCACTTAATAATTTAATTGAGTCCATTAACGAATGCCAACGAGATGGCAATTCTCCCTGTAAATAATTAACAGGCTTAGGCAAAGTGCGGTCATAAATAGCCAAACCTAGGATATTACAAGTCAGAATGATAACGGATAGCCCTAAAGCGGTCATTCCAATAATTGGCAATTTTTGTTCTAAATGCTCTAGCTGCCCAAGCATAAACCCCATCATAAATAAAATGACGTAAAGCAATAACATCACAATTTTATTAATGAATGCCAACGCATTTTGGTTATGTATTTTGACCAAGTAACCCAATGCCATCGGCACAAGCACGATGAGTAGTCCATTAATTATTTCTTCCATTGTATCCTTAACAAATATTACTTTTATCTCGTCTGTAAAAGTAAAGACCATTTCAATATCTAAACACTATTTATAATATATACTTTTTATCAATCTACCAAATACCCAATGAAAAAATATCTACGTTATGCCAGAAATAAAAAAGCGGCTGGTTAAATTTTAATTACCAGCCGCTTGATTTTATTTCTCAATAAACTTAATTATTTGCTCCCGTCCTAAATGTCCTGGCACAGTTTTCTTCACATTTAAATCAACATCTAAAAATAGATTAAACGGATAACCTCGAACATGAACACGATCAATGATTTCGCCACTTTCATCTAGCAAGACTTTAATATTTTTATATTCTAGCCCTTTGTACCATTCAATAAAATCAGCAGGTGATTTTTCACCTTTATGACTTGGCGAAACAATGGTTATTACTTCAAATCCACGATCTTTTTCCGCACTTAAATCATCAATTTCAGCTAATCCTGCCAAACAAATCGGACACCAAGATGCCCACATTTTTACATACACAGGTTTACCTTTATATTGGCTTAAAGTAACTGGCTGATTGTTTAAATCTTTGAGTTGCACATCCGCCAAATTAGTTCGTGCAAAAGCGTTTAGGCTGAATGCCATTAGAAATATTGATAGTAGTTTTTTCATTGCTTTTTTCCTTTTATAGATTTCTTTTGTTGAGGTTATGCCTTACGAAAAATTATTCGTAATCAATAAAATGCCCATCACGATAATTAAAATTCCGCCACCGATTTTAAATTTGTCTAAGTGTTTATTTAACCCTCTAGCACGTTTTAGCAAGCTGTCAGAGAAGAACGAAAACAGTACAAAAGGCGTTGCCAAGCCTAAAACATAAACGAACATCATTGATGCACCGTAAAGTGCAGAGCCTTCATCGCCCGATAACGCTAACACAGAAGCCAGAATTGGGCCAATACAAGGTGTCCAACCAAGACTAAACGTTAAACCAAGCACAAATGCCTCAAGTGCGGTTGATTTTCCTGATGTTTTGATTTCCACCAATTTCGTACGTTCCAACAAACCAATTTTGAAAATGCCAAGTTGATGAATACCCAAAATAATCACGATAACGCCAGCAATAATGCGAGTGGTGTTACTAAATAAAATATTCCCTAAAAAGCCAAAACTAAAACCTAGACTTACAAATGTAAGGGAAAGCCCTAAAATAAATAAAAAAGTATTTAAGACTTTTTTACCGCCTTTACTCAAAATACCAAAATAAATTGGGATAATCGGGAAAATACAAGGCGAAAGAAAAGAAGCAAGCCCCGCTAAAAATACCGTTCCAATAAGGAGTTGTTGATCTAACATCTTGCATCTCCTTATTTTTTAATGGATTGAATCAAATATCCGTATCCTGCCTTTTCCATTTCGGCTAACGGAATAAATTTAATTGATGCACTGTTAATGCAATAACGCAAACCACCTTTATCTTTCGGACCGTCGTCAAAAACGTGTCCTAGATGGGCATTTCCCGCACGGCTTAATACTTCGGTACGTTGCATATTAAAACTATTATCTGTTTGATAATGCACTACCTCTTTTGCTATTGGTTTCGTAAAACTCGGCCAGCCACAACCCGATTCAAATTTATCATTTGAAGAAAAAACAGGCTCGCCTGTGGTGACATCAACATAAATACCCGGTTGGAAATTATCCCAATATTCATTACTAAAAGAGCGTTCAGTATGTTTATTTTGAGTGACGGAATATTGCAACGGTGTCAATTTCGCTTTGAGTTCTGCATCACTCGGTTTCGGATAATCTTTCTCGTCAATTACGGGTTCATCAGCTTTGGTAATATCAATATGGCAGTAGCCATTTGGATTTTTCTTCAAATAATCTTGATGATATTCTTCTGCTACGATGTAATTTTTAAGCGGTTGCACCTCAATTTGTACTGGTTTTTTATATTTGGTTTGAAGCTGGGCGAGAGCTTGTTCGATCACCGCTTTATCTGCCCCATCTTGATAATAAATCCCTGTGCGATATTGTCTGCCACGGTCGTTACCTTGTTTATTTACACTGGTTGGATCAATCACTTTAAAATAATATTTAAGCAATTTATCTAACGAAATTTGGTTTGCATCGTAAGTGACTTTTACCGTTTCTGCGTGATCGGTTACCCCAATCATCTGATAACTGGTTTTCTCCGTATTACCATTGGCATAGCCAGAAATCGCATCTTTCACGCCGTGAATACGCTCCATATATGCTTCCATACCCCAGAAACAGCCACCAGCAAGATAAATTTCACGAATATTTTGCGTATTTTCCATTGCCATTTTTTGTTCTCCAGATGATGATGTTGAATTTTGTATTGCTAAAGTTGGTGTTGCACAGCAAAGTGCGGTAATAAATAGAAATGTTTTTGATAGTTTCATTGTTTTTCCTTATGATGTGAAAATTAACGTTACATAAGGTTAGACGGCGGATAATTCGATTTCTTACAGATTTTTGTAAAATTTTTAAAGAAATTGACTAAAATCCATTGTTATAACCAATAATAAAGCGTTAAAACACGCTATTTTCTAAGGCAAAAAAATCTATATGCAATCACATTCCACTCCTTCGCTTTATCACAAAGCGATTAGTTTTATGGTATCAGCGTACTTTTCCATTACCTTGATGAATGTATTTGTCAAAACTGCATCTCAAACAATCCCCGCAAGTGAAACCTTATTTTCACGGTTTTTAATCGGCTTGCTTTTCTTACTGCCTTTTGTAATTAAAGATCGCGATTTTAAAATAGATACCCGTCAATGGAAATTTTTAATCCTGCGGAATGCCGCGGGTGTATCGAGCATGTTGATTAACTTTTATGTCGTAAAGTTCTTACCGCTTTCCATCGCTGTCTTATTGATGAATACCTCGGCCCTATTTATCCCGATTTTATTGCTATTTTTCCATCAAAAAACACCGCTTAATGTACTTTTGTGTAGCTTAATCGGTTTTCTTGGCGTTTCCATTATTTTACTCACCAATCACAATGGCAATGTTGATCCTATTTATGTGCTGATTGGATTATCTGGTGCTGTATTGGCAGGAATGGCATTTATTGGCTTACAAGAACTAAACAAATACAACACACCAAAAAATATCGTATTTTATTTTCATCTGATTGGCACACTCATACTACCAATCTTCTTTATTAACCAATGGAAAATCCCTAATTTATACGAGCTTGGTTTATTGCTATTGGTGGGCGGATTTGGATTGATTTTCCAATTATTGCTCACTCGCGCTTTCAGATATGCGCCAGCCAACGTTATTACCCCTTTTGCTTTCACTGGTGTCATTTTCTCTAGCGTTTTTGACTGGCTCTTTTGGCATCATACGCCTAACCTCTATTTTTGGTTCGGCGCAGTTGTAATTGTGGGAGCAGTAAGTTTATTGGCAAAAATGAAAAAATAAACACTTTATTTATAAGAATATTAAATTTAGTGCGATTAGGTTATAGCTGGCTCAATAAAGTGCGATGAAAAGTAACGGTGTTTTTCACGCTGTCAAAATTCCTAATGTGAATCTTTAAATTTCTTCATCATCATACTTAACGTTTTGCAATTTCGTTGAAAACGACGGCAATGAGGGCAAGTTAACAAATGCATTTTTAAACCCATTTTTTCTTGCAGTTCTAATGGTCGCTCATGAGAATCAGAAATTATTCGAGTGGCTTGAATACAACGCATAATTTTCTCCTAAAGTTTTTTTGATAGACAATTTTGCAACTGCAAACGAGCCCGATAAAGTGTAGTATGCAAGTTGGAGGTGGTAAGCTGAGTTTCTTGACAAATTTCATCCGATGACAATTCTAAAAACTCTCTCATCATAAAAATTTTGGCATGTTTAGCAGGTAAACAAGTAAGGCAAGTTTCGAAAATCAACCAAAACTCATCAGAATACACCGTTTCCTCCTCACCCTGTAATTCGCTCGGATAATATTCTATTTTCCAATGGCCTGTATCATCAAAAAATGTATTAGTTGACTGTTCATCTTCAATTTCACTTTCTAATACAAAGCGTCCTTTCTGACGAAGGTAATCAATAATTTTATTTTTTAGAATGGCAAAAACCCAAGTTTTAAAAGCAGACTGATGTTTAAAATTCGCGAGATTGTTAAATGCACTTAAAAATGCTTCTTGTACTAAATCCTCAGCAAGGTCAGCATGGTGCAACTGTAATGTTGCAAATTTCAGCATCTGCGTGCGAATTTGTTGGAGTTCCGTATCAGAAATGGCATTCATTTTAATTCCTTTAAAATTTTTGTAAGAAATGAAAAAGTGTTTCGTCTAATAACATGAAAGAAAGAATTTCTTTCACTACTATTTTTACCACTCAAACAAGGAAATTTAAAATGAAAAATATTACATTGAAAAGCGCAATCTTAGGTATGGCTATGTTATTTGGTGCGACAACCGTTTATGCAGAAGAAATGAAATCTGATGCCATGCCAATGAAATCAGAACCAATGATGAATACCCCAATGAAAAAAATGATGAAATCAGATGATATGAAAATGCACTCTGGCCACATGATGAAATCTGACAATATGATGAAGTCTGATGAAATGGGCATGAAATCTGATATGAAAATGAAATCTGATATGAAAATGAAATCTGATATGAAAATGAAATCTGATAAAAAGATGAAATCAAATAAAAAAATGAAAATGACAAAAGAAAAAATGTAAAAAATTGTCTGTAAAAGTGCGGTGAAAATCTCAAAAATTTTTCACCGCACTTTGTTAAATCGGAGTTTACATCACCACCACATCAAACTGTTCTTGGTTATAAAACTGTTCTGTTTTTACTTTTACTCGTTTGCCAATAAACATTTCCACTTCTGGCAGCAAACCGTGAGATTCTTCATTAATAAGATATTCGGAAACCGCTGGCGAGGCATAAACAACAAATTGTTCACTACTGAATAAGTGATAAACCCGAATAATTTCACGCATAATTTCGTAGCAAACTGTCTCGACCGTTTTCACCCGACCGCGGCCATGGCAAGTTGGACATTCATCACATAGCACATGCTCAAGGCTTTCTCGGGTTCTTTTACGAGTCATTTCCACAAGACCTAATTGCGTAAAGCCATTCACATTGGTTTTCACACGATCTTTAGAAAGCGCATCACATAAAGATTCTAGTACTCGATTGCGGTGTTCATCTGTTTGCATATCAATAAAATCAATAATGATTATGCCACCCAGATTACGTAGTTGTAATTGCTGTGCGATAGCTTTTGTCGCTTCAATATTAGTATTGAAGATGGTTTCTTCTAGATTACGATGCCCCACAAATGCGCCGGTATTAATATCAATAGTAGTCATCGCTTCTGTTTGCTCAATAATTAAATAGCCGCCCGATTTGAGATTAACGCGTTTATCTAAGGCTGTTTGGATCGCACTTTCAACCCCATACACATCAAAGATAGGTTGATTGCCAGAATAAAGAACAAGTTTATCGCTTAATTCAGGCATAAATTCATCGGTAAATTCTTTCACTTCGCCAAAGCAAAGTTTAGAGTCGATACGAATTTTTTCTAAGTTTGTGCCGATAAAATCACGCAAAATACGTTGTGGAAGGGCTGGCTCGCCGTAAATTTTTGATTTGGTTGGATATTTAGATTTACGCTCTAAGACTTTACGCCATAAGCGTTTTAAAAATTCAGCGTCTTGACGTAATTCTTCTTCGCTTGCCCCTTCTGTGGCGGTACGAATAATAAAACCACCGAGTTCATCACAAAATGGCTCAACTAATGCTTTTAAACGGGCGCGTTCTTCTTCGCTTTCAATGCGTTGTGAAACACCTACGTGGCTATTTTCTGGCATAAAAACAAGATAACGTGATGGCAATGTAATGTCTGTTGTTAAACGTGCGCCCTTTGTACCAAGGGGATCTTTTACCACTTGTACAACAATATCCTGCCCTTCTCGTACTAATTCTGAAATGCTCTTAACTTTAAATTGCTTTTGTTCACTTTCATCTACACATTCTGTGTGGGACACAATGTCAGCAGCGTGTAAAAAAGCCGCTTTTTCCAAACCAATATCAACAAAAGCTGATTGCATTCCGGGCAACACTCGAGTCACACGACCTTTATAAATATTTCCGACAATTCCTCGTTTGGCTTGGCGCTCAATATGCACTTCGCGCAACATTCCTGTTTCTACTAGCGCAATGCGTGTTTCGTTAGGCGTTACGTTCATCAATAACTCTACAGCATCCATTTTATATTCCTAATTTCTTAAATTTCATCAAATATTCAGTCTAAATAGAATAATAGCCCGAAATAAGGTAAAATGCACCCTTTCTGAAATTTTTACCCCATTTTGGACTTATAAAATGTTTGGATTCGACCCAACTCTTATTACTTTTACTATTTATATTTTCGGGATGTTACTGATTGGCGTACTTGCCTATTATTATACGAATAATTTATCAGATTACATTCTCGGTGGACGTCGTTTAGGCAGCTTTGTCACCGCAATGTCAGCTGGTGCTTCAGATATGTCTGGTTGGCTTTTAATGGGCTTACCTGGTGCGGTATATTTATCAGGCTTAGTTGAAGGCTGGATTGCTATCGGCTTAACGCTTGGCGCTTATTTTAACTGGCTTCTGGTGGCTGGTCGTTTACGTGTTTATACTGAATTAAATAATAATGCCCTCACTCTTCCAGAATATTTCCACAACCGCTTTGCCACATCACATAAATTATTAAAAATTGTTTCTGCCACGATTATTTTAGTATTCTTTACCATTTATTGTGCTTCGGGTGTCGTGGCAGGTGCAAAATTATTCCAAAATTTATTTTCAGTGGAATATTCCACCGCACTTTGGTACGGAGCATTAGCCACCATTCTTTATACTTTTATTGGTGGTTTTTTAGCAGTAAGCTGGACAGATACCATTCAAGCAACCCTTATGATTTTTGCGCTGCTTTTAACGCCTATTTTTGTGTTATTAAGCATTGGCGATACCGCTCAATTTTCCTCGGTATTAGAGCAAGCTGAAGCGGCTGCCAATAAAGATTTTACAGATTTATTTACTGCCACTACGCCACTTGGTCTATTAAGCCTTGCCGCTTGGGGATTGGGGTATTTTGGGCAGCCACATATTTTAGCGCGTTTTATGGCGGCTTATTCTGTTAAATCACTTATCAAAGCTCGTCGCATTAGTATGACATGGATGGTGCTTTGCTTAGGTGGTGCAATTGGTATTGGTTTCTTCGCGATTCCTTATTTCTTTGCCAATCCAAACATTGCAGGCACAGTCAATAATGAACCAGAGCAAGTATTTATTGAACTCGCTAAACTTTTATTTAATCCTTGGATCGCGGGCATATTACTTTCCGCTATTTTAGCTGCAGTAATGAGTACATTAAGTGCGCAATTGTTAATTTCTTCTAGCTCAATCACAGAAGATTTCTACAAAGGTTTCATTCGCCCTCACGCATCTGAAAAAGAGCTCGTATGGCTTGGAAGAATTATGGTATTAGTTATTGCCGCACTTGCGATCTGGATCGCACAAGATGAAAACAGCAAAGTATTAAAACTTGTCGAATTCGCTTGGGCTGGTTTTGGTAGTGCATTTGGCCCAGTGGTGCTTTTCTCTCTTTTCTGGAAACGAATGACATCATCAGGTGCAATGGCGGGTATGCTGGTAGGCGCAGTGACAGTATTTGCTTGGAAAGAAGTTGTTCCAGCGGATACCGATTGGTTTAAAGTATATGAAATGATCCCTGGTTTTGCTTTCGGTAGCCTTGCAATTATTGTTATCTCATTGCTGTCTAGCAAACCGGAACAAAATGTTCTAGATACCTTTGACAAAGCAGAAAAGGCCTATAAGGAAGCAAAATGATCGACTTTCGCCCTTTTTATCAACAAATTGCGACCACAAATTTATCAGACTGGTTAGAAACCTTACCACTCAAATTAAAAGAATGGGAAACTCAAACTCATGGCGATTATACAAAATGGAGCAAAATTGTTGACTTCCTACCTGATTTACATGCTGATGAAATCGATCTCAAAAATGCGGTGAAATCAGACCGCACTTCTCCCCTTTCAGAAGGTGAAAAACAACGAATTATCCATCATTTAAAGCAATTAATGCCGTGGCGAAAAGGGCCTTATCATCTTTTTGGCATTCATATTGATTGTGAATGGCGTTCAGATTTTAAATGGGATCGTGTTCTTCCTCATTTGGCTCCACTGCAAGGTCGCACTATTTTAGATGTGGGTTGTGGCAGCGGTTATCATATGTGGAGAATGATAGGCGAAGGCGCAAAAATGGTCGTAGGAATTGATCCTACCGAACTTTTCCTTTGCCAATTTGAAGCTGTACGCAAACTGCTTAATAATGATCGTCGAGCAAATCTTATCCCGCTTGGTATTGAGCAAATGCAACCATTAGCGGCATTCGATACTGTATTTTCAATGGGCGTACTCTATCATCGTAAATCCCCATTAGATCATTTAAGTCAGTTGAAAAATCAATTAGTAAAAGGTGGTGAATTGGTATTAGAAACGTTAGTGGTGGATGGCGATGTAAATACTGTACTCGTACCGGCAGATCGCTATGCTAAAATGAAAAACGTTTATTTTATCCCCTCTGTCGCCGCACTAATTAACTGGCTAGAAAAAGTTGGCTTTACCAACGTACGTTGTGTGGATGTAGCGACAACCACATTAGAAGAACAGCGTAAAACTGATTGGTTGGAAAATGAAAGCCTGATTGATTTTTTAGATCCAAATAACCACAGTAAAACGATTGAAGGTTATCAAGCACCGAAAAGAGCGGTCATTTTAGCGAACAAATAAGCTTTCAATCAAAAAAGGGGGATATTATCCCCCTTATTTTTAACTACTACTATAAGATATTCTTTTCACCACGAGATAAACTAATTAATCCTGAACGAACTATTTCAAGCAATGTTGCTTCCTCTTTTAATGCATTAATAAAAGCATCAATTTTATCTTTCGTACCGCTAAGTTGAACGGTATAAGATTTTGGCGTCACATCTACAATCTGTCCACGAAAAATATCCGCTAAACGTTTGATCTCATCACGAGATGAACCGACCGCTCTTACTTTAACCAAAACTATTTCACGCTCTACATGCTCTTGCTCACTCAAATTAATCACTTTAAATACATCAACTAATTTATGAAGTTGCTTTTCGATTTGCTCTAAAACCTGCTCATCTCCCACAGCTTCTATCGTCATACGAGACAATGTAGGATCGTCCGTTGGTGCAACTGTCAAACTTTCAATATTAAATGCACGTTGGGAGAATAAACCAACAACACGCGATAAAGCACCAGACTCATTTTCGAGTAAAACAGATAAAATTCTACGCATTAGTTTGTCTCCTCTTGAGGTTTACTTAAAATCATTTCATTCATTGCGCCACCACGAATTTGCATTGGATACACATGCTCAGATTCATCTACATTAATATCTACAAATACTAATTTATTTTTAATACTGAATACTTCTTGCAATTTACTTTCAAGTTCATCTGGTGTCGCAATTTTTATACCGACATGACCATAAGATTCAGCCAATTTCACAAAATCAGGCAAAGAATTCATATAGGTTTGAGAGTGGCGGCCAGAATAAATCAAATCTTGCCATTGTTTTACCATTCCTAAGAAATGATTGTTCAAACAAATAATAACAACAGGGATGCCATACTGAGTTGCAGTAGAAAGCTCTTGAATATTCATTTGAATACTTCCATCGCCAGTAACACAAACAACCGTTGCTTCCGGATGAGCCAATTTCACGCCTAATGCAGCGGGCAAACCAAATCCCATGGTACCAGCGCCACCAGAGTTAATCCAATGACGAGGCTCATCAAATGGATAATGTAACGCTGCAAACATTTGATGTTGCCCTACATCAGAAGCCACATACGCCTGTCCTTTAGTAAGACGATATACTGCTTCCATGACTTGTTGCGGTTTAATCACGCCAGAAGAGCGGTCAAATTCCAAACATTTTTTTGCTTTCCATTGGTTGATTTCTTGCCACCAACTTTCAAGATCTGTTTGAGATTTTAATCCCTCTTCATTCAATAAACTCAAAAATTCTTCCAATACATTTTTCGCATTTCCGACAATTGGAATCGCCGCTGGAACATTTTTAGAAATGGAGGTTGGATCAATATCAATATGAATCACTTTAGCATTTGGGCAATATTTTTCTAAGTTATTTGTTGTACGATCATCAAAACGAACACCAATCCCTAAAATAAGATCACTTTCGTGCATTGCCGTATTGGCTTCGAAAGTACCGTGCATCCCTAACATTCCTAGGAATTGTTTATCTGTGCTTGGATACGCGCCTAATCCCATTAGAGAGGCTGTTACAGGTAAATTTAAACGATGTGCTAAAATTGTTAATTCTTCACTACACTCCGCTGAAATTGCCCCGCCCCCCACGAAAAGCACAGGTTTTTTCGCCACTAAAAGTGCTTTTAATGCTTTTTTAATTTGGCCTTTATGTCCATTTACTGTGGGATTATAAGAGCGTAACTCGACAGATTTTGGATATTCATACGGATATTTAAAATTAGGATTTACTGTATCCTTTGGAATATCTACAACAACAGGGCCTGGGCGACCGGTTGACGCGATATAAAAAGCTTTTTTTAGTATCTCCGGAATATCTTCTGCTTTTTTCACAATAAAACTATGTTTTACAACCGGGCGAGAAATCCCCACCATATCACATTCTTGGAATGCATCTCGGCCAATTAAACTACTCATTACTTGCCCTGAAATAATCACCATCGGTACAGAGTCTGTATAAGCCGTTAAAATGCCAGTGATTGCATTTGTTGCTCCAGGTCCTGAAGTCACTAGCACACATCCAACTTTACCTGTTGAACGTGCATAGCCATCCGCCATGTGAACAGCCGCTTGTTCATGGCGAACTAAAATATGTTCAATACCACCTAGTGTATGGATTGCATCATAAATGTCTAATACTGCCCCACCTGGATAACCAAATAAATACTCTACGCCTTCATCGCGTAAAGACTGAACTACCATCTCTGCGCCAGATAACTTCTTCATCTTTTACTCCTAAAACGAACCGCACTTTTTAAAAGTGCTCATGCTTTGTATCAATGATTTACATCATACTAAGCAAAAAGTTTTTGTCTAGTGTACATGACAGCTAAAAACAGCATTTAAACAGAATAAAAAATCAAACAATGACAAAAATTCAGCTTATTATAAAAAAATAATAATTTTAAATAAAAAAAATGCGACTATATGTCGCATTTTATAAATTAAGCAAAATTTAATTTTTTATTCGTTTTTTTGAACTAGATCACATTTTTAACGTTTTTTCACTGCAAATACGATTAAAAATAATGAAACCGCTGTCGCAACAAAACCAGCTAAACCTGAATAAGTGAAACCTACCACGATGTAACCGATGGCCGTGGCGGCTGCAACTGTCGCGGCATAAGGAAGCTGGGTAGTCACATGATCCATATGATTACATTTTGCGCCAGTTGAAGATAAAATCGTTGTATCCGATACTGGCGAGCAATGGTCACCACATACGGCCCCCGCCATTACCGCTGATAAACAAGGGAGTAATAATTCTGGCGCAGCATTTGCAGCCATAGCTGCTGCAATTGGTAACATAATACCAAATGTTCCCCAGCTAGTACCGGTTGAGAATGCCATTGCAGAACCAAGAATAAATAAAATTACAGGTAAGAATTGCATTGGGATATTACCAGAAACAAGAGAAGATAAATATTTACCAGTTTGCATATCCCCAACGACTTTATTAATTGTCCACGCAAAGAATAAAATCGCAATTGCACCAGACATTGATTTAATACCTACGATCCAAGAACGTGCATATTCTGGAACACTTACTTGACGATCAATAATAATTAATAAAGTAGAAACTAGAATTGAGCAAGTACCACCCACAACTAAAGAAGTTCCAACAACCGTATTTTCAAATGCACCTAAAATGCTAAATTCTTTACCATCCGCTGCTAATGCTGATGCACCAGTGTAAATCATCATTGTAACCGTTGAAAAAATTAAAACTAAGATAGGTAATACGAGATTACGTACGTGACCTTTTGCACCCGTTTCTTCTTCTAATTCATCTTCAGAATTTTCCAAAGCTAATTTTTCATGGCGTGCCATTGAAGCAATATCGAAAGAAAAATATGCTACAAAGAACACCATAATAATTGAGAAAATTGCATAGAAGTTCATTGAACTCATTGCCACGAATGCGCCAATTGGTGTGTACTCAGTGATGGAATAAGTCGCTAATAAACCGCCTACTAAAGTAATAATGTATGCGCCCCAACTTGAAACAGGCATCATTACACACATAGGTGCTGCCGTTGAATCCAAAATATAAGCAAGCTTAGCACGAGAAACTTTAAAACGATCTGTCACAGGACGAGCAATTGCGCCTACAGCAAGACTGTGGAAATAATCGTCAATAAAAGTAACAAAAACTAATGATGCAGCTAATAATTTAGCACCACGACGACCTTTAATACGGCTTTGTGCCCATTCAGCAAACGCACGATTACTACCTGATACAGTTAAAAGTGCGGTTAAAACACCAAGCAATAATAAGAACAAGACAATGTTCATATTAGAGTTAATTGCACCATCAGCATAAACAAGTGAAATCACGTTGCTTGATAGATAACTGAAAGAGGGGCCAATATTCCAGCCACCTAACATTAACGCACCAACAATAATCCCTGCACTGAGAGACACTAATACACGACGAGTTGCAATCGCCAAGACAATCGCCAGTAAAGCTGGGATGATTGACCAAACTGAGGATGAAAAATCGATAAGTTCCATTAAGAGATACCTACAATTAATGGAGAGAACGGAAAGCAAAGGACAGAATAAGACCAGAACAACCGTAGCGCTCCATAGTTAATCAAAAAAACTATGACAGTGACGCCCCTTTCAAGTACGCCACCAACTAGCTGAAATGACTTTCAACTAATTTCGGCAATCATTCCTTTCTTTTTTCTTCATCGTTATCCACTCAGAAAAAATACTTATAATAATTGCACCTCTACTTTTGTAGTGTCTAACAAGATTACCTTAAAAATCTTGCATTGCCAACAAAAATAATATTATTTTTATAATAAATTTAGATAAATACACCTTAATTTTAAAACAAAATATTAACATAATTTAATTTTAATATATTTATATAAATTCAGTATTTACAAATTTTTTAACTTTCTCTATTATTAATAGTGCCAATTTTAAATTAACAAACATTGATTTTTACTATGAGGTTTATAATGAATGAATTAACAAAAGGATTAATGAATCTACGCAGTTTGCGTGTTGCTGTACGTGAACTCACTTTAGAACAAGCAGAAAGCGCGCTTGAAAAACTACAAACTGTAATTGAAGAAAAACGTATTGCTGAAGAGGAATTGATTAAGTCTGAAGCAGAACGCAAAGAGCGTATTGCAAAATATAAAGAATTAATGGAACAAGATGGTATAACGGCTGAAGAATTCCAAGCTATTTTTAATGTGTCATCTGTTGCTCCTAGAGTTAAACGTGCACCCCGCCCTGCAAAATATGCCTTTATTGATGAAAATGGCGAGCGTAAAACATGGACTGGCCAAGGCCGAACACCTCGCCCAATTCAAAATGCATTAAATTCAGGTAAATCATTATCTGATTTCGAAATTTAATTTTTCTATTTGAAACTAGAACCCATTTTTATGGGTTCTATTTTTTTATCTAAACGTAGCACACAACATTATGATCGAAAAAAAATATTACTCACCGATTGTCCCGATGATAAAGGTCTAATAGCTAAAATAACTAACATTTGTTACAAACATCAACTAAATATTCTGCATAATAATGAATTTGTAGATTTTGAAACTAAACATTTCTTTATGCGCACAGAATTGGAAGGTATTTCTAACGAAGCTACTTTATTAGAAGACCTAAAATATAGCTTACCCGAAGGAACACATTGTCGATTAATTGGCACACAACGTAAACGAATTGTTATTTTGGTCACAAAGGAAGCTCACTGTCTCGGCGATATTTTGATGAAAAATTATTATGGTGCGCTTGATGTAGAAATTGCAGCCGTAATTGGCAACCATGATAATTTACGCGAACTCGTTGAGCGCTTCAATATTCCATTTCATTTAGTTAGTCATGAAGGCTTAACTCGTATTGAGCACGACAAATTATTAGCTGAAAAAATTGATGAATATACGCCAGATTATATTGTTCTCGCTAAATATATGCGTGTACTAAATCCCGAATTTGTTGCTCGTTATCCAAATCGAGTGATTAATATCCACCATTCATTTTTACCTGCTTTCATTGGCGCAAAACCTTATCAACAAGCCTATGAACGAGGTGTAAAAATTATTGGCGCAACAGCACATTTCATTAATAATGAATTGGATCAAGGTCCAATCATTATGCAAAATGTCATTAATGTGGATCATACTTATAGCGCAGAAGCGATGATGCGTGCTGGTCGTGATGTAGAAAAAACAGTATTAAGTCGCGCACTTGATCTTGCTTTACACGATAAAATTTTTGTTTATAAAAATAAAACGGTGGTGCTGTAATGGAAAAAATCACCCTTTCTCCAATAAGTGCGGTTGAAGGAACAATTAATTTACCAGGTTCTAAAAGTTTATCAAACCGAGCATTACTTTTGGCTGCCTTAGCTAAAGGCACAACAAAAGTAGTCAATTTATTAGATAGCGATGATATTCGCCATATGCTTAATGCATTCAGCTCCTTGGGCGTGAAATATCAGCTTTCTGATGATAAAACAATTTACGAAATTGAAGGCTTAGGAGGTTCGTTTAATATTCAAGATGGACTTTCTCTTTTCCTTGGCAATGCAGGAACCGCAATGCGTCCCTTAACAGCCGCGCTTTGTTTAAAGGGGCAAAAAACGGGGGAAATCATCTTAACAGGTGAACCTCGTATGAAAGAACGGCCAATTCTACATTTAGTAGATGCATTACACCAAGCGGGTGCAGAGATTCGCTACTTAGAAAATGAAGGTTATCCTCCGCTCGCAATTCGTAACAGTGGGATAAAAGGGGGAAAACTCAAAATCGATGGTTCTATTTCATCCCAATTTTTGACCGCACTTTTAATGTCTGCTCCACTTGCAGAAAATGATACAGAAATTGAAATTATCGGTGAATTAGTCTCTAAACCTTATATTGACATCACCCTTTCAATGATGAAAGATTTTGGTGTTCATGTTGAAAATCATGATTATCAAAAGTTCTACGTAAAATGCAATCAGTCCTATATTTCACCTGGTAAATATTTAGTAGAAGGTGATGCCTCATCAGCCTCTTACTTTCTCGCAGCTGGCGCTATTAAAGGAAAAGTAAAAGTAACAGGAATTGGCAAAAACTCAATTCAAGGCGATCGTTTATTTGCTGATGTATTAGAAAAAATGGGTGCAAAAATCACTTGGGGAGAGGATTTTATTCAAGCCGAACATAATGAATTACACGGTATTGATATGGATATGAACCATATTCCTGATGCTGCAATGACGATAGCAACCACTGCTCTTTTTGCCAACAGCGAAACCGTCATTAGAAATATTTATAACTGGCGCGTAAAAGAAACTGATCGATTAACAGCAATGGCAACTGAGCTACGTAAAATTGGTGCAGAAGTCGAAGAAGGTGAAGATTTTATTCGTATTCAACCGCTTGCATTCAATCAGTTTAAACATGCTGATATTGAGACTTATAACGATCACCGCATGGCAATGTGCTTTTCGTTAATTGCACTTTCAAATACATCAGTCTCAATACTTGATCCTAAGTGTACAAGCAAAACATTTCCGAAATTCTTCTATGAATTTGAGAAAATTTGTATAAGAAAATAACTTAAAGTGCGGTCAAAAATATGACCGCACTTTTCGTACATTATAATCCTACATTATCTTTAATCCGTTCAGCAAACATGCCGATGCTCAATGCAAAATAATTAGATTTATTCCAATCTAAAATAGTACGGAAATTATTCGAAACTAAAAATGCTCTGCCTGCTTCACGATCAGGGCGAACTAACCAAAGCTCAGCATTTTCAAGTGTACTTAACTTGGCTTGCTCCTGTGGATTGGCGCTTTTTAATATTAGCCCCATCGCTTGCCAATCTTTTAAAGAGCGAGCTTTATTGCTTTCTGTACCAGAATAACTCAAATCAATAGGTTGCGTGAGCATCACCTCTACGCCCCAGGGCAAACTATTATCCCAGCCTACTGTATGCAAATAATTTGCAATAGAAGCAAAAGTATCAAACTGGTTTTTCCAAATATCTTTTACGCCATCATTATTTCCATCAGCCGCATAACGTAAGAAAGTGCTTGGCATAAACTGAGTTTGTCCCATCGCGCCCGCCCATGAACCTAACATACATTCACGTTGAATATGATCTTTTTCAAGCATTTTCATGGCTGAGATAAATTCTTTCGTAAATAATTTTTCTCTCCGACCTTCAAAAGCCAACGTTGCCACTGCAGAAAGTACATCATATTTGCCTTGATAATGCCCGAAACTACTTTCCATTCCCCATAACGCAAGCAAATATTCCTGCTGAACACCATATTTTTGGCTTGCTTTTTGCAATGGGGCTTGCACTTCCGAATAACGCTCACCCGCGACATTCACTTTATTTTGCGTTAGCACTCTATTGAGATAATTGCTCGTTCCATTAGGATTAGCCACTGGAGGTGAATTCGGATCTCTTTTACGAATTTTACCAGCTTGTTCACGATCTAAATCTACTGCCTTTTGCATATAGAGAATATTATTTTGAGCATTTAATACCGATAATGACACGCCTTCAGAGGCGGCTTTACCTTTTAAAAATTGAACATAATCATTAAAATTTTCTGGCGTTCTTTGCTTAGTATAACTGGTACTATTGACCACTGGCTTAATATCAGACGAACTAGAACAGCCAACTAAAAAAACTGCGGTGGATAATGCAGAAATTTTAAATAACATATTTAATTTCATCGTATTTCCTATTTACGTAAAAAAATTTGATAAAGGTTTTTCAATAACGAGGTTGGCAATAAACGAGAACCAAAGCGCAATGCAAAAGTAAATAATCCAGATAACAACCCCTGAATTCCCAAACGATATTTTAATTTGAACAAACGCCATTCTGCCTTGGCTTGATTGACACCACGGCGACGACTCACCATGCCATTTCCTACTCGCGCATAAACTAAAATATCTGGCAAATTCGCCACATATAAACCTTGTGCGACAAGTTTGATCCACAAATAATAATCTTCTTGAAGATCTTCATATCCACCACAATTAATGACCGCACTTTTTTGATATGCCACCGTCATGTGATTAAACGGACAACGTTTTTGCGTGAATTTGATAATTTCTTGAGCAGACGTTGGTACATTACGATATGCCACAATATCATTTATATTTTCACCAAATTCAGCAATTTGTCCGCCAAAGATAATGATTTCAGGATGTTGTTCAATAAACGCCACCTGTTTTTCAAAACGATCAGGCACGCAAATATCATCGGTATCCATACGGAAAACCCAGTCATAATCACAATGCAATAAACCTTCGTTTAAGGCTTTGCCTAATCCTCGATTTTGCGGCAATTTAACTAATTTTAATGGCAATTTTGTTTCAAACTCCGTCACAACAGATTCTAATTCTGGCGTTACTGCGCCATCAAAAACCAATACAATTTCATCGGCTTGACGAGTTTGTGCCACAAGACTTTCAAAGCACCCCCGCAAGAATTGAGGATTTTCCTTAATATATAAGGACATAAGGACTGAAAATTTCATTTTATTTTCCTACATAAACCGTTTTAAATTAATGGCTAATTTTGGCGAAATTAAAATAACCAAAGTAATAATGAATTGCTTAATGCTTTTTGTTTTCTTAAAAATATCAAAATAATATTTCGCTGCTTTACGCGATAAATTCATGATATGGGGATAAGCCAAAATATAGCTCGCGTTAATATCAAAATTACGAGCTTGCTCTACCGTTTTCACATAATGCTCACGAATATAATCAATCGCTTTTTGCGTGTTGGTAGTATCCGTAGACACACTTGAACGTTTAGTATGGAAAGTACAATAAGTCAGTGGCTCATTAATTTTATAAGGTTTAAAACTCGGCTCTTGTAGCAGTTTTAACAAAAAATCATAGTCTTCCAAAGAACGAAGTGCGGTCGATAATCCGCCTATTTTTAAAAACATCTCTTTTTTAATCGCAACCATTGGCATACCACCAATCTTATTGGCTAACAAAATACGTTCTGTCGAGATTTCTTGGGGTTCAATCGGTTGAGTCACATAAGTAAACCCTTCATTGACCATTTCACACTTAGCTGGATGATAAATAAAATTAACGTCCGGATTTTGCTCAATCACTTGTAGTACTTTTTCACATTTTTCCGGCATAAAACGATCATCATCATCGAGAAAAAGCAACCAATCTCCCTTTGATGCACGCACACCAATATTACGACTTTCTGCTGCACCTTGATTCGTTTCATTACGAATCACTGTAACTGGAAAAGAATAGCGTTGCTCAACGACGACTTTTTCTTTTGAGCAATCATCCACAATAATCACTTCAAAATGAGTCGATGTTTGTTGAGTTAAACTTTCTAATAAAGTTGGCACTTCTGCTTTTCGATTATAAGAAGGCACAATAATGCTTAACATAATTCCTTCCTTTAATTAGCCAAATTTTTCTTAATCGCAAAGATTTTTTTTAATGGATATTTCATTAATTTTTTAAACAAATTATTGGATAAAGATCCACGGATACTTTCTAAATTGCTTATCAATACAGGATTTTCAATTACCATGAGAGGGCGAACCACTTTATTTCTTATATTAAAATCCTGTTCAAAGAGTAAAAAATCATCTGCTAACCAAAATGGTTTGTTTTGAGAAATTTTCTGGATAAATCTTCTTGCAGCAGATTTTTTAATAAGATAGCCCACAGTTCCAGCAAAATAACTTTTATAAGGGAAAGCGTAATTTACATTGCCTGTTTTTTTGCATAAAAAAGAAAAAGTTGTCGGGTAATTAATTTCTAAATCGGCATCATTGAAATCATTAATCTTTGATTGTCCAACCAATACAATTTCAGACTCAAGTTTTTCTGCTAAAAGTGCGATTAAATTTTTCTGAAAATCTTGGTGGAATAAAGCGTCATCTTCACAAACTAACGCATAGCTATCTTCAGCGATGTCATTGTCTTCAACAATTTTTTGGTACACAGAAAGATGGCTTAATGTACAGCCGATTTCGCCCTTAGTGACATTACGACCATAATGTGCTTTAAATTGTTCAATATTAAAAATAGAGGATAACTCATCCCAATCTTTTTGCATGGTATTAATGGCAGAAAATACTTGGAAATCCTCAGTATTTTTTTGAGAAAAGAATAATTCCCGACGCTGAATATCTTTATCTAAAGAGATCAAATATTTTTTTAACATAAAATTATTCCTTATAAAATCGCTTTCCATTCTTCAATAATTTTCTCAATGCCATAATTTTCACTCATTAAACAAGATTTGTCTGACATCTGCTGATAAAGTTCAGGATTATTCATTAATAAATCTAAACTATTAACCATTTCTTCAACATTATTTTTTTCACAAAGAAAACCATTTTCTTTATGTTCCACTAATTGCTTGACGCCAGGAGAACAATTAAAGGCAACAATAGGTAAGCCAAATGCCATTGCTTCAATAACGACTAAAGGCAAGCCTTCTGTTTGTGAAGGTAAACAATAAATTGAGCTGCTTTCATAATAAAAAGCAACATCATTGGTACGAGGAATAAAATTAACTGAATCTTCAATATCCAATGCTTTAGCAAGATTTTTTAAATTCTCTTCTTCCTCACCCGACCCCACTATTTTTAAATTCCAATCTGGGTGATTTTTTGTCAAAACGTGCCAGGCTTTTAATAAATAATCAAAACCTTTATAAGAAAATAAATGCCCTACAGATAAAATAGTTTTATTTTCCCATTTTGCTAATTTATTCTTTGGCAAAAGCGTATTTGGGTTAGCTATACTGATTATATTGTTCGTTTTAAATTTTTCTTGCCACAGCGTTTTTTCTGACTTGGTTAATGTGACGACTTTATCACATCTTGTTGCAGCTAAATATTTACCTAGAGTGCGAACTAGACGATTGCCACTAAAGTTAAAAGAATAATGCTCCCATAAAATATGCTTTACATTTACATTGACCAACGCCAAAGCAGAAAAGAGCATTATCGCACCATCAACCACAACTAAAGTATCCAGCTGCAATTCTTTAACCAATTCTCTTAATTTTTTTGTGATAGAAAAATAATCTTTTTTCAATGAATAGGGCAATTTATTCATTGCGTAAATATTAATTTTTTCATCGACTTGGAAAAAAGGCTTATTACCGCCAATGCTAATAAAAGAAACATCATATCCCTGTTTAGCGAGAGCATTGGCAACATTAATAGAAACGCGCTCCGTTCCACCCGCACTTTCGATATTCATAATAAAGAAACCAATTTTTTTCATCTTAGATTTCCTTATAAATCGTTAATCCAAGTTCTGGGAATGAATCGTAACAGAATTGCCATCTTGGAATACTCGTTCTAATAAAACGAATTTCTACATTAGGATGACTTAATAAATTAAACGCAACAGAACTGAAGAACGTGTAAATAATCACTTTTTTATTCGATAAATTCTTAAATACGTAATCTTCAAAAATGAGTTCTGATTCAACATAATTTACCCCATCTACTCGGTAATCTTCTGCAGGATGAGGGAAATAATAGTCAAAAGGAATCTGATCTTTTAATTTTTTTATTAATGAGAGGTTTTCCTCTTTTGTATTTAATAAGGGCTGCCCAATAAAAAATGAGACCTCTCCATCTATATCGCAATCTACTTTATTATCCCATAAGGAAATAGGTTCAATATTGGAAACAATATTTTTGTAATTAGGATAAATCGTATAATGTTTTTTTATTTTTTTAAATAATTTATGCACATTATATTTATCGCCAATAAAGGCTTTAATCAGTTTATATTTAAATGTATCAGGCTCTCTCAATAAATTGGGGTGAGGGAAAATATTATCTGAGCCATCATCAAAGGTGTAAAGCTCTTTAAATGAAACATGGCTAAGATAAGTTTGTAGCCATAATGAATTAAGATTGGCGAGAAAAACCTTATCAAAACTTTTATGCGTAATTTTATTCTTAAGCTGGCGCATTAACTTGAGAGAATCGAAACCTTTTAGATCTTTTCCCGTATCAATGTTCACCGAATCACTACAAACTTCCGCTAATTTACTCGCGTACAAGGTTCTTTTTTTATCCCACACACCACCAAACATGACGCCAAAGAATTGCTCGTTAGGATGTAATTCAATGATTTTTCTCGCAATTAATACTTGCAATGGTGTGCAACAAAGAATGAGATTCATAGGGTTTTACTCACTTTAGATGTCATAAAATAAAGAATAGGAATAATGGAAAGAGAACCAATAATTCCAGCATAAGGGATATATTTAATTTCTGTAAAAGTTAAAACCACAAGGCTCGCTACATAAATGATTGTAGATAAAACCGAACATTGGGAAATAAGTTTATTTTTTCCATAATAGAAAAGATAATTAACTAAAATCAAATAAGGAATACTTAATGTGGTCGAAATTAAAAATAAAATAAAATAATATTTCGTTCCCACAAATTGGCTACCTAAAATCCAAACTAACACATCTTCAGGAATAATCCACATGACTAAAGCAGGAATAGGTATCAGCAAAAAGGAAGACAACGCCCATTTATGTAACTGTTGAATCACTAATTTTTTTTGTTTTAAGGCTTCATAAAAATAAGGAATAATCGCTTTATTAAGAGCTTGAATAGCAATAGAAACCACCAAAGCAAGTTGAGCGCCCATTGCATAAAGCCCTAAATCTGTTTCACTGAATTTATGATAAATAAAAATACGGTCTAACTGCCCTTTTAAGAAAAAGCTCGCATGATGCAAAATGAGCGGTAATCCAAATCCTAAAATATAAAATAATGCAGATTGATAATGTTTAAATTGATATTTTTTAGATGTTGCACTCTTTCTATAAAGAAAATAAGAAAAAAACCAAACGACTAAATTACTCAATAAAATGGCCAAAATTCTTTTTTCAACAAGATCATTTTGATAATACTCGAGCAATGCGACGGTAAATACTGCGCCAGTAACAGTGAGTGAAAATTGAATAAAAGCATAAGACCAAGCCTTTTTCTGGCATTGTCTTACACTTAACTGAACATTTAAGAAAGATTGGAAAATTGAGGAAAGTGCGGCATAGAATAATATTTCTGACTGAGCAATCCAACAGCCAATTAAAATAATGCTGCCAATTATCGTGGTATAAGCATAGCCAGTATTTACCACTAAATTTAATGAACGTTTTCCGTAAAAATAAAAATAACGGGAAATTGCGCCCTCTTGAGTTAAAGAAACCACAATCAAAAATAAACTTAAAAAAGTTTGATAATAAGAAAGTGAACCATACCCTTCTACGCCCAATTTACGCGATAAATAAGGCAAAAGTAAAAAAGGAACTAACTTTGACGATAATTCCCCAACAAGGTAAATGACACTGTCTTTAAAAACTTTCATAAATATAACCGCACTTTTGATGAATTCGAGCGTTTGTTTATCAAAAAATAAGGGGCTTATTTTAACAAAATCAACATAGACAAGCTATGACTAATCATTATAATGAAACCGCTCTATATCAAGGATCTTATCTATGTTAGAACTAGGAAAACTTCTTACCGCACTTATCGCACCACCTCTCAATACCTTTGTATTACTAATTATTGCAGCAATTCTTTATCGTGTTCATTTCAAAAAATTAGCCAAATTTATTGCGCTTATCAGTTTCACTTGGCTTTATGTCATGAGTGCGCCTTTTACTGGTTTATTGCTAACAGATAATGATGATTCTCCAGCCCTTACCCTAGATGAGTATAAACAAGCTCAAGCCATCGTCATATTAGGCGGTGGATCTTACCCAACCAAAGAACTGTATGCAGAAACGGCTTCTGGCGCAGCGCAACTAGAACGTTTACGTTATGCAGCATTTTTACAAAAAGAAACGGGCTTGCCTGTTTTAACTACGGGCTATTCTTTGATAGGCATTTCTGAAGGCGACTTAATGGCAAAAGAACTTAACCAATTCTTTAATGTGCCAACGCAATGGATCGAAAATAAAGCCCGTAATACGGAAGAAAATGCCAGTTTTACTAAAACTATTTTAGTTAAAGATCATATTCAAAAAATTATTTTAGTAACAAATCAATGGCATATGAAACGAGCCAAATATCTTTTTGAAAAACAAGGATTTGATGTACTTCCTGCTGCAGCGGCAAGCTATGGCAGCAAAGGAAATTTATCTGCCAAATCTTTTGTTCCTGACTTAGGTGCATTGAATAGCAATATGGTTTTATTAAAAGAGTGGATTGGTTATTGGAAAGTTCATTAATCTGATATAAAAGAGGTCACAAAATGCGACCAATCTTCTAAAATTCTTTTGAGATTAAACTTTCAGCTAATTGTAAATCCAGAGTTGAATCAATATCAATCGAGCGATAAGTAGGCATTAAATAAAAACGCATAGGCTCAATAAAAAAACGTTTTTCTACAAATAAACTCTCAATATCATTAATATAAATAGCTCCATTTGCACGGTAAGATTTAGGTAATTTTTGACGCGGTGCTTCAAAATCACTTATCTCATGAATAGGTTTTACATCTTCATTTTCTAAAGTAAATGATTTATAAGGATGATGTTCGCATTCACAAGCTGATATGACCGACTTATATTTTCCTCCTAGGAAAATTTCCATTGCATTACGAATATCTAAAGCATTGCGTAATGGACTTGTTGGCTGTAACAAAACAGCTACTCCCTCAGAAATATTTAGGCTTTCTAAACAATGTAAAATAGCATCAATTGTGCGAGTATCACTTTGTGCTAAACTCTCAGGGCGAGCCACCGAAATTGCACCATATTTTTCTGCTTCTTTCAGAATCTTCTCCCCATCAGAGGTTACAACAACCTGATCAAACATTCCTGATTCTTGTGCGGCTAAAATGGCACGACCAACTAAAGACACACCTCCAACAAGCTGTAAATTTTTATCTTTAATTCCTTTTGAACCAGCCCTGGCAGGTATAATTGCAATTCTTTTCATTTTTTCACTCCACATGACAAAGTGTCTTTCATTTTAGAATGTTTCCCTTGTTTTAGCAAAAATTAATCTTTAACATATCCTCATCTATTTGCTAATAAAAGGAAAACAGATGATTCAACTTACTCGCGAACAACTTATTGAACTATTCAATAGACGTAGCTCTACACGCTATTACGATCCAAACAAAAAAATTAGCATCGAAGATTTTCAAGCTATTTTAGAATGCGCAAGATTATCACCAAGTTCTGTTGGTTCCGAGCCTTGGAAATTTTTAGTCATCCAAAATAAAACCTTACGCGAAAAAATGAAACCATTCAGCTGGGGAATGAGCAATCAATTAGATAACTGTAGCCATCTAGTGATCATCCTTGCAAAGAAAAATGCACGTTATGATAGTGAGTTTTTTACCGATGTAATGACACGTAAAGGTCTAAATATAGAACAACAACATGCGGCACTAGAAAAATATAAAAGCTTTCAAGAAGAAGACATGAAATTACTTAAAAATGAACGCGCTTTATTTGATTGGTGTAGCAAACAAACATATATTGCCCTTGCCAATATGTTAACTGGGGCAACCGCACTTGGTATTGATTCCTGCCCGATTGAAGGATTCAATTATGATAAAATGAATGAATGCTTAGCTCAAGAAGGTTTATTGGATCCTAATGAATACGGCGTTTCTGTTGCAGCAACCTTTGGTTATCGTTCACGTGATATTACTAAAAAATCTCGAAAGGAATTTGATGAAATCATACAGTGGGTAGAATAATCCTGTATAAAGTAAAAAGCTCCCAACTTGGGAGCTTTATTTTTAGCATTTAAAATTAGCGACGTAAACCTAAACGAGCGATAGTGCTTTGGTATAAAGCAAGATCAGTACGTTTTAAGTAGTCTAAAAGTTTACGACGACGAGAAACCATACGTAATAAACCACGACGACCATGGTGGTCTTTTTTGTGCTCTGCAAAGTGAGCTTGTAAGTGGTTGATTTGTGCAGTTAATAATGCGATTTGAACTTCAGAAGAACCTGTATCTTTCGCATCGCGACCAAATTCAGCAACGATTGCTGCTTTTTTTTCAGTACTTAGAGACATTTTTTACTCCTAAAAGGTAGTGTTGTTAATACATCATTCGCCGATCTCTAACTCAGCGACGACAAGGAGCCTGCATTCTAGCGATGAATAAACTCAAATGCAAGGTTTATTCAAGCAAAAACCCATCATTCTGATTTGTTTGTCTTGAATCAATTGTAAAATTTGAAAGCATGTAGCTAGGAATTATTACCACTATAGTGAAATTCTATACATTTCATTGGCTATTTCTTTATTATAAACATGATGATCTGTTTCAATAATTTTAATAGTTTCACTCTCTGAAATTTTAATTTGTTTTAACTCATTGATAAATTGATCATACTCTGTAGTGTGAGCAAGAATAAATTTATCAATTCCCATATAACTATTTCTATCTGCTCGTCTAGTTTTGACTTCACTTTCAGAAAGCGTTAAAAGATAACACTTTGCATCTCTATGAACATATTTTGTTGCAACAGCCTCAAGATCGGCTTGTTTCCAACGTTCCCTTAATGACGTTTTAGCACTAATAGTGATGGGCGTTCTACGATTATAGAGGACAATATCAAGAATTACATTTGGTACAAAAGCAAGTTTTGCTTGAACATAAACGGGGCCGATTCCTTCTCTAAGTAATGAAAGGACAAGTAATTGCTCAAACACTCCCCCATTTACCGAATTATCTTCTTTATAATCAGATTTATAAATACCCCAATAAGTAGAAATAAATTCACTTGCAGTCCACTCTTTGTTAATAGGATATTCTTCTATCATTTGTTTGATAATAGTGACAACCTTTCGTCCTTTAGTAGTCATATTATTTACCTATGTTTAATTCATTTAATATTTGTTTTGCTGTTGCTTGAATAGCTGGCACAGCAACAGAATTGCCAAATTGTTTATATGCCGAGGCATCTGCAACAGGAATTACATAACTATCAGGAAAACCTTGTAATCTGGCCCATTCTCTTGGAGTCATCTTACGAATCCCCTCTCGATTAACTTCGCCTTTAATCCGAGTTGTTGGGGTAAAATCAGTAATTCGATGATCAATAATCAAATTACGCTCTCTTCCCATGCCACCAACAACAATTGCATTCGCTATTCCATTATCAGAAATAATTTCATATCCAAAGCCGTTACCTTTACTTTCATGACGAGCTTTATGCTTCCGTAATGTATTAATATATTGGGTTGATAAATAATATTTCGTTGCAACTGGTTTATCTTCACGAATATCAATAAAACGCACTGACTGATTGGTCGGCTTTGGATAATTAAATGAATTCACCCCTGTATCTTTATGAAATCCCACAATATAGATCCGTTCTCTATTTTGTGGCACACCGAAATCTTTAGCATTTACAATTTCAGGATCTGGTACAAAATAACCTAAATCCTCTCTCAATGTGTTTAAAATAATTTTAAGCGTACGTCCTTTATCGTGATTAATTAATCCTTTCACATTTTCTAAAAAAAAGGCTTTCGGTTGATGACGATGAATAATCTCAGCGACATCAAAAAATAACGTTCCTCTGGTATCTTCAAATCCGCCTCTTTTCCCTGCAATAGAAAAAGCCTGACAAGGAAAGCCAGCACAAAGGATATCGAATTCTTTAGGAATTCTAGCCTTTGTTTCTTCTAAAGTAATATCACCGTAAGGAATATCTCCAAAATTTGCAGCATACGTTTTTTGAGCTTGCTCATCCCATTCACTAGAAAAAACACATTTTCCACCCAAATTTTGCATTGCTAGTCTAAAGCCACCAATTCCAGCAAAAAGATCAATAAAGGTAAAACTTACTGTATTCTGCACTAGGTGCTTATTTTCTGAAAACAAATGATATTGTGCTTCAGGTTCTTCAATTATATTTTGCTGTTCTAAAATTTCAGCCATGTACATCTCTAAAAAAGTAGTATTCAGTAAAAATATGTCTAATTATATTTATATAACAACATAAAAAATCGTAGATGCAATAATTCTATTTCCTACAGTCTACTCTTTTAATGTCCTAATTTTTTCAATCACATTTGTTGTTGAACAACCATTTTCAAAGTTTAGCACTTTAACATCACCGCCATTTGCCCAAACTTCTTTACTGCCTGCAATCTCTTCGGGTTTGTAATCGCCGCCTTTGACTAAAAGATCTGGTAGAATTTCACCGATTAAACGTTGTGGTGTATCTTCAGTGAATGGTACCAACCAGTCTACTGATGCCAAACCAGCAAGCACAGCCATTCGAGTTTCAAGGTTGTTAATTGGGCGACCGTCACCTTTTAAGCGTTTAACGGAATCATCGCTGTTTACCGCGACAATTAAACGATCGCCCAATTTACGTGCATTTTCTAAATAAGAAACATGGCCTGGATGCAAAATATCGAAACAGCCATTAGTCATCACAATTTTTTCACCGCGCGCTTTAGCTTGTGCGACAGCATCTTTTAATTCTGCTTCGCTCATAATGCCAAATCCCGTTTCAGAGCGAACATGAATAGCATTTTCAAGTTCCACGGTCGAAACCGTTGAAGTCCCCAATTTACCCACCACAATTCCAGCGGCGACATTGGCTAGGTAACAAGATTCTTCGAAAGAACGCCCATCAGCTAACGCAGTTGCTAATACGCTAATAACGGTGTCACCGGCTCCCGTCACATCAAACACTTCTTTTGCAACGGTTGGCAAATGATAGGGTTCTTGATTTGGACGTAATAATGTCATTCCTTTTTCAGAACGCGTCACCAAAAGTGCGGTTAATTCAATATCAGAAATTAATTTTAAACCTTTCTCAATAATCTCTTCTTCTGTATTGCATTTGCCCACAACAGCTTCAAATTCAGACATATTTGGTGTCAATAATGTCGCACCACGATAACGTTCAAAATCAGTTCCCTTTGGATCGATTAACACAGGCACATTTGCTTTGCGTGCAATTTGAATCATTTTCTGAACATCTTTAAGAGTGCCTTTGCCATAATCAGAAAGAATCAAAGCACCATAATTTTTCACCGCACTTTCTAACTTCGCTAATAAATCCTTGCAATCTACATTATTGAAATCTTCTTCAAAATCAAGGCGAAGTAACTGTTGGTGACGGGATAAAATACGTAATTTAGTAATGGTTGGATGGGTTTCTAATGCAACAAAATTACAATCGATTTTTTGTTTTTCTAATAAGTGGGAAAGCGCAGAACCAGTTTCATCTTGTCCAATCAATCCCATTAACTGAACAGGTACGTTGAGTGAAGCAATATTCATCGCTACATTTGCAGCACCACCCGCGCGTTCTTCATTTTCTTGTACACGAACCACTGGCACAGGGGCTTCTGGTGAAATACGGTTGGTTGCGCCAAACCAATAACGATCAAGCATCACATCGCCTAATACGAGCACTTTTGCTTGCTTAAATTCTGCTGAATATTGAGCCATTTTAAAATCTCTCTATTTGAATAACCAAAATTGTGGCGATTTTACCACAACTCAAATTTACGATAAACTACGCTCCTAACTTACGTGGAAAGAACAATGAAAAACGAAAAACTCCCTCAATTTCAACCGCACTTTTTAGCTCCAAAATACTGGCTTTTTTGGCTAGGCGTGGCAATTTGGCGAAGTATTTTATGTCTTCCCTATCCTATTTTGCGCCATATTGGTCATGGTCTCGGTTGGCTGTTTTCACATTTAAAAGTGGGTAAACGTCGAGCTGCCATTGCACGCCGTAATCTTGAACTTTGTTTCCCTGATATGCCTGAAAACGAGCGTGAGGTGATTTTGCAAGAAAATCTCCGCTCAGTAGGCATGGCAATTATCGAAACAGGTATGGCTTGGTTTTGGTCGGATACACGTATCAAAAAATGGTCAAAAGTTGAAGGCTTACATTATCTAAAAGAAAATCAAAAAGATGGAATTGTTCTCGTCGGTGTTCATTTCTTAACACTAGAACTTGGTGCGCGTATCATTGGTTTACATCATCCTGGTATTGGAGTTTACCGCCCAAATGACGATCCTGCATTTGATTGGCTACAAATTCAAGGACGTTTAAAATCAAATAAAAATTTACTAAATCGTAAAGATTTACGTGGAATGATCAAAGCTTTACGCAATGAAGAAACCATTTGGTATGCGCCTGATCACGATTACGGCAGAAAAAATGCCGTTTTTGTTCCCTTTTTTGCGGTTCCTGATGCTTGCACAACCACTGGTAGTTATTATTTACTGAAATCCTCACCAAATAGCAAAGTGATTCCATTTGCGCCATTACGAAATAAAGATGGCTCAGGCTATACCGTGAGTATTTCAGCGCCTGTTGATTTTACAGATTTACAAGATGAAACGGCGATTGCAGCGCGAATGAATCAAATCGTTGAAAAGGAAATCATGAAGGGCATATCACAATATATGTGGCTACATCGCCGTTTTAAAACACGCCCAGATGAAAATACGCCTGGTTTATACGATTAAAAGTGCGGTCGAATATCACCGCACTTTTTGATAGAATTTTCTCAAATTTAAAAAATTAACGACTCATCTAACCATGACAACCAATTATTCAGCTCAAGAAATTACCGTACTTAAAGATCTCGAGCCGGTGCAAATTCGCCCCGGTATGTATACAGATACCACTCGTCCGAATCACCTCGCACAAGAAGTTATTGATAACAGCGTGGATGAAGCCCTTGCGGGTTTTGCCACAAAAATTGAAGTAATTTTACACCCAGATCAATCCATTGAAGTCACAGACAATGGTCGCGGTATGCCTGTGGATATTCATCCAATGGAAGGCGTTTCCGGCGTAGAAGTGATCCTGACTAAACTTCATGCTGGTGGTAAATTCTCCAATAAAAATTATGAATTTGCCGGTGGTTTACACGGTGTGGGGATTTCTGTGGTGAATGCGCTTTCTGAACGAGTGGATATTCAAGTCAAACGTAATGGTGAAGTGTATAAAATTGCCTTTGAAAACGGCAATAAAGTAGAAGAATTGGAAGTTATTGGGACTTGTGGCAGACGCACAACGGGGACAACAGTTCACTTCAAACCGAATCCAAAATATTTTGACAGCGCAAAATTTTCCGTTAGCCGTCTACGCCATTTATTAAGAGCGAAAGCCGTCCTCTGCTCAGGGCTTGAAATCAAATTCATTGATAAAGTAAACAATACTCAAGATATTTGGTTATATGAAGATGGGCTTTCCGATTATCTTATCGAAGCAGTTAATGGCTTTGAAACACTTCCGGAAAAACCATTCGTTGGTGAATTTAAAGGAACAAATGAAGCGGTTAGCTGGGCATTACTTTGGTTACCAGAAGGTGGCGAACTGATTGGCGAAAGCTACGTAAACTTAATTCCGACTATTCAAGGCGGAACACATGTTAATGGCCTACGTCAAGGTTTATTAGATGCCATTCGAGAATTTTGCGAATTTAGAAATCTATTACCACGCGGCGTAAAACTTACCGCTGATGATATTTGGGATCGTTGTTCTTACATTCTTTCCCTTAAAATGCAGGATGCGCAATTCGCGGGGCAAACTAAGGAACGCTTATCATCACGCCAAAGTGCGGTCTTTGTCAGCGGTGTTTTAAAAGATGCGTTTAGTTTATGGCTCAACCAAAACGTACAAGATGCTGAAAAATTAGCAGAAATTGCCATTAGTTCT
Source organism: Haemophilus sp. oral taxon 036 (assembly GCF_002998595.1). Lineage (NCBI taxonomy): Bacteria > Pseudomonadati > Pseudomonadota > Gammaproteobacteria > Pasteurellales > Pasteurellaceae > Haemophilus > Haemophilus sp. oral taxon 036. Next base: position 118,542 of record NZ_CP027235.1, read on the forward strand.
GCACAACGCCGATTACGTGCAGCCAAAAAAGTCGTGCGAAAAAAACTCGTTAGTGGCCCTGCGTTACCAGGGAAATTAGCAGATTGTGGCTCACAGGATTTAGAAAAAACTGAATTATTTTTAGTGGAGGGCGACTCTGCGGGCGGTTCAGCAAAACAAGCGCGTGATCGCGAATATCAAGCGATTTTGCCGTTACGTGGAAAAATCTTAAATACATGGGAAGTTTCACCTGATCAAGTATTAGGTTCAACGGAAATTCACGATATCGCCGTTGCTCTTGGAATCGATCCTGACAGCAATGATTTATCACAACTTCGCTATGGTAAAGTATGTATTCTCGCGGATGCTGACTCCGATGGTCTGCATATTGCCACTCTGCTCTGCGCCCTGTTCTTACGTCATTTTCCGAAATTGGTACAAGACGGTCACGTTTACGTCGCAATGCCACCACTTTATCGCATTGACTTAAATAAAGAAGTCTTCTACGCATTAGATGAAAGTGAAAAAGAGGCGATTTTAGATCGATTAAAAAATAAAAAAGGCAAACCTAATGTTCAACGTTTTAAAGGTTTAGGTGAAATGAACCCATCGCAATTGCGTGAAACAACAATGGATCCTAATACTCGTCGCCTTGTTCAATTAACTTATGATTTAGAGGAAGACCAAGGTGCGGATACATTAGAACTCATGGATATGTTATTAGCGAAAAAACGTTCCGAAGACCGTAAAAATTGGTTGCAAGCGAAAGGCGATCAGGTTGATTTATCTGTTTAGACTAAATTAATCTCAGCAAATCCGAATTTTAATAAATTAAGAATATATTCAATTAACAGAAACCAAAATGACAAATATCAATTATGAAGGCATTGAGCAAATGCCTCTACGCACCTTCACCGAAAGGGCTTATCTCAACTATTCCATGTATGTCATCATGGATCGTGCGCTGCCTTTTATCGGTGACGGTTTAAAACCCGTTCAACGCCGTATTGTATATGCGATGTCTGAACTTGGCTTAAATGCCACGGCAAAATACAAAAAATCTGCCCGTACCGTCGGTGATGTACTCGGTAAATTCCATCCACATGGAGACAGTGCTTGTTATGAAGCGATGGTGTTAATGGCACAACCCTTCTCTTATCGTTATCCGCTCGTAGATGGTCAAGGTAACTGGGGGGCGCCAGATGATCCAAAATCTTTCGCTGCCATGCGTTATACGGAATCACGCCTATCTAAAATCTCTGAAATATTGCTGAGTGAACTCGGACAAGGAACGGTAGATTATCAACCAAACTTTGATGGAACCTTGGCTGAACCACAATATTTACCTGCTCGTTTACCTCATATTTTATTGAACGGCACAACAGGTATTGCAGTGGGTATGGCGACAGATATTCCACCACACAATATTAACGAAATTGCTGATGCGGCAGTAATGTTGCTAGATAATCCGAAAGCGGGATTAGATGATGTACTTAAAATTGTTCAAGGTCCAGATTTTCCAACAGAAGCGGAAATTATTTCGCCCAAATCAGAAATTCGTAAAATTTATGAGCAAGGTCGTGGCTCAATAAAAATGCGTGCAACTTGGAAAAAAGAAGACGGTGAAATTATTATCTCAGCACTTCCGCATCAATCTTCGCCATCCAAAATTATTGCCCAAATAGCCGAACAAATGACGGCAAAAAAACTGCCAATGCTAGAAGATATTCGTGATGAAGCCGATCACGAAAATCCAATTCGGATTGTGCTAGTTCCTCGCTCAAATCGCGTCGATACCGATGCATTAATGGCACACTTATTTGCGACTACAGATCTTGAAAAAAGCTACCGTGTAAATATGAATATGATCGGGCTTGATCATAAACCTGCGGTAAAAGGCTTATTAGAAATCTTAAATGAATGGCTTACTTTCCGCCGAATAACCGTGACTCGTCGTCTTCAATATCGTTTGGATAAAGTGCTCTCTCGCTTGCATATTTTAGAAGGTTTGATGGTAGCCTTTTTAAATATTGATGAGGTTATCGAAATTATACGCCATGAAGATGATCCAAAAGCAGAGCTTATAGCACGCTTTAATTTAAGCGATGAACAAGCCGATGCAATTTTAAATTTACGCTTACGTCATTTAGCGAAATTAGAAGAAAACCAACTCAAAGCTGAACAAAATGAACTTGAAAAAGAGCGGTTAAATTTAGAAGCAATTTTAGGATCGGAACGCCGTTTGAATACGCTTATCAAAAAAGAAATTCAAGAAGATGCGAAAAAATATACTAGTCCACGAATGTCTCAACTGGTCGAACGAGAAGAAGCCAAAATGATCTCTGAAAGTGACATGACACCAGCAGAGCCTGTCACTGTCATCTTATCCGAAATGGGCTGGGTTCGTTGTGCTAAAGGACACGATATTGATCCTAAATCATTAAGCTACAAAGCTGGTGATAATTATCGAGCTCACGCTTGTGGCAAGAGTAATCAAGCTGTTGTATTCATTGATAGTACGGGGCGAAGTTATGCACTCGATCCGCTTTCATTACCTTCCGCGCGTTCGCAAGGTGAACCCCTCACAGGTAAACTAAATTTACCCGCTGGTGCGACCATTGAATATGTCGTAATGGCCAGCGAACAGCAAGAATTATTGATGGCTTCTGATGCGGGTTATGGTTTTATTTGTAAATTTGAAGATTTAATTGCACGCAATAAAGCAGGAAAAGCCTTGATTTCTTTACCGGAAAATGCCAAAGTGATGGAGCCTAAAACGCTGGCGAATGCCACCTCACTTGTTGTCGCGATGACATCCGCTGGCAGAATGTTGATTTTCCCGGTAAAAGATTTACCGGCATTATCAAAAGGCAAAGGCAATAAAATTGTGACAATTCCTGCCGCAAATGCAAAGGAGCGCAGTGAATTGTTAGTGAAATTATTGCTTATTTCAGATCAAGCAAGTCTTGAATTTCATTCCGGAAAACGAAAAATTGTATTAAAACCGGAAGATCTGCAGAAGTTCCGTGCTGAACGAGGCAGAAAAGGTTCGACATTACCACGCGGATTACATACCAATGTTGAAATAGTGGTAATCGAACCGCAACACAACACATAACTTAAACACAACATAGGGAGATCCAATTTATGAGTCATACATTTAGCACGTATGAAACCCTTGCACTAGCAAGCTTAGTCTTGCTCTTGGGGTATTTTCTCGTTAAACGAATTAGCATCTTAAAAACATTCAACATTCCTGAGCCAGTTGTTGGTGGATTTATTGTTGCTATTGCTCTTTTAATTTGGAATAAAGTAGACGGTACATCCTTTAACTTCGATAAGAATTTGCAAACTACCATGATGTTAGTGTTCTTCACTTCCATTGGTTTAAGTGCAAACTTTTCCCGTTTAATTAAAGGCGGAAAACCACTTATCGTATTTTTATTCGTCGCTGGTTTGCTAATTATTTGCCAAAATGTTATCGGTGTCATAGGTTCATTAGCATTAGGTATCCACCCAGCATACGGCTTATTAGCGGGTTCTGTCACATTAACTGGCGGTCATGGTACTGGTGCTGCATGGGCTGATACATTTACTCACCAATTCAATTTACAAGGTGCAACTGAAATTGCGATGGCATGTGCAACCTTTGGTTTAGTCTTTGGTGGTATCATCGGTGGCCCTGTTGCACGTTTCTTATTAAATCGTCAAAAACAAGGTGAAAATCCTGAAAACGATGAAGTAGATGATATTCAAGAGGCTTTTGAACATCCAACTTACAAACGTAAAATTACTTCACGTTCGTTAATTGAAACCATTGCAATGATGTCTATCTGTTTGCTTATCGGCCAATATTTAGATGCTCAAACAAAAGGTACCGCATTCCAATTACCAACATTCGTATGGTGTTTATTTACCGGTGTAATTATCCGTAATATTTTAACCAATATCTTCCGTTTCCAAGTGGCTGATTCGGCTATTGATGTATTAGGTAGCGTGGGTTTATCTATCTTCTTAGCTATCGCCCTAATGTCATTAAAACTTTGGGAACTTGCAGGCTTAGCGGTAGATGTATTAATCATCCTTGCAGTACAAGTTGTCTTTATGGCGGTATTTGCAATCTATGTTACTTATCGCGCAATGGGTAAAGATTATGATGCGGTTGTATTAAGCTCTGGTCACTGTGGTTTCGGTTTAGGAGCAACCCCAACAGCCGTTGCAAATATGCAAGCCATTACCAGCCGTTTTGGGCCATCACACAAAGCATTTTTAATCGTTCCAATGGTCGGTGCATTCTTTATCGACTTAATCAACGCTGCGCTATTAAAAGTTTCATTTGCAGTTGTAAATATGCTCGTGTAAAGTGCGGTTGAAATTGACAATGTTTTAGAGAAATGCCTTTATCTTGAATTGGTAAAGGCATTTGTTTTAAGGAAGAAAAACAAAAGGAAAAATTATGCACGAATTGTCTCTTTGTCAAAATATGCTGGAAATAGTAGAACAACAATGCAAGAGTCACGATATAAAAAAAGTTACGGATCTTTGGCTAGAAATTGGCGCGCTCTCTTGTGTAGAACCTGATGCATTAGAATTTTGTTTTGATATAACCTTTCAAGGTACGGCTGCTGAAGGCTGTAAACTTCATCTAATTCCTATTGCAGCGCAAGCCTGGTGTTGGCAATGTCAAAAATTAGTTGAGATACAAGCTCATCATGATTCTTGTCCAAATTGTGGCAGCATACATTTGCAACGACAAAGCGGTGATGAGTTACGTATTAAAGAAATTGCCTTTGAATAAACCACTCTTTTTACATTTCTAATATTCTTACCTACATCATATTTCATTAGACATAAAAAAGGACAGGCATAAAGCCTGTCCTCATCATGATAAATATTATTAAGCCACAAGTGCGGTTTCTTTTAAACGAGATTTGAGCTTAGTATATTCAGTGACAACATAGTGCTCAGCCCAACGTTGATCTTCAATTTTTTCGATACGCACTGCGCTGTATTTATATTCCGGAGTACGAGATCCCGGATTTAAATGTTCAGCGGTGAGTTCGTTACATTTTCCGATCCACCATTGGTAAGTCATATAACACGCACCTTTGTTAGTACGAGAACTTACATCAGCACGAGATATCACTTTACCACGAGATGAAGAAATCCAAACAAGCTCATTATTCTTAATGCCTAAAGCTTTCGCATCTTGATCGTTCATTTGAACAAATCCTGGCTCATCAGCCAACGCAGCAAGTGCACGGCAGTTACCCGTCATTGAACGGCAAGAATAGTGACCAACTTCACGTACGGTAGAAAGGACTAATGGATATTCTTCAGAAACTTCTTCCATTGGTGGTTCCCAGTCGCAAGCAAAGAACTCTGCTTTACCATTTGGACGGTCGAAGATTTGACCTTCATATAAGTATGTAGTACCTTGATCTTCAGGGCCTTCATCCGTACATGGCCATTGAATATAACCCAAGCCTTCCATTTTTTCGTAAGTTGCACCTTTATAAATTGGGCAAAGCTCACGCAACTCATCCCAAATTTCTTTGGTGTTGTTGTAATGCATTGGATAACCCAAAGCTTGTGCCATAAGACTGATGATTTCCCAGTCGTCTTTCACATCACCCACAGGATCCACCGCTTTATAGAAACGTTGGAAACCACGGTCAGCCGCACTATAAACACCTTCGTGTTCAGCACAAGATGTTGCTGGTAAAATCACATCCGCTTCCGCTGCCGTTTGAGTCATAAAGATATCTTGAACAATAATAAACTCAAGATCTTTAAAGGTTTGTTTCATTGCATTCAAATCAGGTTCAGTTTGTAAAGTATCTTCACCCATAATATAGAATGCTTTGAGTTTACCTTCTGCCACAGCATGTGGCACTTCACTCAATGGTACACCTGGTTTGGTTGGAATAGACGGTACGCCCCATGCTTTCGCAAATTTAGCGTTGATTTCTGGATCCGCATAACTTTGATAACCAGGTAAAGTATTATATAAAGCCCCCATGTCACATGCGCCTTGTACGTTGTTTTGCCCACGCACAGGATTTACACCAACATTTGGTTTACCTAAGTTACCAGTAAGCATTGCCAAGCTTGCCAACGCACGTACAGTTTCCACACCTTGACGGAACTGACATACCCCCATACCCCAAAGAATTGTCGCAGTTTCAGCTTTCGCATAAGTGCGGGCAATTTCTCTCAACATTTCAGGCTCAATGCCAGTGATATGTTGAGTTGATTCAGGTGTATAAGCTTTTACAGTTTCATAGAACGCATCGAAATTTTCGGTATGTTCATCGATGAATTTTTGATCTTGTAATCCTTCTTCAAGAATCACGTTCATCATTGCATTCAAAAATGCGACGTTGCTACCATTGGCAAGAGGCGCATAAATATCAGCAATACGAGCGGTTTCAATTTTACGAGGATCACAAACAATAATCTTCGCCCCTTTTGCTTTTGCGTGGTTAATACGACGCGCCACAATAGGGTGAGACGTTGAGGCATTATAGCCAAAGATAAATACGCATTTAGTGTCTTCAATCTCAACAATTGAGTTGGACATCGCGCCGTTACCGACCGATTTGAGCAGACCTGTTACAGAAGGGCCGTGTCATACGCGCGCACAACAGTCAATATTGTTATTGCCTAATACCGCACGAGCAAATTTTTGCATAACGAAATTCACTTCGTTACCTGGTCCACGAGAAGAACCCGTTACCATAATTGACTCGTTGCCATATTTTTCTCTAATTTCTTGTAAACGTTTTGCAGAATAGGAAATAGCTTCTTCCCAGCTCACTGGCGTGAACGGCTCGCCACGTTTGTAGCGAATCATCGGTTGAGTTAGGCGAGGAGTGAGGATTTTTGTATCATGCACAAAATCCCAGCCATAATATCCTTTCAGGCAAAGCTCCCGTTCGTTTGTTTTACCGTTTGCACCTTCAGCACCCACAATTTTGTTGTTTTCAACCAATAGATTGATCTTACAACCTGAAGCGCAATACGGACAGACAGTAATCACTTTTTTAATTGCCATAATAATGTCCTTATTGTAGATAACCAGAATGAATTAATCATTCCGAGTAATATAATACGACTAAATAAGAAAAATAGTCTTATTAATTTTATGGTTTTCTTGATATAGAACAGGTTTTAAGTAATTTTTTAGAATATTTAAAACAAGTAAAAAAATAGCCGCACTTTATGCGGCTATTTTTATATAACATTGGAAATAAATATATTTATTTTCCCCAGACCTCTTCAGCAATGTCACGGATAAACTCTAGTTTTTTCCATTGTTGTTCTTCAGTTAAAATATTGCCTTCTTCTGTAGAAGCAAAACCACATTGAGGGCTTAAACAAAGCTGATTAATATCGACATATTGTGTTGCTTCCTTAATGCGTGCAATAATTTCATCACGATTCTCTAAGTCACCTGATTTGGATGTCACTAATCCTAGAACAACTTGCTGATTTTTAATAAAACGTAACGGTTTAAAATCACCCGCACGATCACTATCATATTCTAAGAAGAAACCATCTACATTACAGTGACCAAATAAGATTTCTGCTATAGGTTCATAACCACCAGCAGAGAACCAAGTAGAACGGAAATTACCTCGACAAATATGCATTGTAATGGCTAGATCAGCTGGTTTAGCCGCAACAATTTTATTAATCATATAGACATAATCTTTTGCGATTTGATCAAGATCTAAACCTCGCTCTGTATAGGCCTTGCGTTTATCTTCAGCACAAAACTCACCCCAACTTGTATCATCCAATTGCAAATTGCGACAGCCTGCAGCATAGAAGATATTCATTGCTTTAATATAAGCATCAGCAATATCATCAAGTAATAATTGATTATTATCTTGATAACGCGCAATAGGATGATAATCTGTTTCACGTACTGTACAAATTAAATGCAACATGGAAGGAGAAGGAATGGTTAATTTTACTTCTGTTTCACCTGAAATTTTTTGTAAAGCACGATAATGTGCTATGAATGGATGATTCTCAGAAAAATCAATTTTATCAACAATACGTAAAGTTTTTGGGCGGACACTATGATGCTTAAATTGTACAGAAAATTTTTCTACATCCACTTCTTTTACACCATCTAAAGCGGCTAAGAAGTCAAGATGCCAGAAAGTTCGACGAAACTCCCCATCTGTTACAGCAGATAATCCCACTGACTTTTGATGCTCAACTAATTTGGAAATTTCACTATCTTCTACTTGAGTTAAGTCGGCGCAAGAAATGTCGCCACAGCTACATTGATGGCGTGCTTGTTTTAATGTTTCTGGGCGTAAGAAGCTCCCGACAATATCAAAACGATAAGGGGCTTGAGTTCGAGTTTTGGCATTTGGAAATAATTTGCTCATGATGCTTTCCTATAATTAAATTTTAAATAAAGTGTGATCGATTCTAACAAAGAATATATAGCGATTGAAGTTTTAGCCATCTAGATGTATATGAATTTTATTTATGGTTTTAAAAAATAAATTTCATATAAATCATTGAAAGCAGATTCTTACAATATTAAAAATACCGCACTTTCATGCGGTATTCACAAAATTAATGGCTACTTAATACTTGGGCTGGTTGTAATTTAGCGGCCCTACTTGCTGGATAAAGACTAGCAATTAAACTCAATGCAAGCGCGGCAACTAAAACCATCAAAACATCCAACCAATGTAACTCGCTTGGCAAAAAATCGACAAAATACACATCGCCCGATAACAATTTCTTACCGATAACCCACTCAATGCCTTGAATAAAGGTTGTAAGATTTAATGCAAGTATAATGCCTAACACAATACCAATTAAGCAACCTTTCATTCCTGCCTGTAAGCCATACCAAATAAAAATACGTTTAATGAACGCATTATTCGCCCCAAGCGTACGCATAATGGCTATATCGCCCTGCTTATCTTTTACCGCCATAATCAGCGTAGAAACAATATTAAAACATGCTACCCCAATCACGAGTACCATGGCAATGTACATCACTGTTCGAATAAGTTGAATATCGCGATACATATAACCAAATTTACCAATCCAGTTTTGAATATAAAGCATCTGCGGATAATCATTAAGCATAGATAAATCCAGATTTTTCACAGAAAAAGGATCATCTAATTTCAATTCAACACCTGTTATTTGATCAGATTTATAAGTCAAAAATTCTTGTGCTTGAGCAAGCGGCAATAAGGCATAACTATAATCAAGTTGTCCATCTAAACGCAAAATTGCAGTGACTTGCACGCGTTCACGAGTTGGTTGAGCAAGTTGTTCCTCGCCGTTTTGCTGAGAAATAAGTAAGGTAACCCAATCACCCGCTTTTACATCGAGTTCTCTAGCAATACCTGATCCCAAGACTAATCCACCTTCTTTCCCAAATTTATCCCAGCCTTGCTCTTGTACGAAATTACCAAGAGAGCTCACGCGATCTTCTGCTTGTTTTTCAATGCCCTTCACCTGAACCACTTTCAGTTTTGAGCCATTTTCTACCAATGCAGTAAAACTAACAAAAGGGGAAATACCTTTAATTTGGGCATTTTGTTGTAAGCGTTTTTCTAAATTTTGCCAATGGTGAATGGTTGGCTCCGTCGCATTGGGCGCAGATAAAATCTCTGCGTGGGGAACTACAGCAAGAATTCGTTGATTAAGCTCACGCTCAAAACCATTCATCGCGCTTAAGCCAACAATTAAAACGGCAACACCCAGCGCAATACCGATAGCTGAAAATTTTGCAATTAACGCAACCAAAGGATTTTTCTGCTTGCCACGTTGATAACGCCAACTAATGAAAAAAGGCGTATTCATTATGCACCTTCCTTCAAAATACCGTCTTGCATGACTAAACGACGTGATAATTTTTCAGCAAGCCCCATATCGTGAGTGACTAATAAAAAAGCGATATTTTGCTCTTGATTAAGTTGTTGAATGAGTTCAAATATGCTTTCTGTGGTCTTGTGGTCAAGATTCCCTGTGGGCTCATCCGCTAAAACTAACGATGGATTATTCACTAAAGCACGTGCAATGGCGACGCGCTGACGTTCCCCTCCAGAAAGCGCAGAAGGGCGATGCATAATTCTATGACTTAAGCCTACCGCACTTAGCATTTTTTCGGCACGATCTTTTGCTTCTGTTTTATTCTGATGACCAATCAACATCGGCATCATCACATTTTCAAGTGCGGTAAAATCCGCCATTAAATGATGGAATTGATACACAAATCCTAAATAACGATTACGCAAAGCAGCTAATTCATTAGCTGATGCTTTTTGTAAGGATTGTCCATTAATAAACACTTCCCCACTACTTGGCTGATCAAGTCCCCCTAAAGTATGCAATAACGTACTTTTCCCTGAACCAGAACTCCCCACAATCGCAACCAACTCTGCGGGTTCCATAGAAAAAGAAACGCCTTTTAACACTTGCGTTTGATTTTCGCCTTCTTGATAAAATTTATTGATGTTTTCGCATTTTAATAAATAGTTATTCATTTTTTACTCGTTTTAACCGCACTTTAGCAGCAAATCATCTCATTAAAAACTTGCGCGAGTCTATCACACTTTTCTTTGAGCTTAAATTTCAATGCGCCCAAAGTATTCAAATCCCGTTTCAGGAAAATATTTTTTAAGATAACGTTTTAAATAGCCTTGTGTCTCTTCACTAATAATTGGATCGTATTCCGGATAACCGTTATACATCACGCTTAGCACTGACACACCATGAGAACGACAGGCATCTAAACTTAATAATGTGTGGTTAATACTACCTAATTTTCCCGATGTCACTAAAATCAAAGGGTAATTATTTGACTGGATATAATCTAACGTCGTCGCATCGTCACAATAAGGCACCATTAATCCACCAGCGCCCTCCAACAATACATAATCATATTTTTCTACCAAAAGTGCGGTAGATTTTTCAATAATTTTTTCATTAATTTCTCGCCCCTCGAGCTTTGCCGCTAAATGAGGAGAACAAGGATATTCAAAAAGATAAGGGCAGGTGTCGCCTTGTAAATCTTCTTCCGTCAAACCAATGCCTTGAATCTTTCGATGTACAAGCAAATCATCAGCGATATTTTTACAGCCTGTTTGAATCATTTTTTGTGTAATAACGGAAAAGCCTTGTTCCATCAACTTTTTAGCATAAATACCTGTTGCAACCGTTTTACCTACATCGGTATCAATGCCCGATACAAAAATAACCTTGCCCATAAATACGCCTTACTAATTTCCAGCACGAGAATAACGTGCGATAAAAAACAATGGATGATAAGTTAACCGCACTTTACCCGATGGCAAACTAAAAGCCCGCAAGTAATCATCAATAAATTTGTTGAGATTTTTTCTTGTCCAATTTTTCTGGTTAGTCGCTGTTACACCAGTATATTTCAGATGTTTGAGTACATCCAATGGCGTATCAAAGTCTAGTATTACATTAAAATCGTCACACCATAAAAGCTCAAAATCATTGGCTAACCAATTTTGCCATTGAGATAAATTCGGATAACTTAACCCCACATTCGTCATTTGGCGAATCTCTTTTAAATTATCTTTACCAAAGGTCGTCATCGCCAATAAACCATTAGGTTTCAATCCTGTTTTACAATGGGAAATAAAATTGTCAGGATGATGGAACCACTGCACCGCTGATGCACTTGCAATCAAGTCAAACCCTCGTTGAAAAGGAAAGTTTTCCGCATCGCCACAAGAAAAATCAAAAGGTTGAATCAGCTTTTCAGCGAGTAGAGAGCACACATCGCACAAATCATTAAATAACCAATAATTGGCTGAAATCTGTTTTTGCAACAATGAACTCAACATACCAGACCCGCAACCAAGCTCCAAAACACTATCTAGTGGCCCATTTGGTAAATAGTCTTGCAAATGCGTCATTAACTTAATATTCATTTTCTGTTGAATTAACGCATGTTCATCATAGCTATTTAAGGCTTTTTGAAAGGCTTGTTGAATGCGCAATTTATCTACAGAAGTTAATGATTCCATAATGCAGACCAGTGGCTAAATCTTGAAAACACATAATGCTCACCCTCTATTTCCTGAACAGCACAACGCGATGCCCAATATTGGTGCTGATTAGCTGGCATAAAAATTTTATCGCGAGAACTAATCCATGCATTTGTCCAGTGAATAAGATCGGTGCGTTTATCCTGCTGAATCATCGCAAAAAGAGCGGTGAGTTCTTGATGAATTTCGTTAAATGGTCGTGCAGAAAATTGTTGATAACGTTCAAAAGATACTTTGTCACCACAGATTCTACGTTCAAACTTTAAACGAGTATTTTCTGCGAGATTCTCTAGCGTACCTTTAAAAATAGCGTAGGGAATACCGAAGCAATCATCACAAGGTAAACCTGTGCCATTCACTGCTGTTGCAGATTGTAAGGTGATTCCTTGTAATACTCGCTCTGCCACCCAAACACCCATTGACCATGCCACTACACGAATTTGCTGATAGGCAGAAAAATCAAAATCTAACGTCAAATCTTGATAATCGTAGCAAATTAATAAATCATGATCTGTTGGCAAAATCAAATGAGCCACAGCATCAAGAGGTGTTCCCCAGCCAGCAAAATAAACTATTAAATGCTCACCTTGATGATCATAAAATTTCGTTTTCACATTATTTCCTTATAAGCATGCCACAAACTGCTTTACTTCATCCATTGTCATATCTGCCGTTAAAGACAATCGTATTCTGGATGTACCTTTCGGTACTGTCGGAGGTCTAATCGGCAAGCAATAATAACCTTGCTCTTGCAGATCTTTCGCCTTAGCAAGGGTTGCATCGTTCTCGCCTAAAATATAAGGAACGATGCAAGTTTGGCTTGGCATTATTTGCGTTCTATGCTCCACTTCTTGGCGTAAAAATGCACTTAACTGCTCAAGATGCGTTCTTTCTTTTGAAAGTTGTGGTAATCGTTCAAAAATAAAATGAGTCCATGCCACATTAAATGGCGGAAGTGCGGTTGAAAAAATCAATGGACGCATTTGATTAATCAAACACTCTTTTAATATTTGATCACAGACGACATAAGCGCCCATTGAAGCTAAGGCTTTGCCAAAAGTGCCGACCAATAAATCTATATCAGCTATCACATTAGCTCGTTCGGCAATACCTAATCCGTTTTTACCATAAACGCCTATTGCATGGGCTTCATCCACATAAAGATAAGTATTGGGAAACTGTTTTTTCAGTTGCACAAGATTTTTTAAATCAGCTACATCACCATCCATACTAAAAACCGATTCCGTCACAATAAAAGTGCGGTCAAATTTTCCAGCATTTTTTTCGAGCAGATTCTTTAGATGTTCATAATCATTATGACGATAACGAAAGAACTCACATTGGCTTAAACGAATGCCATCAATCATACTGGCATGCACTAATTTATCTGCCAAAATTAAACTTTTTGTTGTCGTCAACGCCGGTAAAATACCAAGATTGGCGTGATAGCCACTGTTAAATAATAAAGCGCTTTCTCGTTGGAAACGTTGAGCAATGAGCTGCTCAAGATCGGTATAAATAGGAAAATTTCCCGTTAATAAACGAGACGAAGAACTGGTAAAAGAAGGGAAATTATCGCCATATTGCTGTAAAAAAGACTGGCGCAAGTTTTCATTCGATGCCAAACCTAAATAATCATTAGATGACATATTCAACATTTTGCGATTTTCTCGCGTAATATATCGTCCTTGATGAACTAAATCTGGAATTGAACGATATTGATTTTGTGCACAAAGCTGTTCCAGTTGCTGTTTGAAAGCATCCATTTTTTATCCTAATGTTCATATTCCTGAATTAAAGCCAGAATCATGCCTTCCGTTAATTTCTGAAGTTCATCATCTTTAATCACAAATGGTGGCATAACATAAACCAATTTTCCGAAAGGCCGAATCCAAACACCTTGTTCCACAAAACGTGGGACTAAAGTTTTCATATTTACCGCACTTTTCATTTCAACCACCCCAATCGCCCCTAATACGCGAACTTCTTTGACGTAATCTTTTCCAGCTAAAGGCAAAAGCTGTTGTTTTAAGGAATGCTCAATTCGCTGAATATTTTGCTGCCAAGGACTTTCCAATAATAGACGAATAGATTCTGCCGCAATTGCACAAGCCAATGGATTTGCCATAAAAGTGGGCCCGTGCATAAAGCATTTAGCCTCACCGCGACAAATAGTTTGCGCAATTTCAGTGGTCGTAATGGTTGCCGATAAAGTTAAATAACCACCGGTTAAGGCTTTACCGATACACATAATATCTGGCGAAATCCCAGCATGCTCGGCAGCAAATAATTTCCCTGTGCGGCCAAAACCAGTGGCAATTTCATCAAAAATTAGCAATACACCATATTGTTTACAAAGCGCTTGTGCTTTCACTAAATAAGTTGGCGAATAAAAATACATACCGCCCGCACCTTGCACTACTGGCTCTAAAATAAGTGCGGCGATTTCGCTACCTTTTTTCTTAAGTAAATCAGCTAAAGGTTCAATCTCACAATCATTCCAAGATGCATTAAATGGAATATTAGGTTGAGGAAGAAAATATTGTACTGGCAGGCTATGATGAAATAAATGATGCATACCTGTGGTTGGATCACACACCGACATCGCATTCCAAGTATCGCCATGATAACCCGAACGGATGGTGGCGAATTTTTGTCGTTGTACTTCCCCTTTAGCGTGCTGATATTGAATAGCCATTTTCATCGCTACTTCCACAGCAACAGAACCACTATCAGCAAAAAAGATCTTATCTAATCCATTTGGCAAAATTTGTACCAATAATTGGGCTAATTCCACCGCGGGCTCATGGGTAAAACCGCCAAACATAATATGGCTCATTTTTGCCAACTGATTCTGTGCAGCCGCATTTAAACGAGGATGATTATAACCATGCAACGCTGCCCACCAAGAAGACATGCCATCAATCAAACGACGACCATCTTTTAAGGTTATCATCACGCCATCAGCACGTTCTACCGCATAAAGCGGTATATCAGAAGAAACTGAAGAATAAGGATGCCAAATATGTTGTGTATCAAAAGCTAAAAGTGATTGTTCATCCATCATTCATTTACCATTAAAAACTTATTCGTATCGCAAGGCAGCGGCAGGTTCTACTTTCGCAGCTCGATAAGCGGGATAAAGTGTAGAAAGTAAAGAAAGCAACAAGGAAAATCCAACGACAAAAATCATTTGAACAAAGGATAATTCTGTCGGTAAAAAAACACCTTGTGGATTTACCGCACTTACAATCTCTGTTAAGTTCAAGGTGACTAAAACACCTAAAATAGCACCGAGCAATGTGCCAACAAATCCCACCAGTAATCCTTGATAAATAAACACTGAACGCACTTGGGATTTTGTTAAGCCCTGAGTTTGCAAGATCGCAATTTCCCCTTGTTTATCCACCACCATCAAACTTAAAGAGGTGACGATATTGGAAATCGCCACAACAATGATCAAACTAATCAGCAATCCCATCATATTTTTTTCCATTCTCACCGCTTGGAAAAATTCACCTTTTTGGACACGCCAATCCGTGATTTTTTGTGTTGAGAAATGTTGTGGGAGCTCTGTAATTTGGAACGGATCATTCAAAAATAAACGATAACCCTGCGCTTGCTGCGGTTGAATACGCATTAAGCGACCAATATCTGTAATATTAGCAAAGGCTTCATAACCCGATGCTTCGCCATAATCATAATAAATATCGCTAACAGTAAATAAACGCTGCATTGGCACGCGACCGAATGGTGTATATTGGCTATTTTCCGTAATCATCAAACGGATTTTATCTCCAACATTCACGCCCAACTTTTGCGCCAGTTGATCACCAATGACCAGTTTAAATTCACCAGTCGGTAAAATTTCATTAAATTTATCCTGATCAAAAGATTCAACCAAAGGATCATCAGAAAATGATTGAATACCAATGATTTGTCCTGCACTCACGCCTTTTGTCGTTTGATAAATCACATTTGTTGTATTGATCGGCACGGCTTTTTGGACAAAGTACGGTAAATTTTCTAATGTTTTTTCTGTAGAAATAGGCTGTTCTTCACTCACAATCGCGTGAGGAATGGAAGATAGCACCTGTTGTTTTTGGTAACCTTCTAATCCATTCATCACAGAAAGCACGATGATCAATGCCATCACACCTAGCACAATCCCTAGGCTTGCAAGATTAGTCACTAATCGTCCAAAACGATCCGCACTTTTCGCACGCCAATAACGTAGTGCAATATAAAGAGAAATAGGAAAATTCATTATTTTTGATTTAATTGTTGTACAAATTCTTCGATATTTTGCATTACTTTGCCAACTAATGTTGTCACTGCACTATCACTCGCCCAAGCAATATGCGGGGTGATAATTAAATTAGACATAGTTTTTGCAGCTAAAATTAATGGGTTATCTTTTTCTGGTGGCTCTTTTACCATTACATCCAAAACCGCTCCGCCTAAATGCCCCGTTTTTAACGCATCAACTAAGGCAAATTCATCAATCAAAGGCCCACGCCCTGTATTAATCAAAAATGCACCTTTTTTCATTTGGGATAAGGTTTCTGTATTGATTAAATTCTTTGTTGTTTCAGTTAATGGGCAATGCAAAGTTACAATATCTGCTTGTTTTAATACCTCATCAAAGGGCGTATAACCTTCACGACAAACAGTGGCATCTTTATGTTCTGCATAAAGCACCTTCATTCCCACTGCATTCGCTAAACGCCCAACTTCTGTCCCTAAGCAACCTTTACCAAATACGCCCAATGTCGAACCGCGCACATCTGTAATAGAGTAATCAAAATAACAAAATTGTTTACTTTCCGCCCATTTTGCTTCCGTTTGATCGCGTAACCAACCTGCCAAACTGTGTTTTAAAGAAAAAATCAGACCGATGACGTGTTCTGGCACGGTTGTACTGGAATAACCTGTCACATTACGCACGGTGATTCCCATTTCTTCTGCAGCCACAAGATCAACATTATTTGTACCAGTTGCAGTAATTGCAATTAACTTTAACTTAGGTAATTGTTTTAACGTTTCTCGATCAAAAATAACTTTGCTCGTAATAACAATATCAGCATCTTTCGCTCGTTCAATCGTTTGTGAAGAAGAAGTATGCTCATATTCAATCCAAGTATGCGCAAAACTTGGACGAGGAATAGGGATATGCTTCGGGATAGCCGTACTATCTAAAAAGACGATATTCATCATTTCTACTTTTATATACAAAGTGATCTGCCCCCCAAAAGTTGGACAGGTTAGTTAACTTAAATATTGAGCTCGGTATTACACTGGACTCAATCCTTTGAAAGCAAGTTTAATTCGTTTTTGGTTGTAATACACTAAATATTCTTCAATTTCAGCCTGTAATTTAGCGATTGAGTGATAAGTCCGAGAGTGGGGTGCAGATCACTTAAGCCGATTATTTATCTAATTGAACAGGAAGAAATAAGCTTAATGGACGTTTTTTTACAATTTGACAAACTTCATACCAAATTGGCCACCAGCTATCAATTTCCGCATTCAAAGAACGCAGTGCAACCCAAAGCGTTAATGAAAAACTGACAATTAAATTAACTAAACCAATCAACAATACAAAACCAATGCATTGTAAAAGCAATGAATAGGTGAATTGTCCGCTCACAGCAATATAGCCTACATTCGCAGATGAAAATGCCACATGACGAATATCTAACGGAAGGTGCATTAAGTAACCTACCACACCCGTAATACCAAGCAGCATACCAAAGCAAAGGTTACCGATAAGCGAGCCATAATTCTCATGCATATAATTAGCAAATTTAACGCGAGATTTCTCAGACATTAATTTTTTCAATAACGGATGTTGGGTTAAACGAATACGCATATTCAAATAATTGCTGCGGTTATCAAAATAGCCTGAAATAATCCCTGAGCAGAATAACCACACCCCCGCAATGGCTGCAAACCATAAGGTTCCCGCAAAAGGATCAATGCTATGCAACTGATAAGCAATTTGATCAGCATTCATCAATGGCTCACCTGTTTTATATTGGTAACCAAACGCAATCAATGCGGCTAAGCCCATCGCAATGAGGACATTACCTAGCACCGCAATACTTTGAGAGCGAAATACATCCACTAATAATTGAGCTAATTTCATATTGACGCTTTTACCTTGAGGCGTTTTCTCAACAGCCTCAGCAAAACGGGCTGCAGTCATGGCAGGCTGTTTCGTCGCTACCGTAAAATGCAACATAAAGATCACCATAAAACCTAAGCCGTAATTTAAGCCTTCGGCAAGCCCTTTCCAGACTTTGTCATCAATAATGCTGCCTAGATAGATTTTAAATAGCGCCATCAGTGCAATTAATACACCACCACCTGCCGCAGAATAAAACATTGCCCAATACTCTTTTTTATCTCGAGTAATGTAATGCTCGCCGTGATCGCCCGCATTTTGGGTAATGCTACGTGAAATTAATCTAGAGCTTTGTTTCCATAATCGGGTAATGCTATGTTTTTCTGCTGCTGTGCGGGCAAAACAGCCAGTTAATAACAATATTCGGCGTGGTAAATAGCGATTTGAAACAAAAATCGCCATCAAGATTTCTAATCGTTCTAAGGTCTGAGAAAGACGCTCCAATAAATAAGCCGTATTTAAAGAAGAGCCCACCACTGCTCCACGTTTTTGCAAACGCTCAACCAATTTTTTACATTGGTTAAACATTACCTGTAAATGGCTATCATCAAAAACGGTTGATTGGCGGTGCGCCTGTAACCAATTCACCACTTCATGGTGCAATGCCACAAAAGGGGAATCTGCATTCAACAGAGAAGGCTCCATTCGCATCAGCTCAGGATCCATATCTTCAGCAGCAATCCAAATTGAAAGCATCTCAATGGCAAATAACCCTTCACTTTCAATATGATTTTTTAAACGCTCACGATCTTTTTGTTCTGTACAACGGGTTAAGACGCCAAATACACCTCGCCACGTTTTTAAAGGAACAGCATCAATCCAGCGTGCATCATTTTTATCTCTAAATAATAAATAAAAAATATCACGTAAATCATTAATATCTTTAAAAGAGGGGTTAAAACGCTCATAAATACGTGTTTTCATCTCCTGTCCAAAACCGCCACGTGTAAGGATACCGCTACTAATAAACAAGGGGTAAAGGCGTAAACCACATAACCAACCACATAATAATTTCGAAACAGAACAGCCTAATTCTTTATCGTTCTTTAAGATAAACTTAAACAAATGCAAGGTCGGAGCAATTTTTTCTGTGGGGCTGCTACGTAATAATTGGCACAAGCCCTCCACGAGACCAAAGGCATCGTTTTCCGCCACTTTGTTACGTAAAAATTGCGGTAAGGTATCGATTTTAATCATGAGCTTCCCCCTCATATCGTTTATATTCAAAAGCGTGACATTATACAGCGCTGTTGGATAAAGTAAAAATTAGCGGAAAAAGCGATCTGCCCCCCAAAAAAGTTGGACAGGTTAGTTAACTTAAATATTCTTCAATTTCAGCCTGTAATTCAGCAATTGAATGATAAGTCTGTGAGTAAAAACACTCTGATTTTAATATCGCAAAAAAACTTTCAATCACCGCATTATCGTAGCAATTTCCTCGGCGGCTCATACTTTGCACCGCTTTACCCTCCAACATTTTCATCCATTCCGCCGTGCCATACAATACGCCTTGGTCGCTATGAATAATCGGGCATTCTGTCGGTTTAAGCCGACTAAGTCCTTGTGCTAACATCTTTTTTACCAATGAAAATTTGGGGCGTGTTGAAAAGTTATAGGCAATAATTTCTCGGTTAGCTAAGTCTATCAACGGTGAAAAATAAAGCTTTTCTTGCCCAACCCGAAATTCCGTTACATCCGTTACCCATTTTTGATTGAGTGCTGTCGCTGTAAAATCACGATTCAGTAAATTCGGGGCAATATGCGATGTTTTTCCTCGTTTTCCATGTCTTTTTTTGCGTAAATGGAATGAATACCTAACTCGTTCATTAGCTTTAACACCGTTTTATGATTCAAATTAAAACCCATTTGGCGTAATTTAAACATCATGGGGCGATAACCATCTCACTTTCTGTTCTTTTTATACAGCGATAAGATAGCCTCTTTTACCTCGTGATAATTTCGCTTAATCTCTTTATAGTAAAAGCTTGAGCGAGGCATTTTAGCCACACGAAGTAAATCATTTAACGCGTGGTCCGGCTTCAATCTTTCAATGATTTTTCTTTTTTCTGTCGTTGTTTTTGACGGTCGAGCGCCTCCAACTCCTTTAGATAAGCAATCTCCGCACGAGCCAAGGCGAGCTCTCGTTGCAGCTTTTTAAACGCTTAGGTGAAAAGTCTGTGGTTTCTGGAATTTCATTTTTGGCTTTACTATTTTCGGTGTTTGAAGGCTTGTATAAGGCGATTTTACGCCATCAAGCCCTCTTTCCCGAAATGCTTTTAGCCAATAAATAACGAGAGAGTGGGAAATTTTATGAAGTTTAGCCACCTCACGGATACCATAATCCTGTTCGGTGACAAGTTTGATAATTTTCAAACGAAATTGATAAGAGTAGGACATAATCTGCACCTCGAATTAGGTATCCAGGTTTTTGGGGGCAGATCAAAGTGCGGTCAAAATTAACCGCACTTTTGCTTAAATATTTTCTTAGATTGAAGTATCCAATTCTGGGAAAGATTTTACTAAATCATCGATTGCTTTCATTTGAGAGACAAAACCTTCAAGAGCAGAAAGAGGCAATGCAGAAGGGCCATCACATTTCGCTTGATTTGGATTTGGATGCGCTTCTAAGAATAAACCTGCAATTCCTACTGCTAAACCTGAGCGCGCTAATTCTGTTACTTGCGCGCGACGTCCACCTGATGCAGATCCAAATGGATCACGGCATTGAAGTGAATGGGTTACATCAAAAATAACTGGGCTGCCCTTAGATGCTTTTTTCATAACACTAAAGCCAAGCATATCCACAATTAAATTATCATACCCAAAGTTTGTTCCACGATCACAAAGAATGATTTTATCGTTGCCACATTCTTCGATTTTTTCCACGATATTCCCCATTTGACCAGGGCTTAAAAATTGTGGTTTTTTCACATTAATCACTGCGCCTGTTTTCGCCATCGCTTCAACGAGATCTGTTTGACGTGCCAAAAAGGCTGGAAGTTGAATAATATCTACAACATCTGCTACGGGCTGACATTGATAGATTTCGTGTACATCGGTAATAATTTTTACACCGAACGTATCTTTTAATTCTTGGAAAATTTTTAATCCTTCTTCCATACCTGGGCCACGGTAAGAATGAATAGATGAACGATTTGCTTTGTCAAAAGAAGCTTTAAATACGTAAGGCACGCCAAGTTTTTCTATCACTTTCACGTAAGCCTCGCAGACTTGCATTGCCATATCACGGCTTTCAAGTACGTTCATTCCACCAAAAAGCACGAAAGGTTTGTCATTTGCAACATCAATATTGCCAATTTTTACAATTTTATTTTGCATAAATTTTCCTTAAATCAATGGAGGGGAAAAGGATCTTTATCAATCTCGCCCTTAAGTTCTAAAAGTTGAGTTCGGATTAAAGCCGCAGTTGGGTCTTCCGGACAACGTTCCACAAAAAATTCTAAATCTTTCAATGCCGAAGGGTAAGCGCCCATCTGAGCTAAAACTAAACCTCGATCGCGAATATGATAAGGGTCTTCATCATTGCCAATCAGTAAATTCTCAATATAACGGTATGCCATGTCGTTATGCTCTTCGCGGATGAGCGCATTCTTCGCCAGTTGTTCAAAACGAGAATAAAGTAAAGAAAGATCGGCTCTATCAAGTTCTTCAGGTTGAATTTGCACACCAAAACCAAATGCCCCTTCATAAAGTTGCTGTAATTTTTCTTGCGATATATAAGTACCATCCCAAGGATCAATAAAAGCGACTTCATCTCTTACTTCAGCACGTAAAATGAGCTGTGTTGGGAAATTTACTGGGTAAATCGGCAAATCCAATACCTCGGCTAAATAAAGCACAATTGCCCCAAGAGTCACAGGCATTCCTTGACGATGCTCCAACACATAGGGCAAATACAAATTGCGTGCATAGAAGTACTCTTCTGAGTCACAATGAAAGCCCCAATCACCATAAAATAGCTGTAGTAACTGATGAATTTGCTCTTCTTTCGGCCAATCTGGCGAAATTTCTTTACGTGCTCGACGTACAAACCCGCCAATTTTTCCCCGAATTTGCGCTTCTGATGATCCATCATCTGAGATGGTATTATAAAAATGCACAAATTGATCGTATAACGCACGTCGATAATATTTCATTACTTCTTCCAAAAACCTAAAGTGACGCGCTCATTGTCGCCATAATCACGCACGGTTTCAACCATTTCCCAATGATTTTCTAGGAAAATTGACCGCACTTTTTCGCCTTGTTGCCATCCATGCTCAAGTAATAATGCGCCATTAGAATTCAAATAACTCGGTGCTAATTCAATAATATGACGTAAATCAGCATAACCCGCATCATTGGCAACTAATGCAGAAAGCGGTTCAAAACGCACATCGCCTTGACGTAAATGTTCATCTTGCGCATCAATATAAGGCGGATTACTGACGATAAGATCAAACTTCCCTGTTATATTTTCAAACCAACGGCTCTGTAAAAATTTCACATTTAACTTATTTCTTTCTACATTAGATTGGGCTAACTCAACAACATCTGGCATAAGATCAACACCAATTATGTCTAATGAAATTTGTCGTTTTTGACAAATAGGTGAAAGCTCCGAGGCTAATGCTAACGCGATAGCGCCTGTGCCTGTGCCAAGATCAAGAATACGAAAGCGTGGTAGATTTTCTTGTAATTTTTCTAAAGCAATTTGTAATGCCTTTTCCACTAAAATTTCAGTATCTGGCCTTGGAATCAAGGTACCTTTTGAGACATTTAATGGCAACGACCAAAATTCTTTTTCGCCAAGAATATAAGCGATAGGTTCACCGTTTAAACGCCGATCTAAAAGTGCGGTTAATTTTAACCGCACTTTTTCATCAATCTCGGTATCATCAAAAGCAAGGATTTGCGTACGCGATTTGCCAGTAGCATGTTGAAGAAGCACAAGCGCATCAATTTTACTATTTTCAGTGGGATTTTTTTGTACCAAATCCGCAATCGCTTGTGCTAGCCATTCTTTATAATTCATTATTTTTCGTCTTTTAACACAACCGTGCCAGCCACTAAATCAGTTAAAGAACGACGATCATCGCGCACAAGTGCAACAATACCGCTAATAATTAATAAGAAACTCGTCCACGCCAATAAAATATCAATAATCTCACGGCCGATGTATTTACCAAATTCAACAGGCTGATTGGTATGATAATTAAATACACGCAAGCCTAGCCAGCGTTTTGCCATAGTTTGACCATAAGTTTTCATGAAATATAACTGAAAACCAGCATATACAATCGTCCCCACTACACCGGCAAAATCCCCCAATGCAAAACCGAGACCAACCATCACCCAAAGCACAAGCCCATTAATCATACTCGCAAGCCAACGTTTAAAACGGCTCGCTTGAGCGGGTTGAGAAGGCTTGAAAGCAGAAGAAAATTCAGCATCTTTTTGATTTTCAATGATCATTTTATTTCCCTGTAAAGTTAAAAAGGACATCTGAAATCAGATGTCCCTATCATTAATTCTGTTCAGACAATGCCGCCAACTGATCCGCTTGATATTCGGTAATAATCGGCTGAATCAGTTCATCAATTTTACCATTCATCACTTCATCCAAACGGTAAATTGTGAGATTGATACGGTGATCTGTGACTCGACCTTGCGGATAATTATATGTACGGATTTTATCGGAGCGATCGCCCGAACCTAATAAATTACGGCGCATATCTGTTTGTTCTGCAGCTTGGCGCTCTTGCTCTGCTTGAACAATACGTGACGCTAATACCGACATTGCTTTCGCTTTATTTTTATGCTGTGAACGCTCATCCTGACATTCCACAACAATGCCTGTTGGAATATGTGTAATACGCACTGCAGAATCCGTTGTGTTTACGTGCTGACCACCAGCGCCTGATGAGCGATAAGTATCAATACGCAAATCTGCTGGATTAATTTCTGGCATTTCAGATTCTGGCAATTCTGGCATTACCGCGACAGTACAAGCAGACGTGTGGATACGCCCTTGCGATTCGGTTTTTGGTACACGTTGCACACGATGACCACCAGACTCAAACTTCAATTGACCATATACACCTTCGCCAGTGACTTTAACAATCACCTCTTTATAACCGCCTTGCTCACTTTCGTTAGCACTTAGCATTTCTACACGCCAGCGTTTACTTTCAGCATAGCGACTATACATACGGAATAAATCACCCGCAAAAATACCCGCTTCATCACCGCCTGTTCCAGCACGGATTTCTAAATAGCAGTTATATTCATCATTAGGATCTTTCGGCAGTAACAGAATTTGAAGTTGTTGTTCCACTTCTTCAATTTCCGCTTTGGATTCTTCGATTTCCATTTGCGCCATTTCTTTCATTTCAGGATCGTCGAGCAATATTTCTGCTTCTTCAATATTTTGATTTAATTGCGTCCAACGATTAAAACATTTCACCACTTCTTCAAGTTGCGAATATTCTTTAGAATACGCACGGAATTTATCCTGATCACTAATCACAGAAACATCACCCAATAAGGCTTCTAGCTCTTCATAACGTTCTTTTAAACTTTCTAATTTTGCAATAATGGAATCTTTCATCATTTATAAGTTACCGAAAATAAAATCGGCGTATTCTAGCCGATTTTAGGGAAAATTGACAGTGTCAAAAGTGCGGTTAAAAATCGCCGCTTTTTAAATACGTGTCACATCAAATTTACTTAAATCAATACGATCTTCTGTGCCATAAAAAATAGCAAGAGCATGGCGTAACGTTTCAGCTCGTTTTGGTAAACCTTTTTCCGCGTAGATTTTCACTTGTTCATACACGGCTTGTTTAAAAGGCTGTGTATCGCCCGGATTGCCATTCAAATTATCCGCACTAGCAAAATAACGGAAACCTGCCGTCGTTGCCAAAATCCATTCTAATGCTTGCGGTTTAACTTCAACTTTTTCAAAATCACGCTGACGTTCTTCAGAACGTCCATCAGGCTCATACCAATAACCAAAATCTTCTAGTTTACGGCGTTCTTTGCCTGCCACTAACCAATGGGCAATTTCGTGCAATGCACTGCTGTAAAATCCTCGCGCAAAATAAATCGCATTATAAGGCACTTCATCATTTGCGGGTAAATAAATTGGTTCTTCACCGCCCTTGACTAAGCGAGTGTTGTATTCCTCTTCAAAACATTGATTAAAAATTGCAATAATATCTTCTAATTTATGTTCCATGGTATCGACTCCTAAAAAACCGCGAGATTATATCACCAGAGGCTCATTTGTTCTTGTTTATTTTCTTCGGGTAAATTGACATGTAGCCCGATCAAACGAATCGATCGCCCTTTTGATCGCATAAAAATTTGAGGAAGTAATTGTTGAAAACTCTCCAAAGAAAGTGACAAACCCGTTTTCTCTAAAGTAGTTACTTGAAAATCTTCAAATTTAAGCTTTATGCCGATTTTACGAAATGCAGATAACGGTATATTACGGCTAACACGCTCAAGGCGACGAATTAACTCTTGATAAAGATTATTCAATAAGGCTGAAGCTTGCTCAATTGTGTGAATGTTTTCAAGCAAAGTTTGTTCTACGCCAACTGATTTACGTTCACGATGAGCTTGTACTTCACGATCATCAATGCCGTGGCTAAAATCCCAAATACGTTTACCCGCTTTACCAAATTGATTTAATAAGACGATTTGATCAAAGGTTTGAATGTCAGTACAAGTTTCTAATCCCATATCGAGTAATCGTTGTGATGTTACTTTACCTACACCAGGAATTTTATTTAAAGGTAAGGCTTTAATGAATTCCTCTACTTCATTCGGCTTAATCACAAATTGCCCATTAGGTTTATTCATATCCGAGGCAATTTTGGCTAGGAATTTTAAAGGTGCCACACCAGCCGAGGCAGTTAAATGCAACTCATCAAAAATTGCTTGACGAATTTCTTGAGCGATCCAAGTCGCTGAGCCTGAACATTTTTGGCAATGCGTAACATCTAAATATGCTTCATCTAAAGAAAGTGGTTCAATAATATCGGTGTAGCGCTGGAAGATTTGATGAATTTGTGCTGAAACTTGTTTATACAACGCCATATTCACAGGCACAAGAATGAGATTAGGGCACTTTTTTATGGCTTGAGCGGTTGGCATTGCACTATGCAAACCAAATTTTCTCGCCTCATAATTACAAGTTGTTAATACACCACGTTGACGAGAAAAACCACCTACAGCAACAGGCTTTCCCTGGAAATTAGGATTTTCACGAATCTCAATCGATGCGTAAAAACAATCCATATCAATGTGAATAATTTTTTTATCTTGTAGCATAAAAAAAGTGCGGTTAAATTTTATTTAGTATAACCGCACTTTAATTACTGTTCAAGCATACATGTTTAATTATCAGAAACGACTTTCTTATCTTTAAACATGACTGAACGTTCAATTTTATAAACATGAATAGGTTCTTGCGTATTCATAAAAATTGAACGGTATTTTTCATCAATTTGAGCAAATGGAATTTGTAAATTGATTGTCAAAGACTTCCCTGGCAATAAGGTATTTTCTAATTCTATTTGCATATCTTGGCTATGCACAACTTGACGATTATGCACATACACACTCATCCATTGAATATTTTGAATCGGGAATTCACTTTTATTCGTAATGGTATATTTAAAGCGAGAAAGCGCTTGACCATCCTCGCCTACCACAATATCTCTATCGCCAACATCAATAGAAATAGCATAGTTAACATACTTAGGGTAGCTTTTTTCTGCAGTTGCAGTTTTTTCTACACTTTTAAGTTTTTCCTTTGAAACATTTTCTTTTGCAATTGCAGAAGAAATTGAACAACTCGCTGCAAACAAAGCGAGTACTAAATATTTAAAAAATGACATTATTTTTCTCCTATAAAAAACGCCGAAATTTTACCCTAACACACGCATTTAATAAATACCGCCCTTTTTCTTCTGCTTGTTTTTTGTTAGACTAGTCCACAATTTTGGGGCTGATTCTGGATTCGACGGGATTAGCGAAGCCCAAGGTGCACGTCGAGGTGCGGTAGGCCTCGTAAATAAACCGCAAAAAAATAGTCGCAAACGACGAACAATACGCTTTAGCAGCTTAATAACCTGCATTTAGCCTTCGCGCCCCAGCTTCCGCTCGTAAGACGGGGATAACGCGGAGTCAAACCAAAACGAGATCGTGTGGAAGCCACCGTTTGAGGATCGAAACACTAAATTGAATCAAACTAGCTTAAGTTTAGCGTGTCTGTCCGCATGCTTAAGTGAAATTAAAGACTAGACTAAACGTGTAGTGCTGAAGGTAGAGTAATTTCGGACGGGGGTTCAACTCCCCCCAGCTCCACCACCCCTTTGTTTTTCCTCTTCTAAGTTTTCAATAAAAGCAATAATTTAGTTTTTCTACTCACCTTAGTTTTAGTAACTGCTACCTTGTTATTACCTAGTACATTATTAGCGGAATCACTCATATTCGTTACTCGATGGGATATGGATATGAAATAATAAAGAGAGATTTTATGACCAGAATTAACCTTGTTCCTCCTGCTGAACTTTGCGATCAGCATCTATTAGCGGAACATAGAGAGCTAACACGGATTCCAAATGCTGTTGCGAAAGGAAAATTTAGCTTAAAAGGGCAGCCTGAAGATTATAAATTAGGCGAAGGACATGTACGATTTTTCTTTAATAAACTTGCGTTTTTAAAGCAACGTTACAACCTATTGCATGAAGAGTGTCTTGCTCGTGGTTTCAATGTACAATATTTTTGGGCAGAGGAGCTACCAGATGATCCTAATCTTTGGCAAAATTATTCGCCCACAGAAAATGCTTTAGCATTAAACCGTGAGCGAATTGCATTGCGTATGCCAGTAAAAGCACGATTTACCGCAAGAAAATAAAGCCCAGAAAGGGCTGTATCCCCCATTATAATCAGCACCTACACCAACCATTGTAGTCTCTATAGTGCGGTAGCCTTCTGTACCATTTGGGGAAAAATCGTCAGTCATGGATAAACTACTCTAGCTGTTCTAGGGTATTTTTGCTAAGTTCAGAAATCACTTCACCTATTTAATTTTTCTAAAATATTGATTTTATCTAATCATTAACAAATTCGTGGCAATGGTTCATTTGTTGGTAAATCTAACAATCGACTTTGTCCAAAAATGCCCACTAAACGCACTTTTTTATCGGTTGTCACTTCACCAATCACAGCCGCATTTTCACCTAATGGATGACGACGAAGTGCGGTCAAAATTTCTGGTGTTTTTTCGGCTGATGCAACAATAACAAGCTTGCCTTCATTAGCGAAGTTTAATGCTTCAAGACCAAGTAATTCACAAATTCCGCGCACTTCTTGGCGAATTGGTAAGGCTTGTTCATCAATGTTCATGCCTAGCTGTTGCGCCTGTGCAAATTCATGCAAAACAGCATTGACTCCCCCACGGGTCGCATCTCGAACTGCTTTCACGCCATATACTTCACGTAAATTTTCAATCAATGGATAAAGCACGGCGCAATCACTGTGAAGATCCGTTTGGATACCCAGTTTCTCACGTAAATTTAAGATTGTTGCACCATGATCCCCAATGGTGCCGCTAACAATGATTTTATCGCCTGCTTGAATTTTATGAACACCCCAATCCAAATTTTGAGGAATAACACCAATTCCACTGGTATTGATAAAAATCTTATCCACTGCCCCTTTCTGTACCACTTTTGTATCGCCAGTAACAACCTGAATGCCTGCTGCTTTTGCGGTTTCAGCCATTGATTGAATAATTGCTTTAAGATCCGCAAGTGGCAATCCTTCTTCCAAAATAAAGCCACAGGATAAATATTTTGGTATCGCCCCGCACACCGCCACATCATTTGCCGTGCCGCACACCGCTAATTTCCCGATGTTACCGCCAGGGAAAAAAATGGGATCAATTACAAAACTATCCGTGCTAAATGACAGTGTTTCGCCTTGCTTTGCTAATTCTGTTAATGGAATTCTAGCCTGATCTTCCCCTTGCGCCAAAATAGGATTCGCAAAAGCTTCAACAAAATAATCTTGGATCAATTTTTGCATGGCTGCACCACCATTGCCGTGCGCCATAGTGATAAATTCGCTCATTTTATTCTCTCCGATATTGATAATAGGCTGCACATGCGCCTTCGGAAGAAACCATTAATGCGCCATAAGCATTATCAGGATTACAACCTGTTCCAAATAACGGGCAATCAGATGGTTTACAACGCCCAGTCAAGACATCGCCACAACGAGAATTAGGATCATCCGCCACCTGTTGCGCTTGGCTTTGGAAATAAATTTCGGCATCAAATTCACGATAAGCCTCCGTCAATTCCACGCCAGATTGTTCAATTTCCCCCAACCCACGCCATTCACTGCTTGCTTTAAGCTGGAATACTTCTTGCATTGAACGTTGGGCTAAAGCATTTCCGTGATCATCAACAATTCGTTTATATTGATTTTCGATTTCACAACGACCATCAACAAATTGCTGCACTAACATCACAATCGCCTGCAAAATATCCAAAGGTTCAAAACCGGTAATCACGAAAGGTTTGTGATATTTATCGACAATCCCTTGATAAGGCGATGAACCAATCACCATACTCACATGCCCTGGCGCAAGAAAACCATCAATTTTGACTTGATCTTGTGCTAGCAAGCTATGTAACGTTGGAATAATCGTGATGTTTTGGCAAACAATCCAGAAATTTTTTGTTCCTAGTTTTTTGGCTTGCTGAAGCGTTACTGCCGTGCTCGGCATTGTCGTTTCAAATCCTAAGGAAAAAAAGACGACTTTTTTATTCGGATTATTTTGTGCAATATTCAATGCATCCAAAGGTGAATACACAATGCGAACATCTGCGCCTTTCGCTTTTGCTTCTAACAGCGAACCTTTGCGGCCTTTCACTCGCATTGCGTCACCAAAAGTACAGAAAATGACATCAGGTTTTAGCGCAATTTCAATACAGACATCAATACGCCCCATCGGAAGCACACAGACAGGGCAACCTGGGCCATGAATAAATTCGATACTTTTTGGCAATAGCCGATCCAACCCAAATTTAAAAATCGTATGGGTATGCCCGCCACACACTTCCATTAAATACAATGGATTCTGCGCCGTAAAGTGCGGCATTTTCTCCATCAATTTTTCAAGTTGCGCCACTAAACTACGGGCAAGTTCAGGATCGCGAAATTCATCAACAAATCGCATCGATTATCCTTGTTTACGTTGTTGTTCTAGCCAATTTAACCACTCACTGAGACCTTGTTCAGTGGTAGCAGAAAGTTGAATCACTTCAATATTTGGATTCACACGTTTTGCATTGGCAATGCATTGTTCTACATCAAATTTCAAATAAGGTAATAAATCCACTTTATTTAAAACCATCAAACTTGATGCGGCAAACATATGCGGGTATTTAAGCGGTTTATCTTCGCCTTCTGTCACAGATAAAATCACCACTTTCGCTTTTTCACCAAGATCAAACTCAGATGGACAAACTAAATTTCCCACATTTTCGATAAACATAATACTGTCAGCTTGTGGTCTTAATTTCACCATTGCTTCGCTAATCATTTGTGCATCTAAGTGGCAGCCTTTGCCTGTATTCACTTGAATAGCCGGCACGCCAGTAGCACGAATACGATCTGCATCATTTTCAGTTTGTTGATCGCCTTCAATGACATAACAAGTGCGGTCATTTTTGAGGGCATTTAGCGTCGTCGTTAAAAGGGTGGTTTTGCCTGAACCCGGACTCGATACAAGATTTAAGGCTAAAATATGTTGTTTCGCAAAGAATGCTCGGTTGTGATCAGCTAGTTGATTATTTTTTCCGAGAACATCTTGTTCGATTTTTAACAAACGTTTTTGAGTATCGTCTGCATCGACTGGTTTATTAAAATGAAATGTTGAATGTGAAAAGTTTGGCGTACCTGATTGATGACTTCCTTGATCATCATGAGTATGAGGCAATTCACCAATACGGACTTGCTCTGGATGTCCGCAGCCACAGGTTGTACACATAAATCCTCCGTTTTAATGTGCTTATTTGGGCTGAGGTTTCAAACTGACTTTCAACAGAAATAATGTTTAAAACACTCAAAGCCCTTAGCTTTGTCAACAAATTTGCAACAAGCATAGCACAATCAAAATTCGGCTTTTTGATGAAGATCATAAACTGATAATTTCTGTGGCTAATTCGTTAATAAATCCATGATGATGGGATGAAATCAAAATGGGTAAGGAAAGTTCACGCAAAAGTGCGGTCAATTTTTCAGTATTTTTTCGATCTAATCCATTGGTGGGTTCATCTAATAATAAGATTTTTGGCTGCATCGCTAAGACACCTGCAAGTGCGGTGAAATTTTTCTCACCACCAGATAAAGTATGTACCATACGATCTTTTAAACGTGTGATACCAAGACGTTCTAATTGCTGCTCTGCGATATGATACGCCTGATCTCTAGGCACATTTTGGTTTAATGGTCCAAAAGCAATATCATCCAACACTGTTGGGCCAAAAAGTTGATCATCGGCATTTTGAAAACAAATGCCAACCGTTCCTCGAAACGGTGCGAAATCTTTTTCTTCACGACAAACTTGGCCAAATAGTTTAATTTCACCTTTGGTTACAGGAACAAATCCCAACAAAGCAAGAAGTAACGTCGTTTTTCCTGAGCCAATTTCCCCTTGTACAAAAAGGCGTTTTTGACCTTCCAAGGTAAAACTCAAATCTTGAATAATCGCTCTACCATTGCGTTCTATATAAAGATTATTTACAGCTAACATTTATTTTTCTCTCTTTTTTCCGAACTGAAAACCACGACATTTTAAAGCCATTTGCGCCGTTTCGGCTTTCAACAGGGCATGAATCAATAATAAAGCGACACTTTGAGCCGTCACATAAAGGGTTCGCCGATTAAGCCCAGGACAAAATCCACGAGCGCGCATGGCAATATCCATTTTTTGACGCAATTCGCCAAGCAGTGCAATGTAACGTACGGTCAGCACAAAGAGTTGAATTAATTTTTCTGGCAAAGGCAATTTACCAATGGCTTGAACAAGCACCGCATCATTAATATTCCACAAAAAAAGCCAAAGCGAAATCAGCAATAAATGAGTCCGTAAACTTAACTTTTCTGCTAATTCTATGCCTTGAAAATTGAGTTCAATGCCATTTTCTCCAATTTTCCAACTTAATGTCGCCCACATTAAAGCAATAAAAATGATTAAAGCAAACCAACGTTTAAGATAGGGCAAAAAAGATTTTTGACTGAACAGCAGTGAAATAAAAAAGAGAGAAACTGCAAGTAAATTAAGGGGGATAAGCCAAGTGAGATCACTCAATCCACTAATGATTAGCCCCCAAATAAACAGATAAATCAACCTAAAGTGCGGTTGAAACAAGCAGTGAATTTTCATTAAGAGAAATTCTCGGTACGATTCATGACTTCAGGATACATTTTACCAAGCAAGGTAATCACCCCTACGCTGATAATACTATCCAAAATAAATACTGGAATATGAGAGACTAGCAAGAGCCAAACAAGATTCAGATAACTTTTTCCACCATCTAACATCAGCACAAAAGAGGCAAGCGCGCCTGCTCCGCCAACGCCAATTACGCCAGATCCAATACCTACTAATAAGCGATCTTTTAATGCCATTTGTGGCTGTAAACGAGAACGGAAAAGATAATGAGCGATCACCGCTGGCGTTGCCATCACGCAAAGGTTGACGCCTAACACTGCAAATCCGCCAAAAGAAAAGAAGATGACTTGCAATAAAAGCGCAATGAGGAATGCAGGAAAAACAGCCCACCCAAGAAATAAACCGGCCATGCCATTTAAAATTAAATGCACGCTACCAATTCCTACGGGCACATGAATGGTTCCTGCCACAAAAAATGCAGCTGCAAAAAGTGCGGTGAGCGGTAAACGTTCTGATTCTAAACGACGTAACCCCACAGCAATGCCCGCAACAGCAAGCACTGCGCCAGCTAATAAAATAGGCGTATGTAACACGCCTTCAGATAAATGCATTAAATACGTCCTTGTTTAATTTTACGCGCATTACGTAAAGCAATAAGTCCAGCAATACCAACGATATAACCGATGCCACCTAAAATATCATGCAAATAAATTTTATCTTTTAAATGCGCAATATCTTCACGAAGCAGCATTAAATCTGCACCGCTTTGATTTTCGGCAGATGTATGAGCAGCAACAACTGATGCACGGTGTCCTTCATCGCCTTCCACTACAACTTTTAAGGTTGTATGTGGCACATCAGCAATAGAAAGCTTAAATGCGCCTTGGCGGTCAGTTTTTCCAGTTAAAACGGGATCAGCAACACCAGAACGGAAAACTTCTAAATAAGTTTCAGCTGCTGGGGTCATATCAGAATAATAGGATTTGCCAGAGAGTGTTTGCCCATCATATTGGGCAAACACATAAAGCGCGTGGGCATAAGCATTCGGGAGATAGCAAGCCGCAAAAAGTGCGGTTAAAAAAACAATTTTCTTCATCCCAAATCCATATTATTGCGCATCAAAAGTTAACATATATTCTACAGAGCGACGATCGTAATCCGCATTATTTGTTACTTTTTCCTCAAACTCTGCCCATACTTTGTTGAAGCCTTTAGTTGGCGTAAATTGAGCGATACCTTTTTCATTCGTTAAATTGAACGGTGCATCTTCACTCACGCCCACTTTAATCCCTTGAACCGGTTTACCATTATGTAACACAAGGATAGAAAGTGGTTTGTTCGCTTGTGCTTTTTCTTGAGGAACCAATTCATAAGCTTGTTGATGAGATTTGAAAGATTCAGCATCCCATTTCAAAATCGCTTTACCAAATTTAACAGGATTGGTACTAAATTCTGCTGTTGGTTCTTCACGTTTTGTTTTTTCAACGTATTTACCGCTTGGTAATTTTGACCATACACCATTATCAAAATGAACGAATACTAAATCTGATTTAGGCATAAGATAGGCTTCGCCATTTCTGAATTGGTAGTCAACTGCAGTTAATTTTCCTTGCGCATTTAAGGCTTGAATTGATTTAAGTTTAGATTCTGGGTAGGTTTCAGTTTGTTCATGTCCAAATTTCACCACATATTCACCTTTAGCTGAAGCAGGTTCAAGCCAAACATTGTGAGCGTTAGCAACAGACATACCTAAAAGTGCGGTTAATCCCACTGCGATTTTTTTTAATTCCATTTTGGATGCTCCTTGTTTGTTTAAGAAAATCTGAAAGCATGATAAAATATGAAGTAACTTTAGAGTCAAGTTATTTTTTAAGGTGATTAATGAAAATTGGAGCACTTGCTAAAGCCCTAGGCTGCACCGTAGAAACCATTCGTTATTATGAACAACAAGGTTTAATCCCGCCCCCAAAACGCACTTCAGGCAATTTTCGACAATATAATGAAGAACACTTGCAACGTTTATCATTTATTTGTAACTGCCGAAATTTAGATATTTCATTAAGTGAAATAAAAAGCCTACTGAATTTAGAAAACGCCTCAAAACAACAAGCAAAAGAAATTAATCGTGTGTTAGACAAACATATTAAAGAAGTGGCAACACGAATTCATGAACTCGCCCATTTGCGGATGAAATTAATTGAATTACGTGAAAAAACAGTCTCAAATGATGAAGATCCAATGAAATTGCTATTGCAACATAGTGGTGTGAAATTTGTGCGGTTAAAATAGCCTATATCTTATGTAATACACAATTATGTCCTAGGTATATTATCCAAAAATTACATGCTTAATAAACTTTCTAAAATACACCTTACAGTCTCAAGAATTAAATTGCCTGTATTTTTTAGTGTTCTCCAGAACTTTCATTTTTCATAATAGTCTTATAAATAAGATTTATCAGTAAAGAGATTTTTATGAAAAAAGCTACTTTTCTTGCAACCTTTATTGCACTTACATTTTCAACCTCAACACTTGCTATACCAAATAAACCCGATCCTCTAGCCAATACCCCTTATTTTAATCAAACAGACAAGGGATTCGATCTTAAATTCACCCCAAAAAACTACCGCACTTTAGAGGTAAAAGTCGGGGATTCATCAGTTAAATTCCGTGCCTTTGAAAAGATTGTGTACGTGGCGAATCCTATCGAGCCTGATTATCAAACCTTAAATATTTATGTTCCGGAAGCTTATTTTAAGGGTAAAAAAATAAATGGTTATTCAGCTGAAACGGCGCCGATCTTTTTACCTAATGCAGTTGGTGGCTATATGCCGGCTAAAGCGGCAACCTATGATGCCAAAGGTTTTGGTAGTGGCGATAAACCAAATGCCATTGTGACCGCACTTTCTAAAGGTTATGTAGTGGCGAGCGTAGGCGCGCGCGGCCGTACTTTAGAAAAAGACGGGAAATACACCGGTAAAGCACCTGCAGCAATTATTGATTTGAAAGCTGCTGTTCGTTATTTGCATGCGAATGATAATGTGATGCCTGGTGATGCGAAGAAGATTATTTCTAACGGCACCAGTGCTGGAGGGGCATTATCTGCTTTACTGGGTGCAAGTGGTGATAGCAACGATTATATCGATTATTTAAAACAAGCCGGCGCGGCCGAGGCAAGTGATGCTATTTTTGCGGTATCGGCTTATTGCCCGATTACCAATTTAGAGAATGCGGATAGTGCTTATGAGTGGGAATTTAACGGTTTAAATGAATATAGCCGTATGGATATGAGCCGTTTAGATGCCAATAGCTATAATGACCGTTCACAGGTAGAAAAAGCTAAAATTGAAGGGACATTGTCTGCAGATGAAATCAAGGTTTCTGATCAACTTAAAGCGGCGTTTCCAGCTTACTTAAATAGCTTAAATTTAAAAGATGAAAAAGGTCATGCTTTGACATTAGATGCACAAGGAAATGGCTCTTTCAAAGATTATATGCGTTCAGTGATTGCTTCATCTGCAGATAAAGCCCATAAAAACGGTGCCTCTTTTGAGGGTAAACCTTGGGTGAAAGTCAGTAAAGATGGCGTAAGCGATATTGATTGGGATGGCTATGTTCACTCAGAAAAACGAATGAAATCGCCCCCTGCGTTTGACGCATTGAATT
Organism: Haemophilus sp. oral taxon 036; assembly: GCF_002998595.1. NCBI lineage: Bacteria > Pseudomonadati > Pseudomonadota > Gammaproteobacteria > Pasteurellales > Pasteurellaceae > Haemophilus > Haemophilus sp. oral taxon 036. Next base: position 154,927 of record NZ_CP027235.1, read on the forward strand.
TGAGTTCTGGCGAGAATAATTTATTCGGTACGGAAACGGTAAATAATAAACATTTTACTGCATATTCACTGCAACACAGTACAGAGAAAGGTGAAATGGCAGATAAACAAATCGTGAAACTCATGAATGCCATGAATTATCTCGATCAGAGTAAAACGCAGCATTGGCGCATCCGTGCGGGAACATCAGATCGTGATACATCTCATGCGATTAGTGCGATCTTAGCAGTGAAATTACGCATGAATGGTAAGCAAGTTGACTATCAAACGCCTTGGGGTGTACCTCATTCAGGAGATTATGATCTCGATGAATTATTCCAATGGATTGATAGCATTTCAAAATAACTGAAAAACCAACCGCACTTTTAAATTATGGCTGACTAGATAAACGCTGTTTTGCTTCCTTATTGCCTAATTCAGCGGCTTTCTTCAGCCATTCCAATGATTTTTCAGGTTGGTTTTGTGAGCGATAAATATTACTTAACATCATCATTCCATCCGTATCTTTAGCTCGAGCTGTACGTTCAAAAAGCTTAATGGCTTGCTCTGTATTTTGTTTGACGTAATCGCCACGCAGATACATAACGCCAAGGTTATTTAGCCCTTTCACACTACCCTTCTCTGCCGCTTCGCTAAACCACCAATAAGCCTTTTCGTAGTCTCTCACCGTGCCACGCCCAAGGTTATATAACATACCTAGATTGCTTTGAGCGGTTATATTTCCTTCTAACGCCATCGGATACATAATATCGAAAACAGAGATCCATTGCTGTTTATTGGCAAAGTCTTGTGCCAAATTCATTCTTGCTTGATCATCCATTTTCGAACTCGCTGTGATATCAACGGTTTTCATTGCCCAAACAGGCAAACTAAAACAAAATAATACTGTATGAAAAAATAACTTCAGTTTCATTTATAAAGTTGCTATTAAAAGTAAAATAAAAAACACGGCAGTAATGGCAAATTCGGTTAGTCCAACTTGCATAACAGAGAGCTTTTTAGTGGGCAGATAAACCGCTCGCACTAACCCGGGAACAAAAGCTAATGCTAAAATAAATTGTTGCGAAACCACAAAAATCAGCACACATAATAAGTGAAAAATCACTGATGCCCAAAAATAACATGGATTTTTTCGCTCACGCATCATGGATTTCACATAAAGTGTTGTTCCAATAAAAAATAACGTTGGATAAATCGCCACCCAAAGTATTTTTTCATCAAAAGTGCGGTCAGAAAAGTAATAAGATCCCATTCCAGATAGAGCAAAAATTAAGATCCCCGCCAAGTCATTCCATAAGTTACGCTCATCTTTTTTCTTGGTGAAATAAATATTTACCGCGACAAACGGCAGCATGGCAAACATAAAATACAGCACTTGCCAATTATAAATTAACGCGGGAATCGCAAAAATCACAGCGGCAGCAAAATAAATCACAGACCATTTTTTGTATAACTCAAGATTTTTACCTTTAAACAAATTCAAAAAAGGATAAGTCATCAAATAAAGCGAAAACCATCCTAATAATAAAAATACGTGCGCCCATACAGGATTCGCAAGTAACATGCCGTAAATAAAAGGCACCAATGCCATAACAATAGCGCCATGCTGATTAGAGATAAGCAGTTTCATAATGATTAAATAATTGAGAATAATTATCGGGTATTCTAGCCTAGTAAAGAGGATTTTACAAAATGGTAAACGCTATTTAGAATAGAAAAAAATACCCCAAAGGAGAACCCTATGACAATTCAACGCATTTTACCCAGCACACGTTTAAGTGAAGTTTCAATTCATAACAACCTTGCCTATTTTGCAGGGCAAGTTCCAGAATTAACCATCGAGCAAAATGCCTACGAACAAACCAAAGAAGTATTAGGTTTAATTGATAAATTGTTAGCAGAAATTGGCTCCAATAAAAGCAACATTTTAACCGCACAAATTTTCTTGGTAGACATGCAAGATTATGCTCAATTCAATCAAGCTTGGGATGAATGGGTCGATCATGTTAGCCCACCAAGTCGAGCAACAGTCGAAGCTAAATTAGCGGATCCTCGTTGGAAAGTTGAAATTGTTATTATTGCAACTTGTTAGTTTTTAAGCCAAATAAACAGGAGAACATTATGGAAAATTGGACAAATGAAATTTGGGTAGCAATTGGTATCGCTTTTATTCTTGGATTATTTATTGGTTACATTATTGTGCGTTTAACCAAAGGATCCGTAAAACATCAAGCTAAGACAGAAGCTGAATTAAAAACAGCCAAAACCCAACTTGATACACAAAAAGCACAAATCGAAAAACATTTCGCAGAAAGTGCTGAGTTATTCAAAACCCTCATTAACGATTATCAAAAGCTTTATCGCCACTACGCAACCTCCTCCAATAATTTACTGGGCGAAAAAGATCACAAAGGTTTATTCACCCAACAGTTAATTACTGCAACAGATAAATCTCAAAATGAACAACCAAGAGATTATTCAGAGGGCGCATCAGGCTTATTTAAAGAAAATAAAGAAGAAAATTAAAAAGTGCGGCTAAAAATAGAAATGTTTTTAGCCGTTTTGATATAGGAACAATTTATTGTTCTCTTATACTACTCATAAAACCTAGATAAAACATAACCCCGCGATTAGTTTCGCGGGGTTATGAAAGGGTTAGATGGTGCAACTAGCTGGACTCGAACCAGTGACCCCCACCATGTCAAGGTGGTGCTCTAACCAACTGAGCTATAGTTGCACTGCATAAATCGTTTGGAATTATAGATATTTTTAATCTGAAAACAAGTATTTTTCTTAAAACTCGAGATAACTGACAAAAAAGTAAACAGTATTGCCTTAAATAACCGGGCTGTTTTTGATTTCCCCAATTTTTAAGCGTATAATGCGCACCGATTTTTCATCTGGCTAATATATAGCCAAGTAAAAATAGTATCTTTAAAATTTTGTAATTATTGACGGAGTAAATAATGTCTAGAAGACTAAGAAGAACGAAGATTGTATGTACTATGGGCCCATCAACTGACCGTGATAACAATCTTGAAAAAATTATCGCAGCGGGCGCAAACGTAGTTCGTATGAACTTCTCTCACGGTACACCTGATGACCATATTGAACGTGCTGAACGTGTACGTTCTATTGCGAAAAAATTAGGTAAAACTGTGGCAATCTTAGGTGATTTACAAGGTCCTAAAATTCGTGTTTCTACCTTTAAAGATGGTAAGATTTTCTTAAACATTGGTGACAAATTCATTCTTGATGCAGAGTTACCAAAAGGTGAAGGCACACAAGAATCTGTTGGTCTAGACTATAAAACCCTTCCACAAGATGTTGTTCCTGGCGATATTCTTTTATTAGATGATGGCCGTGTTCAATTAAAAGTATTATCAACTGATGGGGCGAAAGTTTTCACTGAAGTCACTGTTGGTGGTCCATTATCAAATAATAAAGGTATCAACAAATTAGGCGGTGGTTTATCTGCAGATGCCTTAACAGAAAAAGATAAAGCAGACATTATTACTGCTGCACGCATTGGCGTTGATTTCTTAGCTGTTTCTTTCCCTCGTTCAAGCGCTGACCTGAATTATGCACGTGAACTTGCACAACAAGCGGGTTTAAATGCAAAAATCGTTGCTAAAGTTGAACGTGCAGAAACAGTGGCTACTGATGAAGCGATGGACGATATTATTTTAGCATCTGATGTTATCATGGTTGCTCGTGGTGACTTAGGTGTAGAAATCGGCGATCCTGAATTAGTCGGCGTACAGAAAAAATTAATCCGTCGTTCACGTCAATTAAATCGTGCGGTAATTACAGCGACTCAAATGATGGAATCAATGATTAGCAACCCAATGCCAACTCGAGCTGAAGTAATGGACGTTGCAAACGCAGTATTAGATGGTACTGATGCTGTTATGCTTTCTGCAGAAACAGCAGCTGGTCAATATCCTTCTGAAACAGTAACCGCAATGGCTGGCGTATGTTTAGGGGCGGAAAAAATGCCAAGCATTAACGTTTCTCGTCACCGTATGGACAAACAATTCGAAAATATTGAAGAATCTGTTGCCATGTCTGCAATGTATGCTGCTAATCACATGAAAGGTGTTGCTGCTATCGTTACATTAACAAGCTCAGGCCGTACACCTTTATTAATGTCTCGTATTAGTTCTGGTTTACCAATCTTTGCATTATCTCGTCATCAAGAAACCTTAAATCTTTGTGCGTTATACCGCGGTGTAACTCCTGTTTTCTATGGTGAAGATAGCCGTACTGAAGCTGGTGCAAAAGCTGCACTACAATCATTAAAAGAAAAAGGTTATTTATCTGCAGGCGATTTAGTGCTTTTAACTCAAGGTGGACAAGGTGCGACAGAAACCAACGTATGTCGTACATTAATTGTTGAATAATCAACAATCTAGATACGTTAAAATGAAAGAGCGGTGGATTTTTCCACCGTTTTTTATTTCCTTTTTCCACCGCACTTTTCACTTAAACCTAATAGATATTTGCGGTATCATAAGCGACATTCTAGTATCAAAATAAGTCCTATGGCATCACAACCTCAAATCAAATCTTCTGACAAAAAAACGGCACAAATAAGTATTCCACCACATTCACTTGAGGCTGAACAAGCCGTATTGGGAGGCATCATGCTGAGCAATCAACATTGGGACGGCATTGCTGAACGTGTGATTGCTGACGATTTTTATACTTTTCAGCATCGTCTAATTTTTACAGAAATGGAACATCTCATGCGTAATCAATCACCTATTGATTTAATTACGCTAGATCAAGCCTTAAGAAGCCGAGGTGTAAGCGATGAAGTGGGTGGATTTGCCTATCTAGCAGAGCTTTCCAATAATACGCCGAATGCCATTAATATTTTGGCTTATGCGGATATTGTGAGAGAAAAAGCCATATTACGAGAACTTATTTCGGTAGGAAATCGCATTGCTGAAAATAGCTATTCTCCCAAAGGACAAGACATCAAGTTAATTCTTGATGAGGCTGAGCGTGAAGTCTTTGCGATTGCAGAAAAACGGACAACTTCTAGCGAGGGCCCACAAAATGTGATCAATGTGCTGGAAAGTACTATTGAAAAAATCGATATTTTGAGCAAACTTGAAAATCATTCAGGCGTAACAGGCATTACGACTGGTTTCACTGATCTTGATAAAAAAACGGCAGGTTTACAGCCTTCTGACTTAATTATCGTTGCGGCACGTCCGTCAATGGGTAAAACTACTTTCGCTATGAACCTTTGCGAAAATGCCGCAATGGCAAGTGAAAAACCTGTTTTAGTATTTAGTTTGGAAATGCCAGCAGAACAAATTATGATGCGTATGATCGCATCGCTTGCTCGCGTTGATCAAACTAAAATCCGAACAGGCCAGAATTTAGATGAAATCGAGTGGAACAAAATTGCTAGCGTAGTGGGAATGTTCAAGCAAAAAAATAATCTTTATATCGATGACTCTTCGGGCCTAACACCTACCGACGTTCGTTCTCGCGCACGCCGAGTTTATCGTGAAAATGGTGGATTAAGTATGATTATGGTGGATTATTTGCAATTAATGCGCGCCCCCGCATTTTCAGATAACCGAACACTAGAAATTGCAGAAATTTCTCGCTCCCTCAAGGCGCTAGCCAAAGAATTACAAGTGCCAGTCATCGCCCTTTCTCAGTTAAATCGTACTTTGGAACAACGTGCGGATAAACGCCCTGTAAACTCAGATTTACGTGAATCTGGCTCCATTGAACAAGATGCAGACTTAATTATGTTTATTTACCGAGATGAAGTCTATAACGATAACTCAGAAGATAAAGGTGTTGCAGAAATTATTATCGGTAAACAGCGTAACGGCCCGATTGGTCGAGTGCGGTTAAAATTTAATGGACAATTCTCACGCTTCGATAATCTCGCCGAACAACGTGAATATCATGATGATTATTAAGGAATAACAATGAATGTAAAACCGGCGACAGCGAAAATTAGCTCACACGCCTTAAAACAAAATTTAGAAATAATTAAACAAAAAGCACCAAATAGTAAAATAATCGCCGTGGTTAAAGCAAACGCCTATGGTCACGGAGTTGTGTTTGTCGCATCAACTTTAGAACAAAATGTTGATTGCTTTGGCGTGGCGCGTTTAGAAGAGGCTTTAGCATTACGCTCCAACGGTATTACTAAACCGATTTTATTGCTTGAAGGCTTTTTTAATGAACAGGATTTGCCCGTCTTAGCGGTCAATAATATCGAAACTATCGTACATAATCGTGAACAATTGGATGCACTAAAACGTGCGAATTTACCAAGCCCAATTAAAGTTTGGTTAAAAATAGACACAGGCATGCATCGTTTAGGTGTTGCATTAGATGAAGTGGATTTTTTCTATAATGAACTTAAAAAACTTCCATATATTCAACCGCACTTAGGCTTTGTCAGCCATTTTAGCCGCGCTGATGAATTAGAATCCAATTATACCCAACTTCAAATCAACCGCTTTTTATCCGCCACAAAAGATAAACAAGGTGAACGTACTATTGCTGCGTCAGGCGGCATTCTTTTCTGGCCTGAATCTCATCTGGAATGTATCCGCCCTGGTATTATTATGTATGGCATTTCACCAACTGATACCGTCGGTGCTGAGTTTGGTTTAACACCAGTGATGAATTTAACTTCATCATTGATTGCTGTTCGAAACCATAAACAAGGTGAGCCAGTTGGATACGGTGGCATTTGGACAAGTTCACATGATACAAAAATCGGCGTTGTGGCTATTGGTTATGGCGATGGATATCCTCGAGATGTTCCTGAAGGCACGCCTGTTTATTTGAGTGGTCGTATCGTGCCAATCGTTGGAAGGGTTTCAATGGATATGTTAACCGTTGATTTAGGACCTGATAGCCAAGATCAAGTAGGTGATGAAGTCATTCTATGGGGTAAGGAATTACCTATTGAAACCGTAGCTAAATTCACAGGAATTTTAAGCTATGAGCTAATTACAAAATTAACACCGCGTGTTATAACTGAATATGTTGATTAATCTGTTAATCACTGCATTTTCTGAAAAGAGGGATTCAGTCCCTCTCTAATAGAAATTCTAGAAAGTGCGGTTAAAATTTTGATTATTTTTAATGAAAGGAAATACAATGAAAAACATTAACCCGACTCACACCCATGCGTGGAAATCTCTCGAAACACATAAAGCTGAATTGTCAAACATCACCATCCAAGATTTATTTAAACAAGAAAAAAATCGTTTTGGCGATTATTCTTTAACATTCAATAACCAAATTCTTGTAGATTTTTCCAAAAACAACATCAATCAAACAACCCTTTCACATCTTCGCCAACTTGCTCAAGAATGCGCTCTTGATAGCGCAAAAGAAGCAATGTTTACTGGTGAAAAAATTAATCGTACTGAAAATCGGGCTGTACTACATACCGCACTTCGCAATCGTTCTAATACTCCAGTACTTGTTGATGGTAAAGATGTTATGCCTGAAGTCAATGCGGTGCTAGCTAAAATGAAAGATTTCTGTCAGCGTATTATTTCTGGTGAATGGAAAGGCTATACAGGCAAAGCGATTACTGATGTAGTGAATATTGGTATTGGTGGCTCTGATTTAGGCCCTTATATGGTAACCGAAGCGCTTCGCCCATATAAAAATCATCTAAATATGCACTTTGTTTCAAATGTCGATGGTACACATATTGCGGAAACCTTAAAAAAAGTCAATCCAGAAACGACGCTTTTCTTAGTTGCATCTAAAACTTTTACCACTCAAGAAACCATGACAAATGCGCAAAGTGCGCGTGATTGGTTACTGAAAGCAGCGAAAGATGAAAGTGCGGTTGCAAAACATTTTGCAGCATTATCAACCAATGCTAAAGATGTAGAAAAATTTGGTATTGATACCAATAACATGTTTGAATTTTGGGATTGGGTTGGCGGTCGTTACTCTTTATGGTCAGCTATTGGTCTTTCAATTGCACTATCAATTGGCTTTGAAAACTTTGAAGAGTTATTGAATGGCGCGCATGAAATGGATAAACATTTCCGCTCTGCTCCAATTGAAAGAAATATTCCAACCACTTTAGCATTAGTTGGTTTATGGAATACCAACTTCCTTGATGCCCAAACAGAAGCGATCTTACCTTATGATCAATATTTACATCGCTTTGCTGCCTACTTCCAACAAGGTAATATGGAATCAAATGGTAAATATGTGGATCGTGATGGCAATGTCATTAATCATTACCAAACTGGCCCGATTATTTGGGGAGAACCAGGTACAAATGGACAACATGCGTTCTATCAATTAATTCACCAAGGCACCACTTTAATTCCTTGTGATTTTATCGCACCAGCTCAAAGCCATAACCCATTGGCAGATCATCACAATAAATTACTTTCTAACTTCTTCGCACAAACAGAAGCATTAGCATTCGGAAAAACAAAAGAGGAAGTCGAGGCTGAATTTGTAAAAGCGGGTAAATCTTTAGATGATGTAAAAAATATTGTTCCATTTAAAGTATTCACTGGTAATAAGCCAACTAATTCGATTCTCGTTCAAAAAATCACGCCATTTACCTTAGGGGCATTAATTGCTATGTATGAACATAAAATCTTCGTACAAGGTGTGATTTTTAATATCTTTAGCTTCGATCAATGGGGTGTAGAATTAGGCAAACAACTTGCAAACAGAATTCTTCCTGAATTAACAGATTCTGAAAAAGTAGCAAGTCATGACAGTTCAACCAATGGGTTAATTAATCAATTTAAATCATGGCGTTAGTTTTTTAATATATAAATAATCTGCACTCTAATTACTGATAGATAATCAGATTTTTAAAGTGCAGATTAATAATTAAAATTTTAATTCATTTACTCTCTCTAATAGTACTCTCCCCAGAGGACTTGGATCGCCTATAAAAAGTGTATTCAATCTATTATTTTCGATAATATGTTGACGTAATTTAAGTCGTTCTCTATGGTTTTCTGCAAGACTAACAGCACAATCAATGTATCCATCTATAGTTTTAGCTATAAGCCATTCAGGTAAACCTAAACGTTTAAATAAACCTTCATCAATATGCTCATGTACTTCTATACCAGTTTTACAAACACCTACTAAGCCCAAAGTAACCATATCAATGATGCCATTGGTATTGCCAAATGGAAATGGATTTAACATCATATCGCATTGACCTAAAATATTGAGATATTGATGATAAGGCGCATGAGCATAAGCTGTTGCACTATCCCCTAAATAGCTCTCAATAAACCACTTAACATAGGGATGGGTGATACCTAAAGATTGACCTAAAGCAAAGTGAAAATGTATTTTTACTTTAGCTCTATCCCGAATCTCTCGTAGAGTCTCAAGAAATTTAGGGTTCATTTTCATTGTCGTTGCAGCAATACCAATATTGACAATCTCTGGATCTTCTCTAAGTAAATAGTCTACTTTTTCTGGCGCTAATGCTGATGGTACATAAGGTAATGAATCTTTTGGTAAACGTATTAAGGTTTCACTAAAACAATCTTCCGATCCCACATAATCATCCTCTACAATTACATATTCAATAAAATCAGAATATGTAGTTGCAGGGTGCCCTAGCGCAATCGCTTGAATTGGAGCAAGACGTGTATTACTTGCAAAAATGGTGATTAAATCCATCCCAATACTTGGCATATAAAACACTGCCGCACCATATTCTTCACATGTCCGACGAATAAACTCAAGATTCTTTAGAATACTATTCCCTTCAAGTTGAAAAAACTCATCAAATACATCACGCCCAGCTTTATCAACCTCTTTTCTCCCGATGCCAATTAAATAAAATCGTTCACGAGCGGCAATCATTGAAGTTGAATGAGTACGGTAAATTGAATGAGCTGAATTAAAATGCTCTAGTAATACAATCATTACTGGCTTATCATTATAACGCCCCAAAGAAATTATCTTACGATCTTCCCACCCCTGAGCTAATAAATGTCCCCGAATCACTTTATTTAAAGCTCGCTTTACATAGTGTTTATTACTTGCAAAATCATAACTACAATGCATATAAACATCATGAGAAATACCCGAAGGTAATTCATCTAAATTCTCAAACTCTGCTAATTTTTCAGGAAACCACTGTAAAATAGCAGCTCTCTTATTAAATGCCGTACTTGTTCCAATAAAACGAGGTGATTGCAATGCAAAACAAAGTGAAGCACAAAGCGCTTTGTTAATTTCCCAGAGTGCATTTAAATCTACATTAATATTTGATTCTGGCAAATATAAAATACAGAATTTTGCGAATGACGAAAAATCAGTCTTTAAACACATATCACCTTTAGGATCAGGATTAATATTATAAGTTCTTAAAATATGATCTGCATTAACATAAGGGGAGGTTGAAAAAATCATTGTCAACCAACGTTGTAAAGTAATAAAACGCAGTGCTCCACTTTCTGAAATATGTAAATCAGGATCTATAAATAAATTAGTTACTGCATTTGCAACGCGTGTACAAAAATACGTCAAATGTTTTTCCGATAAATCAGAAAGCTGTTTTGGATAATCGAATTGTATTCCTTCAATTCCACCAAAATTACAATCAAGTTTAGTTAAAATTTTTATAAGTTCTAAACAAGCTAGTTCATAATTTTTAGCTGAGATTTCTTGTTCTAAACGATTAACACTAGGTAGAATTTCTTCTGACATATATATCCTTCTTACATTAATCAATATTATGTTCTCGTTATATTTTTACCATTCTATTGAAATCTTAAGATGAAATAAATAAAAATTCATAGACTATAAAAATGCAGTACCCATTATAGTAATAAATTTTATTATTGAAAAATTGACTAATTGTAGATTAAATATATCTATAATGATTGATTGACCATTATAGCCTGTTTGATTAAATGTTACTAATATGTGATCTTGATCACATTTTTACACTCTTTCATTAGCATTATTTTCACTATTTTTCTATAATTAAGTCATAATTAAAGACTAAAGGAAAATTATGAAAACATTAAGTGAATTTATTGTAGAACGGCAAGCTGAATACCCTAATGCAAAAGGGGAGTTAAGTGGAATTTTATCGTCAATACGATTACTTGCTAAAATTATCCATCGTGATATCAATAAAGCGGGCCTAACTAATATCCTTGGACAATCAGGTATAGAAAATGTGCAAGGTGAAAGCCAAATGAAGCTAGATTTATTTGCACACAATACAATGAGAGCAGCCTTAATGGCACGAGAAGAAGTCGCGGGATTTGCATCAGAGGAAGAAGAAAGCTTTATCGCTTTCGATACAGAACGTGGTCGCAATGCAAAATATATTATATTGACAGATCCTCTTGATGGTTCATCTAATATTGATGTAAATGTATCTGTCGGAACAATTTTCTCTATTTATCGTAGAGTTTCACCAATTGGTACACCAGTAACATTAGAAGATTTCTTGCAACCTGGAAATAAACAAGTTGCTGCTGGTTATATTGTTTATGGTTCATCAACAATGTTAGTATATACCACTGGTAACGGAGTTAACGGATTTACCTATGATCCATCAATCGGCACATTTTGTCTTTCTCACGAAAATATGCAAATGCCAAAAGATGGACGTATTTATTCTATTAATGAGGGACAATATTTGAAATTTCCTCAAGGTGTAAAAAAATATATCAAATATTGTCAAGAAGAAGACAGAACCACTAACCGTCCTTATGCATCTCGCTACATTGGATCGCTTGTTGCTGATTTCCATCGCAACTTACTTAAAGGTGGAATTTATATTTACCCAAGTGCAACTAATTACCCGAATGGTAAGTTACGCCTACTTTATGAAGGTAATCCTATAGCCTTCTTAGCCGAACAAGCAGGAGGAATTGCGAGTGATGGTTATCGTAGAATTTTAGATATAAAACCAACTGCACTTCATGAACGAATCCCATTATTTGTCGGTTCAGAGAAAATGGTGAAAAAAGCGCAAGAAATGATGGAAGAATTTAAAGAAAATTAAGAGATCTTTCATCAAATCCTTTTTATTTCTTAATCTTAATATAAATGGGGGGAGGACATCCTCCCATATTATTTTCAACATCAGATGAGCTTGAATACAACTGATCTAGATAACAATATAATCTATTTTATGACTATCTTACTTACTAAATTTCTAAAAATAAATTATTTGTTTAGCTTAGTAAACAATATCAAATAGTAATAATACAGGAAATATGGCTGGGGTACTAGGATTCGAACCTAGGGATGCCGAGATCAAAACCCGGTGCCTTACCGCTTGGCGATACCCCAACAGAGAAATCTTTGATTAGATATAAAGAAGATTTATTTGATAGCATGGCTGGGGTACTAGGATTCGAACCTAGGGATGCCGAGATCAAAACCCGGTGCCTTACCGCTTGGCGATACCCCAACTACTATTTGACTTACAAAGCGATAAATGGTGCGGGACGAGGGACTTGAACCCACACACCTCTCGGCGCCAGAACCTAAATCTGGTGCGTCTACCAATTTCGCCAGTCCCGCAAATCTGGTGGCTACAGCGAGATTCGAACTTGCGACCCCAACATTATGAGTGTTGTGCTCTAACCAACTGAGCTATGTAGCCATTACCTTAATTTGCCTAACCATATCGGCTTTGCGGGGCGTATTATGCTGATTTTAAGAGACCTCGTCAAATACTTTTTTGAAAAAATTTGTGTTTATATGTTTATTTGATTATTAAAAAAACACTTTACTTGTTTTTTACACGTTTGCAGTTTGCATTGTAAGCATTCCTATTCTATGTCTCCAACTTTTTATTTTTCACATTCATATATAAATTTTATTTATATTATGATTAAAAAAATGGCATTTTTTCATTTGTCAATAAAATCTATTTGACAAAAAATGCCTAAATCGTTATTTCTATACCAACTATTCTAAAAAATCACAACATCTCAGGAGCATCTTATGTCCCATCTCTCAGTCGCCAAATTTGGCGGAACATCTGTAGCCAACCACGCCGCAATGACAGCTTGCGCCAAAATTGTCATCGCTGATCCAAATACACGCGTAGTCGCGCTTTCTGCATCAGCTGGCGTGACGAATTTATTAGTCGCTTTAGCAAATGGTGTAGAAGCGACAGAACGTGAAAAATTAATTGGTGAAATCCGTCAAATTCAAGAGAATATTTTGAATGAATTAAAAGACGACAGCCGAGTTCGTCCGATTATTGAAAAATATCTTGAAAATATTACCGCACTTTCCGAAGCAGCTAGCCTTGCAACCTCTCCCGCATTAACTGATGAACTCATCAGTCACGGAGAAATGATGTCAACTCAAATCTTTATTGAGATTTTACGTGAACAAAACGCATCGGGCACTTGGGTTGATGTCCGTACGATTGTTGCAACCAATAACCATTTTGGTAAAGCTGCACCAAATGATGAACAAACTCAATCAAACAGTGATAGCATTTTAAAACCATTAATAGACCGCGGCGAATTAGTCATCACCCAAGGTTTTATCGGACGTGAACCAAGCGGTAAAACAACCACATTAGGCCGTGGCGGTAGCGACTACTCTGCTGCCTTGTTAGCCGAAGTATTAAATGCAAAAGACGTTTTAATTTGGACTGATGTTGCTGGTATTTACACAACCGATCCACGCATTGTTCCAGCTGCACAACGTATCGACACAATGAGCTTTGCTGAAGCAGCTGAAATGGCAACCTTTGGCGCAAAAGTGCTACATCCAGCCACATTACTCCCTGCAGTACGCAGCAATATCCCCGTTTATGTAGGTTCAAGCAAAGCCCCTGAAGCGGGCGGAACTTGGGTCACTCGCGATCCTCAACCACGTCCAACTTTCCGTGCAATTGCGCTACGCCGAGATCAAACCTTACTTACGCTTTCCAGCTTAAGTATGCTGCATGCACAAGGTTTCTTAGCGAATGTATTTAACATTTTGGCTAAACACAAAATTTCTGTGGATACTATCACCACATCAGAAGTGAGCGTTGCATTGACATTGGATAAAACAGGCTCCGCATCTTCAGGGGCAGAATTACTTTCAACCGAATTGTTAGATGAACTTCGTCAATATTGTTCAGTGAAAGTCGATACTGGATTATCATTAGTTGCATTAATCGGCAATAATTTACATACTGCAACAGGTGTAGCAAAAGGAATTTTTGATACTCTTGAGCCTTATAATGTAAGAATGATTAGCTATGGTGCAAGCACCAATAATATTTGTATGCTCGTGCAAAGTGAACATGCTGACGAAGTCGTTCGTTCATTACACAAATCCTTATTTGAATAAAGTCTAACCCCAAAGTGCGGTGAAAAATCACCGCACTTTTTCTTTTATATCATTGAGATTAAAGCCGAAAAAGAGTAAAGTAAACGGCTGTTCATTTGACTAATTTAACCGAATAAAAGGCGGAAATTATGGGAAAAAGTGTTGTTATCTTAGGCGCTCAATGGGGCGATGAAGGTAAAGGGAAAATCGTCGATCTTCTAACGGATCGCGTAAAATACGTAGTTCGTTACCAAGGCGGTCACAACGCAGGCCACACACTTATCATCAATGGAGAGAAAACCGTATTACGTTTAATTCCATCTGGTATGTTACATCCAAACGTAACTTGCTTAATTGGTAATGGCGTTGTTGTTTCACCTGAAGCATTAATGAAAGAAATGGGTGAACTTGAAAGCCGTGGTATTAAAGTTCGTGAACGTTTATTAATTTCTGAAGCTTGTCCTTTAATCTTGCCTTATCATGTGGCGATGGATCACGCCCGTGAAGCAGCACTCGGCAAAAAAGCTATCGGTACAACTGGTCGTGGTATTGGCCCAGCTTATGAAGATAAAGTAGCTCGTCGTGGTTTACGCGTAGGCGATTTATTTAATAAAGAAGCCTTTGCCGAAAAACTCAAAAATATCCTTGAATACTATAATTTCCAATTGGTGAACTACTACAAAGTTGAACCTGTTGATTATCAAAAAACCTTAGATGATGTAATGGCAATTGCCGATGTAATCACTGGTATGGTGGCAGATATCACTACAATTCTTGATACTGCACGCAAAAATGGTGAGCACATTTTATTTGAAGGTGCACAAGGCACCATGTTAGATATCGACCACGGTACTTATCCGTATGTAACCAGCTCAAACACAACGGCTGGTGGTGTTGCAACTGGCTCTGGTTTTGGCCCGCGTAACTTAGACTATGTACTTGGTATCATCAAGGCTTACTGTACTCGTGTAGGTGGAGGCCCATTCACAACGGAATTATTTGATGATGTGGGTGCTGAAATTGCGCGTAAAGGTAACGAATTTGGTGCAGTAACAGGCCGTCCACGTCGTTGTGGTTGGTTCGATGCCGTCGCCATTCGCCGTGCAATCCAACTTAACTCTATTTCTGGCTTCTGCATGACCAAACTGGACGTATTAGATGGTTTTGATGAAGTAAAAATCTGTGTTGCATACAAAATGCCAAATGGTGAAATCGTTGAATATGCACCATTAGCAGCAAAAGATTGGGAAGGTGTAGAACCAATTTATGAAACATTACCGGGTTGGAAAGAAAATACTTTCCGCATCACGGATGTAAATAAATTACCACAAAACTGCATTAACTATATTAAACGTATTGAAGAAGTAACTGGGGTGCCAATTGATATTCTTTCAACAGGTCCTGATCGTGTAGAAACCATGATTTTACGTGATCCATTTGCAGAATAATGAAAATGGCGAATGTAAATACTTTATTTACATTCGCCTTTATTATTTTAAATATAAATACTCTTATGTAAAAAATGAACTAAATATTCATTTCTTTCTATACTACATAATACGACGAGATTGTGTATAAACTCTCGCCCAATAATCTTCATCAAGAGAACTAATAGTCACTCCCTGGCTTGTACTTGCATGCATAAATTGGTTGTTACCAATATAAACACCGACATGGTTATTTTTACGGAAGAAAACTAAATCACCTTTTTTCAACTCTGATTTACTAATTTGTTTACCCAAATAACGTTGTTCAGCCGTAGAACGAGGCAACTCAATGCCAAATGCTTCAGAAAAAGTCGTTTGCATAAATGCAGAACAATCAATACCACGTTTAGTTGTACCGCCCATACGATAAGCGGTTCCCACCCATTCATTATACACACCAGCTAAAGCCTTATCACCCATCAATGCAGATGAACGGTTTGTTCTCACTTTATGGAAAATCCCTGAACGATTACCTTTTTCTAAATTACTAATCAAACCCGTTAATTGAGCATCATCACTTTCAGAAATAGCCTGATGATTTGCCGTTCGAGGGCCATTAGAACAAGCGGTTGCGAGTGTCGCTAAACCAATAATAACTAAAATTCTTTTTAACATAATTTAAAATAATTAAAAGATATAAAATAAAATTCTGCCCGAGACTATCAAAATTTGAATAAGATTGCCAGTAAAAATCCAATTTTAATGGAATTTTTGTGATCTTTTGCACAATTTTGGTTTAATTTGTACCACCAACGGTAATTTCATCAATTTTTAGTGCGGGCTGTCCAACGCCGACGGGCACACTTTGCCCCTCTTTACCACAAACCCCGATACCTAAATCAAGTTCTGATTTATCTGCAACCATAGAAATTTTTTGCATCACTTCAATGCCACTACCGATTAAAGTTGCGCCCTTAACTGGTTTCGTAATTTTTCCTTTTTCAATTAAATAAGCTTCTGAAGTGGAAAATACAAATTTACCAGACGTAATATCCACTTGCCCACCACCAAAGTGCGGTGCATAAATCCCTCGTTCTACAGAAGCAATCAAATCATCAAACTGACTTTGTCCAGCAAGCATATAGGTGTTAGTCATTCTAGGCATTGGTAAATGGGCATAAGACTCACGTCGTCCATTCCCTGTTGGTGCGACGCCCATCAAACGAGCATTCATTTTATCTTGCATATAACCTTGCAAGATCCCATCTTTGATGAGTACATTGCACTGGCTTGGCACACCTTCATCATCAATAGTTAATGAACCTCGACGATTTTCAATCGTACCATCATCCACGATCGTACATAACGGTGAAGTCACTTGTTCCCCAATCTTGCCTGTGAAAAGTGAACTTTCTTTACGGTTAAAATCCCCTTCTAAACCGTGCCCTACCGCCTCGTGTAACAACACACCAGGCCAACCAGCACCTAATACAACAGGCATTAATCCAGCTGGTGCTGCAACTGCGCTAAGATTTACTAAAGCTTGACGAACCGCTTCTTTAGCAAATCGTACTGCTCTAATATCGCCATCAATCACTTCAAAGAACCAATCTAAACCGAAACGCCCACCAGAACCACAACTGCCTCGTTCACGTTTGCCATTTTCTTCTACTAACACAGAAATAGATAAGCGAACTAAAGGACGAATATCTGCGGCTAGCGTACCATCCGTCGCCATGACTAATACTTCTTCATAAACGGAACTAAGACTTGCTGATACGCGGGTTACGCGATGGTCTTCTGCGCGTGCTGTACGATCAACCAAATGTAATAGCTCAATTTTTTTCTCTTTAGTCAAACTTTCCAAAGGATTAATCGCCGCATAACGAGCAATAGGATTTACAACATTAAAAGCAGATGGCAAAATCAAATTCCCCTGTTTTACTTGCGCAATCCCTTTTACCGCCTCCGCACATTGCTGCAAAGAGGCGAGATTAATTTGATCAGCATAAGCAAAACCTGTTTTCTCACCAGAAACAGCCCGCACGCCAACACCACGATCAATATGAAAACCACCTTCTTTTATAATACCATCTTCCAATACCCAACTTTCATCTTGGCTAAGTTGAAAATACAAATCAGCATAGTCAATATTACGATGCGACATCATATCGAAAATATTGAGCAATGCTTTAGTTGAAAGATTACTTGGTGTCAGTAATGTATTTGAAACTTGGTTTAACATATTTTTTCCAGTCTAAAAGTAAATATCTTGTAAGAGCTTGTGTCCGTTTAGTGCAACAGCACAGATTAAAATCGGATGAATAAAATGCGGTTGATTTTGAGGTTATTTTTCCAAATGCGCTAATCCAAATTGATACAAAGCATTCTTCTTATAACCATACAACTCAGCAACAATAGCAGCCGCTTTTTTTAGCGGTAATTCTTCTGCAATTAATTCAAGTGCCTTCACCGCTTGTGGAGAAATTTCCTCGTTATTGTCAGACTTTGGTTTGCCTTCCACAATCAAAACCATCTCGCCTTTTGTACGATTGGTATCTTCTAAAAGCCATTCTCGTAAATTTTTAATACTATTACCCGTAATTGTTTCCCAAGTTTTAGTAATTTCACGAGCTAACACAATATATCGTTCTTTCCCTAACACCGATTGCATATCTTCTAGCGTATCTAAAATACGGTGAGTGGATTCATAAAAAATCAAAGTGCGGTCTTCCTCTGCGATATTTTCTAATTTATCTTTGCGAGCTTTACTTTTCGCAGGTAAAAAACCTTCAAAACAAAATCTATCAGAAGCAATCCCCGATGCGCAAAGTGCGGTAATTGCCGCACAGGCTCCTGGCAAAGGAACAACACGAATGCCGGCTTCACGGCATTGGCGTACTAAATGAAAACCAGGATCACTAATTAATGGCGTTCCTGCATCAGAAATCAAAGCAATATAGCTACCTTGCTTGAGTTTCTCCACCAAAATATGCGCTTTTTCTTGTTCATTGTGATCATGCAAAGCAAAAAAGGGCTTTTTGATACCGTAATGGCTTAATAAAAGGCCACTATGACGGGTATCTTCTGCGGCAATTAAATCCACTTGCGCAAAAGTATCTAAAGCGCGCTGGGTAATATCCTGTAAATTGCCAATTGGTGTGGCAACAATGTATAAAATTCCGGTTAAATCAGTCATTTTTGTTTGCTTTTAAGTTATGAGATAAGTAAGATCTGCCACAACTATTGTCTGTTCATGATGGAGCGAGAATGTCTATTCTATTACAAGGCGGACGTTTTAAAAAACGTTTAATGCCAATTTTATTGTCAATGGCCTTAGCTGGCTGTTCAAATCTACTTGGCAGCAGTTTTACGCAAACTTTACAACAAGATGCGAATGCAAGTTCTGAATTTTATATGAATAAATTAGGACAAGCACAAGAACTTGAAGATCAACAAACCTATAAATTGCTCGCGGCTCGCGTGTTAATCAGTGAAAATAAAGTTGAACAATCAGAAGCTTTATTAAGTGAGTTAGGTGAATTAAATGATGCGCAAAAATTAGATCGAGCATTAATTGAAGCGAGAATTTCTGCTGCAAAAAATGCCAATGAAGTCGCGCAAAATCAATTACGTGCATTGGATTTAAATAAATTAAGCCCGTCACAAAAATCTCGTTATTACGAGACCTTAGCGGTTGTTGCTGAAAACCAAAAAGATATCATTGAGGCCGTCAAAGCTCGGATAAAAATTGATGAAAATTTAACAGATGTACAACGTCGTCAAGATAATGTTGATAAAACTTGGGCATTGTTACGTTCAGCAAATACTGGCGTAATCAATAATGCTTCAGATGAAGGCAACGCAGCTTTAGGTGGTTGGTTAACCTTAATTAAAACCTACAATGATTATATTCGTCAACCCGTTCAATTAAGCCAAGCATTACAAAGTTGGAAAAATGCTTATCCAAATCATGCAGCCGCAACGTTGTTCCCTAAAGAATTGCTTACATTGCTGAATTTCCAACAAACGAATGTGTCACAAATTGGTTTATTATTGCCATTAAGTGGAGACGGACAAATTCTTGGTACCACCATTCAATCGGGTTTCAACGATGCGAAAGGTAACTCAACTATTCCAGTGCAAGTATTTGATACCTCAATGAATTCTGTACAAGATATCATTGCGCAGGCAAAACAAGCAGGTATTAAAACGTTAGTGGGTCCATTACTAAAACAAAATCTTGATGTGATTTTAGCGGATCCAGCACAAATTCAAGGTATGGATGTGCTTGCATTAAATGCTACACCAAATTCTCGTGCAATTGCTCAACTTTGCTATTATGGACTTTCACCAGAAGATGAAGCTGAGTCAGCAGCCAATAAAATGTGGAATGATGGAATTCGTAGTCCACTTGTTGCAATGCCACAAAATGATTTAGGGCAACGAGTAGGTAATGCCTTTAACGTACGTTGGCAACAACTTGCTGGCGTCGATGCGAATGTTCGTTATTATAATCTACCTGCTGATGTCACCTACTTTTTACAACAAAATGGTGAAAATACAACCGCACTTTATGTGGTCGCCAACCCAGATGAACTGGTCGAAATGAAAGGCTATTTAACGAATAGTGCACCAAATTTACGCATTTATGCGAGCTCACGCTCAAGCTCCAATGCTACAAGCAGCAATCCAGAGTTTGTCGCTCAAATGAATGGTGTTCAATTTAGTGATATTCCATTTTTTAAAGAAACTAATTCACCACAATATCAAAAACTCGCTAAAACAACTGGCGGTGAATATCAATTAATGCGTTTATATGCAATGGGTGCAGATGCTTGGTTACTCATCAACCAATTTAATGAATTGCGCCAAGTACCAGGATATCGCTTAAGTGGTTTAACTGGTGTTTTAAGTGCAGGTACAAATTGTAATGTTGAACGTGATATGACTTGGTATCAATATCAAAATGGTGCAATTGTACCGGTCGCAAACTAATGTTTTCTTTAAAACGTCAACAAGGGGCGAGCTTTGAGCATCAAGCTCGCCTTTTTTTAGAATCAAAAGGCTTAAAATTTATTGCGGCTAATCAAAATTTCAAATGTGGTGAACTTGATCTTATTATGAATGACAAAGGAACCATCGTTTTTGTTGAAGTTCGCCAGCGTTCTAATCATGCCTTTGGCTCGGCAATAGAAAGTGTAGATTGGCAAAAACAACAAAAATGGTTGGATGCAGCAAATTTATGGCTTTCAAAACAAAACATGAGTTTAGAAGACGCCGATTGTCGTTTTGATTTAATCGCCTTTGGCAAAACGTCCCAAGATATTCAATGGATTCCTAATTTTCTCGATTAATGGCTTTTTATGATGTTACAAAAAGTAAAAGATATTTATAGCGAAAGTATTCAAATTCAAATTGCTGCATCTAGTATGCTTTCGGAAAATATTGCTAACGCTACCCAAATGGTGATGCAATGTTTGCTAGGTGGCAATAAAGTGATCGCTTGTGGTGTGTCACGCTCTTATGCCAATGCACAGTTTCTCGTATCTAACTTACTTAATCGATACGATTTGGCAAGACCAAGTTTTCCCTCTGTTCTATTAAGTTTAGAAAGTGCGGTGGGTTCTTCTCTTGTTTTTGAACACTCGCCTGAGGAATTATATTGTCATCAATTTAATGCCGTTGCCAAACCAGGTGACTTACTTATTGCTTTTGCACCTTTGGGAACAGAAAAAATTGTACTAAACACTATTTCTCATGCAGTAAATAAAGAAATTAATGTCATTGCACTCACTGGCTCTAATAACGATGCAATTCAAGGAATTTTAGCTGATAGTGATTTAGAAATATCGATTCCAGCAACCAAAGAAAGCCGGGTCTTAGAAAACCATCTTTTTGTTATCAATGCTCTTTGTGAATTAGTTGACCATACGTTTTTCCCAGGTGCTTGACAGCACAATAAATCAATTTCAAACTAGCAGTAATTTAATCTCAAAAGGAGTTAATTATGACATTATCCCCGTTAAAAAAACTGGCTATCGTGCTTAGCACAACATTCTTTTTACAAGGCTGTATCGTTGCCGCTCTAGGTGGTGGCGCAGCAGCAGCTAAAGTCGGTACCGATCCTCGAACAGCTGGCACACAAGTTGATGACGAAACACTCGAATTCAAAGTCGAAAATGCCGTTGAAAAAGATGCTCAAATCAAAACTGAAGGTCGTATAAATGCAGTGTCTTACAATGGTCGAGTACTTTTAATCGGTCAAGTTCCTAATAGTGGTGTAAAAGACACTGCCGCAGATCTTGCAAAAGGCGTTGAAGGTGTCAATGACATTTATAACGAGCTGACTGTTGGCCCGAAAATCTCTTTTGCACAAATCAGCAAAGACAGTTGGATTACCACTCAAGTTAAATCAAAAATGTTAGTCGATGATCGAGTGAAAGCAACCGATGTTAAAGTTATTAGCGAAAATGGAGAAGTTTTCCTACTCGGTACAGTGACTCACGCTCAAGCTGATGCCGCTGCAGATATTGCAAGTAAAATCAGTGGCGTGCAAAAAGTAATTAAAGTTTTCAAATATCTCAACTAATCTTTAAAGTGCGGTAAAAATTCAACGAATTTCAACCGCACTTTTCTCATTTTTACAAGTAAAAAATTTGATTTTTTTGCTCTTCGAAAAAACCGTTTATTTTTAAATAGGTTACCTATTGTCAATAATTCAAGCAAAAAATTTATTGCTTGATCTCTAGCAAAAAACACATTACCTTGTGCGTAATTTTATTAAAAACACTATATCTTGTGTTTAACATTGCCATAATAACAAGGGTCGTATAATGAATAAAAGCTTAATGGTAACCAAGCGTGATGGCACGCAGGAACAAATCAATCTTGATAAAATCCACCGTGTTATTACATGGGCAGCAGAAGGTCTAGACAATGTATCTGTTTCCCAAGTTGAGCTTCGCTCACACATTCAATTTTATGAAGGCATTCGTACTTCAGACATTCACGAAACCATTATTAAAGCAGCCGCAGATTTAATCAGCAAAGATACGCCTGATTATCAATTTTTAGCTGCTCGCTTAGCGATTTTCCATTTACGTAAAAAAGCCTACGGTCATTTTGATCCCCCTCGTTTATACGATCACGTCAAAAAATTAGTGCGCATGGGAAAATACGATCACGCCTTGTTGGATGATTACACCCGTGAAGAATGGGACACAATGGACGGATTCATCGACCATTGGCGTGATATGACGTTCTCTTATGCTGCCGTAAAACAATTAGAAGGTAAGTATTTAGTTCAAAACCGTGTGACGGGTGAAATCTACGAATCAGCACAATTCCTCTATTTACTAGTTGCCGCTAGTTTATTCTCTAAATATCCAAAAGAAACCCGTTTGGATTATGTACAACGTTTCTACGATGCAACATCAACCTTCAAAATCTCCTTACCAACGCCAATTATGGCTGGAGTTCGCACACCAACTCGTCAGTTCAGCTCTTGCGTATTAATTGAATGCGATGACAGCTTAGATTCAATCAATGCAACGGCATCAGCTATTGTGAAATATGTTTCACAACGTGCGGGGATTGGTATTAATGCAGGTGCAATTCGTGCACTAGGCAGTGAGATTCGTGGCGGTGAAGCATTTCATACGGGTTGTATTCCATTCTATAAATATTTCCAAACTGCAGTGAAATCTTGCTCACAGGGTGGCGTTCGTGGCGGTGCTGCCACACTTTATTACCCTATTTGGCACTTAGAAGCAGAAAGCTTACTTGTGTTAAAAAATAACCGTGGTGTAGAAGACAACCGCGTTCGTCATATGGATTATGGCGTTCAATTAAACAAATTAATGTATCAACGCTTAATTAAAGGCGGCGAGATTACTTTATTCAGTCCATCAGATGTACCTGGACTTTATGAAGCATTCTTTGCGGATCAAGACAAATTTGAAGAACTGTATGTAAAATACGAACAAGATCCAACTATTCGCAAACGCACCGTTAAAGCCGTTGAGATTTTCTCTTTATTAATGCAAGAACGTGCATCAACAGGTCGTATCTACATTCAAAACGTAGACCACTGTAATACTCACTCTCCGTTTGATCCACAAGTGGCACCAGTTCGCCAATCTAACTTATGTTTAGAAATCGCATTACCAACGAAACCACTTCAGCACATTAATGATGAAAATGGAGAAATCGCACTTTGTACGCTTTCCGCATTTAACTTAGGTAAGATTGAAAACTTAGATGAATTAGAAGAACTTGCCGATCTTGCAGTGCGTTCACTTGATGCATTATTAGATTATCAAGATTACCCTGTGGTGGCTGCAAAACGTAGTTCACTTGCTCGTCGTTCATTAGGTATCGGTGTAATTAACTATGCTTATTATCTTGCGAAAAATGGTGTTCGTTATTCTGATGGTTCAGCTAACGATTTAACTCACCGCACTTTTGAAGCCATTCAATACTATTTATTGAAAGCCTCTATGAACTTAGCAAAAGAGCAAGGTGCTTGCGAATACTTCAATGAAACCACTTATGCAAAAGGCATTTTACCTATTGATACCTATAAGAAAGATTTAGATGCCTTAACCCAAGAGCCATTACATTATGATTGGGAAAGCTTGCGTAAAGATATTCAAGAATTTGGTTTACGTAACTCAACATTAACCGCCTTAATGCCATCAGAAACCTCATCGCAAATTTCTAATGCGACTAATGGTATTGAGCCACCGCGTGGACATGTAAGTATTAAAGCATCAAAAGATGGCATCCTAAAACAAGTTGTACCTGAATACGAAAACTTAAGCGACAACTACGAATTACTTTGGGATATTCCAAGTAATGACGGCTACTTACATTTAGTCGGTATTATGCAAAAATTCGTAGACCAAGCAATCTCTGCCAACACCAACTACGATCCGAAACGTTTTGAAGACGGTAAAGTACCAATGAAAGTGTTGTTAAAAGATCTTTTAACCGCTTATAAATATGGCTTAAAAACCCTTTACTATCAAAACACCCGTGATGGCGCTGAAGATGCTCAAGAAGATCTTGATGATGGCTGTGCTGGTGGGGCGTGTAAGATTTAAATTAGACATTGCTTTCTATTCTTGTAGGGTGGGCTTTAGCCCACCAAAACTTTCTTATTAAAATGGTGGGCTAAAGCCCACCCTACGATGTGGAGACCCAAAATGGCATACACTACTTTCTCACAAAACAAAAACGACCAATTAAAAGAACCGATGTTCTTTGGTCAAAACGTTAACGTTGCGCGTTACGATCAACAAAAATATGAGACGTTTGAAAAGCTCATTGAAAAACAACTTTCTTTCTTCTGGCGTCCGGAAGAAGTGGATGTGTCACAAGACCGTATCGATTATGCTGCGTTGCCTGAGCATGAAAAGCACATTTTCATCAGTAACTTAAAATATCAAACCTTATTAGATTCTATTCAGGGTCGTAGTCCAAACGTAGCATTGTTACCGTTGGTGTCAATTCCGGAATTAGAAACCTGGATTGAAACTTGGACATTCTCTGAAACCATCCACTCTCGTTCTTACACGCACATTATTCGTAACATTGTAAACGATCCATCTATCGTATTTGATGACATCGTAACTAACGAAGAAATCATCAAACGTGCGCGTGATATTTCTTCTTACTACGATGATTTAATTCGTGATAGCCAACTTTATAGCCTATATGGCGAAGGTACTTACACGGTTGATGGTAAAGAATGTGTGGTGACACTACGTAATCTGAAAAAACAACTTTACCTTTGCTTAATGAGCGTGAACGCCCTTGAAGCCATTCGTTTCTACGTATCCTTCGCTTGCTCCTTTGCCTTTGCTGAACGTCAATTAATGGAAGGTAATGCGAAAATTATTAAATTTATCGCTCGCGATGAAGCGTTGCACTTAACCGGTACGCAGCACATTTTAAACATCATGGCAGCAGGTCAAGACGATCCGGAAATGGCAGAAATTGCAGAAGAATGCAAACAAGAAGCCTATGATTTATTCTTAGCCGCAGCGGAACAAGAAAAAGACTGGGCGGATTATTTGTTTAAAGACGGTTCTATGATCGGTTTGAACAAAGATATTTTAGTGCAATACGTGGAATACATTACCAATATCCGTATGCAAGCTGTTGGTCTTCCATTACCATTTGGTGCGCGTTCTAACCCAATTCCATGGATTAACGCATGGTTGGTTTCTGACAATGTGCAAGTGGCGCCACAAGAAGTGGAAGTAAGTTCTTACCTTGTTGGTCAAATTGATTCCAAAGTAGATACCAAGGATTTTGGCGATTTTGATTTATAAAATGTTTAGAATCTAGAATCACTTCATATAAAAGGCCCCGCAATTAATAACGGGGCCTAATTTATATTTCATTTATCCATTACTCTTGCTGAGCCTTTACTGCCGCATACGCTACCATATTAATAATTCGGCGAACGGATGCACTCGGATTAAGAATATGCGCAGATTTATTCATACCCATTAAGATTGGGCCAACGGTAATTGCCGTAGTGGTGCCGCGTAATAAGCTATAACTAATACGTGATGAGCTCAAATCAGGGAACACCAATAAATTTGCACTTCCTTTTAATGGACTATCAGGCATGACTTCTCTTCTGTGTGCTTCATTCATTGCTAAATCGCCACGCATTTCACCATCAATCATTAAGTGTGGATTGCGCTCATTTACCATATACAATACTTCGCGCATTTTTAGTGCCCCCAATGAATTCGATGAGCCAAAGTTAGAATGAGAAAGTAATGCAATAGCAGGTTCAATACCAAAACGATGAATTTCTTCCGCTGCCATTAACGTAATCTCTGTAAGCTCTTCCGCTGTTGGGTTAGTATTTACATGAGTATCGGTTAAAAATACATTTCCTGTTGGTAATACAAGACTATTTAATGCAGCCGCAACTTTAACGCCATCTTTTAACCCAATAATATCCTTAATAGATGCTAAATGTTTACCATAAGAACCAAATAAACCACATACCAAGCCATCAGCATAGCCCAGACTCACTAAAGTAGATGCTAGCACAGTTGTATTAGAACGCACGACACGTTTTGCGATTGCAGGTGTAATGCCTTTACGTTTAGTAAGTTCGTAGTAATGTTTCCAACATTCTTCATAGCGAGGATTATCTTCGTTATCCACAATTTCAAAATCAACACCCGCAGTTAAACGCAAACCAAGTTTTTTAATTTTTTCTTCAATCACACTGCGGCGACCAATTAAGATTGGATTTGCCAAGCCCATTGAAATCACTTCTTGGGTTGCATGCAATGCTTTATTTTCTTCCCCTTCCGCTAAAATAATCCGTTGTTTTGCCGCTTTTGCTTGACTAAAAATAGGACGCATAAACAAGCTAGTTTTGTAAACAAACTGAGTTAGTTTTTCAACATAAGCATCCCAATTTTGAATTGGACGAGTTGCCACACCAGATTCCATTGCGGCTTTTGCTACCGCTGGTGCAATACGCACAATTAAGCGAGGATCGAATGGACGAGGAATCACATAATCGGCACCAAAAGTCGCGCCTTCACCGCCGTAAGCAGAGGTTACAACTTCATTTTGCTCTTCTAATGCAAGATCAGCAATGGCATAAACTGCCGCACGTTTCATTTCTTCATTAATAGTGGTTGCGCCCACATCTAATGCACCACGGAAAATAAATGGGAAACAAAGCACGTTATTTACTTGGTTTGGATAATCGGAACGGCCTGTACATACAATCGCATCAGGACGAACGGCTTTCGCTTCTGGCGGGGTAATTTCAGGATTTGGATTAGCTAAAGCAAGAATAATTGGATGCGCAGCCATGGTTTTCACCATATCTTGTGTAAGTGCACCAGCCGCAGAACAACCTAAGAAAATATCTGCATTTGGAATCGCATCGCCAAGTTTACGCCAGCCATTATCTTCAATTGCATAATCTTTTTTGGTTTGATCCATTTTGTCATCACGGCCTTTATATACCACGCCTTTCGAATCGCAAACCGTGATATTTTCACGTTTCATACCTAAAGAAAGCAATAAGTTCAAGCACGCGATAGATGCAGCTCCCGCACCAGACGCAACAAGTCGAACATCTTCAATTTTTTTACCTACAATACGAAGAGAATTGATGATCGCGGCAGCACTGATGATCGCTGTACCATGTTGGTCATCATGGAATACAGGAATATTCATTCTCTCACGCAATTTTTGTTCAATATAGAAACATTCTGGTGCTTTAATATCTTCTAAATTGATCCCACCGAAAGTCGGCTCTAACGAGGCAATAATATCGACAAGTTTATCGGGATCATGTTCATTCACTTCAATATCAAATACGTTGATGCCCGCGAATTTTTTGAACAATACGCCCTTCCCTTCCATTACAGGTTTGCCCGCAAGCGCGCCAATATTACCAAGACCAAGTACCGCTGTACCATTAGAAATAACAGCGACCAAATTTCCACGCGCCGTATATTTGTAAGAGGCTGCAGGATCTTTTTCAATTTCTAAACAAGGCTCAGCCACACCTGGTGAATAAGCTAAAGCCAGATCGCGTTGTGTTGCTAATGATTTTGTTGGGGTAACTTCGATTTTTCCAGGAATTGGAAACTCGTGGAAATCCAAGGCTGCTTGACGTAATTGTTCACTCATAATAAATGCTCCATTTTATTGAAACAGGATTGAAATATTACGTCAATTATAGCGGTTTTTTATTCAAAAAATTGTGACAGACTGCAAATTTTCACAAAATCATTACAAAATTTTTTGATGCGAGACATTAGCTAGACTTTTCATTTTTCAGCAAAAAAGGTAGGATTTTCACAAGAGAATCATAGAGGATAATAAAATGAATCCATTTCAAAAACTTAAAAGTGCGGTGAATAAATGTCAAAGATTTTTTATCAATCGTTCATTACAACGTAAATTGACTAACCAAGGCATGACTGTCATTTCTGCCAATTGCGTGGGGGCTTTTATCTTACATGATTTGCACCAGCCGTTTAATTCGCCATTTGTGAACCTCTATCTCTCACCACAGGATTTTTTGCGTTATTTACAAAATATGGATTTCTACCTCACTCAACCTCTTACATTTGTACAAACAGAAAAAAGTTATCCACTGGGAAAACTTGCCGATCTTGAAATTCATTTTATGCACTATCACAGTGAGCAAGAAGCCAGTGAAAAATGGCAACTTCGCACGTCACGAATGAATTTAGACAATCTTTTTATTATCATGACAGATCGAGATGGTGTAACCGAAAAAGACATTCAACTTTTTGATCAACTCCCTTTCAAACATAAAGTAATTTTTACTCACAAGCCCTACCCTACTTTTAAATCGGCTTATTATATAAAAGGCTTCGAGAAGCAAAATCAGGTGGGGGATATTTTTGAATTTTCTGGCTGGAATGGGAAAAAATATTACGATCAATTCGATTACGTGAAGTGGTTTAATCAAGCTTAATCGATAAAGGCTGCATTGCAGCCTTTTTTGTTTCGTTCTAAAAGCAAAAACCTGTACAATGCCTAGCGAATTTTAATAAGAGAAAACATAATGAGATTAGATAAATTTATTGCTGAAAATACGGGATTAACTCGTTCTCAAGCAACAAAAGCGATCCGCCAAAGTGCGGTAAAAATTAATGGTGAAATTGTCAAAAGTGGCTCGGTACAAATTTCACAAGAAGACGAAATTTATTTTGAAGATGAATTATTAACTTGGGTGGAAGAAGGTCAATATTTTATGTTGAATAAACCACAAGGCTGTGTTTGCTCTAATGATGACGGCGACTATCCAACTATTTATCAATTTTTTGATTACCCTTTAGCGGGAAAATTACATAGCGCGGGTCGCTTAGATGTGGATACGACAGGTCTCGTATTGCTTACCGATGATGGACAATGGTCACATCGCATCACTTCGCCAAAACATCATTGTGAAAAAATCTATTTGGTGACATTAGCTGATCCCGTAGAAGAAAATTATGCTGCAGCTTGTGCGGAAGGCATTTTATTACGCGGAGAAAAAGAGCCTACTAAACCAGCAAAATTAGAAATCTTAGATGATTACAATGTGAATCTGACGATTTCTGAAGGTCGCTATCATCAAGTAAAACGTATGTTTGCTGCACTTGGGAATAAAGTCGTTGGATTACATCGCTGGAAAATTGGGGAGGTAGTGTTGGATGAATCCTTAGATGAAGGTGAATACCGCCCATTGACTCAAAACGAAATCGAAAGTTTGGTGAAATAAGATGAGTCAGCAAAAATCTACTTTTATCTTTATTCTTACGCTCGGCATTCTCTCCATGCTACCGCCTTTTGGCGTGGATATGTATTTGCCGTCTTTTTTAGAAATTGCGAAAGATCTCGGCGTGAGTCCAGAGCAAGTGCAACACACGCTCACCTCTTTTGCTTATGGCATGGCGTTTGGTCAGCTTTTCTGGGGGCCTTTTGGTGATAGTTTTGGACGAAAACCGATCATTTTGCTCGGTGTCATTGTGGGCGCATTAACAGCTTTAGTGCTCACCGAAATAAATTCAGTCGGAAATTTCACCGCACTTCGTTTTGTGCAAGGTTTCTTTGGTGCCGCACCTGTTGTGCTTTCAGGTGCATTATTACGTGATTTATTTAGTAAAGATCAGCTATCTAAAGTAATGTCCACCATCACGTTAGTGTTTATGCTTGCACCTTTAGTTGCGCCAATTATTGGTGGTTACATCGTTAAATTTTTCCATTGGCATGCGATTTTTTACGTTATTTCGCTTGTGGGATTATTAGCCGCAGCATTAGTCTTTTTCATCATTCCAGAAACACATAAAAAAGAAAATCGTATTCCGCTGCGCTTAAATATTATCGCGCGCAATTTCCTTCTGCTTTGGAAGCAAAAAGAAGTGCTCGGCTATATGTTTGCCGCCTCTTTTGGATTTGGCGGGTTGTTTGCTTTTGTGACTGCAGGATCAATTGTCTATATCGGCATTTATGGGGTTCCCGTCGATCAGTTCGGTTACTTCTTTATGATCAATATCGTTACGATGATCTTTGCCTCCTTTTTGAATAGCCGATTTGTCACTAAAGTGGGCGCAGAAACAATGTTACGGATAGCCCTCACAATTCAATTCCTTTCTGGAATGTGGCTAATTTTGACCGCACTTTTAGATCTCGGTTTTTGGCCAATGGCAATTGGCGTTGCCTTTTTCGTCGGTCCAAACCCGGTGATTTCATCAAATGCAATGGCATCAGCTTTAGAAAGATGTCCTCAAATGGCGGGAACCGCAAATTCTTTGATTGGCAGCGTACGTTTTGCTGTGGGCGCAATTATGGGAAGTCTGGTCGCGTCAATGAAAATGGATACTGCCGCTCCAATGCTCTTTACTATGGGGGCATGTGTCGCGATTTCCGTGTTGGCATATTACTTTCTAACCAGCCGAAATCTTAAAAAATCTGTGGGTAAATAGCTCACAATTCATCATAGTTCCCTCAATGTTAGTGAGGGAACATTAATTTCTAACGTTTTGAGCCTAAATAAATCGCAAATAAAGTGAGCAATGCACCAAGCAATGCACTGCATTACTGCACCGTAAATGACAACTAATCCCCAATCCTGCCATGTTGTTGGATAAAGATTGTTTGAATTGAAAATTAAAGATGGGACAAGTAGCACTAAAGCACCTGTCAAACTGATAATTAACATCAATGGAAATAATGCCGTTTGCTCTTCTTGATGAACTTTTTTCACCATCACCATAGAACCAGCCAACATTACCGCTGAAATTAAACCAATCACAATGCCATAAATTCCGTCAATATTATGATGTAACTCTTCGACAGAAATTAACGCTACGCCAACTATCGCCAAAAACAAATTTAATATTTGTAGTTTGCTTTGACGTTCTGCAAAAAAGACAAAACCAATGGCAGCCAAACAAAAAATTTGCAAGCTATTTAATAAGGTAGAAATGCCTGGGCCGACGGTGTAAATACTTTCATGCCAAAAGGCAAGATCAAACGCTAAAAACACCCCAGAAAGTGCTGCGAAAAATAAAGCCTTTTTACTTTTGGGAAAATGTTGGCGTTTTAGTTTCATTAAAAAATAGAAAATGCCCGATGCAATTAATAATCGCCAAAAAGCAATTGCATAAGCACCGACAGGCACAAACTTAACAATCAAGCTACCTAATCCAAATAAAATACAGCCTACCACTAACATCAAAGAGGCAATATTATTTTGCTTCTCCATTAAGCAAAGACCATCCATAACGGCAAGCAAACCGCAATAAATAATAGGATAAATAAACTATTGGCAGATAATTCCCACTTTTGGAAACTATGCAGAATCAAAATAGCCGCAATAACAAAATGGCAAACAAAATAAATGATGTAAGCGAAAATACTGTCAGAATCAACCGCACTTTCCATGCCATTTAAAAGTAAAAATAAGAACATAGCCAAAGCATTTAAGGCGAGCAATATAATCATGGCTAAGGGCAACAATGCAATAAAACCTTGTAAACGATTTCGTGCAATAACAAGCGCAAGATTTGCCAAAATCACTCCCGCTAAAATCTGCGCAAACGGGTTATATTCAGCAAAATCGCTTGCAGGAAGCACGGTAAAAATCATTAAATAACTCAAGCAACCTAAACCCGCAATTAATGCAGCCATCAATAAAAAACTGTTACGGATTTTTTCAGTTTTTGGTTGTTTCCAAATAAAATACACGACAGAAAGACCACATACGCTCATCACGTTAGTAAGCGTGTGATTATTCTGTAATAGGCTTATCAGCAACCACACCGCCCAATAAATAGCAAAAGTCAGATTAACTTTGATTAAACGACCACGTTGTCCTGGGCAAATTTCGCCTCGATAAAAAACCAATAAAGAAATTAACTGTGCAACCAGCACGCCGACACCTAAATGGGGCATTGTTTGCTTTTCAGATTGCAAAGAAAAAATAAATAGATCGATGCCAAGCACCATTGAGATCGATAATACCGCAAGCAATGCCGCGATATATTTAGAAGATTGTTCTGACATAATTTTGACGTCTGAAAAAATAATGCGCCATTATGCTAAAAATTCATTAAATTTTAAAGTAGAATGAAACCAATTATAACCGCACTTAGGTACATGAATGTTACTTAGTATTTTATATATCATCGGTATCACCGCTGAAGGAATGACTGGTGCACTTGCGGCAGGTCGTGAAAAAATGGATATTTTTGGCGTGATAATTATTGCATCCGTTACTGCCATTGGTGGCGGCTCTGTGCGTGATGTACTACTTGGACATTACCCTCTCGGCTGGGTTAAGCATCCAGAATATTTTTTAATGGTGGCAAGTGCAGCGGTGATTACCGTATATGTCGCGCCATTCATCAATCATTTTATGCGCTATTTCCGCACTATTTTCTTGGTGCTCGATGCGATGGGGTTAGTGGTGTATTCCATTATTGGTGCACAAATTGCGATGGATATGGGACATAGCCTCACCATTGTAAGCATTGCAGGCTGTATTACAGGTGCCTTTGGCGGGGTTCTACGCGATATGCTATGCAATCGAATTCCTCTCGTATTCCAAAAAGAACTCTACGCCAGCATTGCGCTATTTGCCACGCTGACTTATTACGCATTAAGCACACTTCAAGTAGAACATACACTTGCCGTATTACTCACGCTTATTAGTAGCTTTACTTTACGTCTTTTAGCTATTCATTTTGAATGGGGGTTGCCGGTGTTTAATTACCAAGAACTCACATCGGAAGAACAAGATAAGCTGCCAAATAAAAAGAAATAAATAAAATAAAGGGAATAACTATGTTAGAACAAATGGGTAAACAAGCCAAAGATGCAGCATTTATCTTGGCTCAACTCACCACTGCTGAAAAAAATCGTGCATTATCCATTATTGCAGAACAACTAGAACAACAAGCACCGCTTATCTTAGCCGAAAACGCAAAAGATATTGAACTTGCTAAACAAAATGGATTATCAGATGCTTTGATTGATCGCCTACTGCTCACGCAAGAACGTTTACAAGGCATTGCTAATGATGTACGCCACGTTATTTCTCTGGCAGATCCAGTGGGTAAAATCATAGATGGCGGTACACTGGATAGCGGACTTAAAATCGAACGCGTACGCACTCCGCTCGGCGTCATTGGCACAATTTATGAAGCTCGCCCAAATGTGACCATTGATGTGGCAAGTCTTTGCCTCAAAACGGGTAATGCAGTAATTTTACGCGGCGGTAAAGAAACGCAGTTTTCTAACAAAATTCTAATCGAAGTTGTACAAAATGCTTTAGAGCAAGCCGGCTTACCAAAATTTGCAGTGCAAGCCATTACCGATCCAAACCGTGAACTCGTTATGCAATTATTAAAACTGGATCGCTATGTGGATATGATTATTCCTCGTGGTGGTGCGGGTTTACATGAATTGTGTAAACAACATTCAACTATTCCAGTTATTGTGGGTGGTGTGGGTGTTTGCCATACTTTCGTTGAAGAAAGTGCGGATCAAAATAAAGCAATTTTTGTTATTGATAACGCCAAAACACAACGTCCCAGCACCTGTAACACATTAGAGACTTTATTAGTTCAACATTCTATTGCTGAAGAATTTTTACCTAAACTCGTGTCTCACCTTTCCGCTAAAAACGTAAAATATCATGCAAAATCCACCGCACTTAATATATTGAAACAAGCGGGTGCGAATGTCTGCAAAGTGACAGAAAA
Organism: Haemophilus sp. oral taxon 036; assembly: GCF_002998595.1. NCBI lineage: Bacteria > Pseudomonadati > Pseudomonadota > Gammaproteobacteria > Pasteurellales > Pasteurellaceae > Haemophilus > Haemophilus sp. oral taxon 036. Next base: position 189,451 of record NZ_CP027235.1, read on the forward strand.
AGAATTACGCGAAGAATGGGGATCATTGGATTTAAATGTCGTTATTGTGGAAGATATTCATGCCGCTATTGAGCATATCCGCCAATATGGCACACAACATTCTGAAAGTATTTTAACTTCCTCACAAAACCTAGCACGTCAATTTATTAATCAAATCGATGCCGCTGCCGTTTATGTGAATGCAAGCACACGATTTACTGATGGCGGACAATTTGGATTAGGTGCAGAAGTTGCCGTGAGTACCCAAAAACTTCACGCTCGTGGCCCAATGGGATTAGAAGCATTAACAAGTTATAAATGGGTTTGTGAGGGGGACTATACTGTACGTGGATAATGCGTTCTGAATAAATAAAGATCAAGCTATAGCTAAACTGGATGAATACTCTCTACGTCTAGTTTAGCGTCAAACTCTTTCTGTAAAAGTAGAATTTTATTGTCTTGTTGAAGTGCGGCTCTCGCTTGCTCCCGTAAGGTTTGATAAATATTACGGCGATATTCCATCGGCGTGGTGACAGAGCTGTCATCAATGTTAATTTTTATATGAATAGCCTTGCCTTGAAGTTTACTCAATGCTTCAGTTAAATGCTTGATACTTCTCTCTTGGCGTAGATGGGATTTTTCTGAATGTAATCCAAGATTGATTTCATCATCAGTTTTACTTTGCAAGAAACAATTTAACGCTAATTCTTTGCTAAATCCGGTTACCCCTGAACGTTCCACTATATCAGCCCACTCATCTTGTTGTTGAGTTTGGGTAATGATTTTTAAACGTAATTCAGGCGTAATATCTTTCAAAATAGCCTGTTTTATATCGGAAGGACGAACGCCTGTATCGGCTTTAGCAAGCTCTGGATTACTCCATTCCCAACGATAAGTCTCTGCATCTAAAATCTCCCGTTCTTCCTGCATTATTTCGGCATTATCCTCCATAGAATTTTCAACAATAGCTACGTCTTTAGCCATACTAGCTATTTGAGGAGAAAAAGAGGAAAGTTTTTCATTTTTTAATTTTGGTGCAGACATTTCGCGCATAGGAAGTGCGGTCATTTTTTTATTCGATTTTTCTTCGTCTAGTTCTTGGATGTGATGTAAAGTCTCACTTACTGCAGCTAATGATTCGGCTTTGTGTTCTTGACGTTCTTGGTTTTCGAGTTGTGTTAAATGTTCAAGCGCATCTAAAGCCGAAAAACTTGCCAAATTTGGAATGCCTGTTTTATTTGATTTTGCTTGAGAATAAGCTGATTTGATACTTTGCGACAGTACTGGCACATCGACATAATTACCTGTATTTTCAACCGCACTTGGAGTTGATGGCGGTGGAGTAATTGTAGTGTTAGCCTTTGGTACTGCCGTAAGGAACTTTGGGTGGAATGCCAATGCCCTCAATAATGTCATTTCTGTGCCAATACGACGGTTTGGCGCATTTGATAAGTCTTTTCTACCAGAAACAATCACTTGATAAAAAAACTGAACATCTTCTGGAGAGATATGTTTGGCTAAAAATGAAAAATGTTCATTGTCATCTGAAGATTTTTGTGGAAGAAGTTGCATGAGTGCAATTTGATGTAATTTTTCTGCACATTCACCAAGTAATTTATCCCAATCACCTGCCGCATCTGCAACTTTTTGCAGTGTTCGCATTAAGAGTTCACCATTACCTTGGTGTAAAGCGTATAAAATGTCAATAGAATAGTTATCATCAAGCAACCCTAACATATTGCTTACAACACTATTAGTAACTTGTCGGTTGCCCATTGCAATGGCTTGATCGGTTAAACTTAAGCTATCACGAATACTTCCTTGCGCTGCTTTTGCAAGTTTAACTAATGCAGGCTCTTCAAAAGGAATATTTTCTTGCGTCAGAATATGGGCAAGATGCTGGGAGATTTGGGTTTCATCTAATGCTTTGAGATGAAATTGTAAACAGCGAGAAAGAATAGTTACAGGTAATTTTTGTGGATCCGTTGTCGCAAGTAAGAATTTTACATATTCGGGTGGTTCTTCCAAAGTCTTGAGCAATGCATTAAATGAATGACGAGATAGCATATGGACTTCATCGATTAAGTAAACCTTAAATCTGCCCACAACTGGTTTATATTGCACGTTATCTAATAATTCGCGCGTGTCTTCAACTTTTGTGCGTGATGCTGCATCAATTTCAATTAAATCAATAAAATTACCTTGCTCAATCGCTTTACAATTTTCACATTCACCGCAGGGTGTTGCGGTTACACCATGTACACAATTTAATCCTTTTGCAAACAATCGAGCAATAGAGGTTTTCCCTACACCACGGGTGCCTGAAAAGAGGTAAGCGTGATGTAGTCGATTATCTTTTAATCCATTTGCTAATGCCGTAATAATGTGTTCTTGCCCAACAACATCAGCAAATGTTTTTGGCCGCCACTTTCTGGCTAAGACTTGATAGCTCATCGAATCCTTAATTAATGACCTTCAAAATTGACGAGTGTATAGCAATCAACGCCCAAATTATTTAAGCGTTTTTCGCCACCTAATTCAGGTAAATTAATCACAAATGCAGCGTGTTTTACTACTCCACCTAAACGTTGTACTAATTTTACCGTCGCTTCAACGGTGCCGCCTGTTGCTAATAAATCATCAATGATTAAAACATTGTCACCTTCTGAAATTGCATCAATGTGCATTTCCAAAGTATCTTGACCATATTCTAATTGATAAGATTGAGAAATAGTTTCACGTGGTAATTTTTTAGGTTTACGTACTAATTCGAAAGGTAAATCTAGTGCTAGGGCAACGGGTGCGCCAAAAATAAAACCACGAGATTCAGTTCCAAGCACTTTGGTAAGTCCTTTGTCACGATATTGTTCCACAATAAGATCTATTGTTGCTTTAAAAGCTGATGGAACTTCTAAAAGGCTGGTAATGTCACGAAAGATAATGCCTTCTTTTGGATAGTTAGGAATTGATTTGATAGAAGATTTTATTAAATCAAGTTGTGTAGTCATAAATATTGCTCACAAAGTGCGGTTAAGAAAATAAATATTTTTGGATAGGCATTCTATCATAAAAACGCAAAAAATATGCGTCACACCAAAATTTCATACAATCAACGTTGAATTTAAATAAAGTATAACGCATATCTGTATTTAACGTTTTTATAAAAACTAAATTTCCAATAATAATCTTGTTGGGTCTTCCAATAATTCTTTAATTGTCACTAAGAAACCAACAGATTCACGGCCATCAATTAAACGATGATCGTAAGATAAAGCAAGATACATCATCGGACGAATCACAACTTGACCATTAAGCGCAATCGGACGTTCTTTAATTGCATGCATTCCTAAAATAGCACTTTGTGGTGGATTGATAATTGGAGTAGACATAAGAGAACCAAATACACCGCCATTTGTAATAGTAAAATTGCCGCCAGTGAGATCTTCTACAGTCAATTTTCCATCACGACCTTTTTCAGCTAATGCTTTAATTTGTTTTTCGATCTCTGCCATACTGAGCTTATCACAATCGCGAAGCACTGGTGTGACTAATCCACGCGGGGTAGAAACCGCAATACTAATATCAAAATAGTTATGGTAAACAACATCATCACCATCAATAGAAGCATTAACCTCAGGATAACGTTTTAATGCTTCCACAACAGCTTTGATATAAAAAGACATAAATCCTAAACGAACACCATGCTGTTTTTCAAATTTTTCGCCGTAGGTTTTGCGCAAAGTCATTATCGGCTGCATATCCACTTCATTGAAAGTGGTAAGCATCGCCGTACTGTTTTTGGCCTCAAGTAAACGTTCAGCAATACGTTTACGTAACCGGGTCATTGGCACACGTTTTTCAGAACGTGCACTATAAGCTACCGTACTAATTGTATTTTGCTCAGTGGCAGCGTCTTGTTTTGCTTGCAGTGCTTGTCGTTTTGCAATTTCACGTTCAATATCTTCACGTGTTAAACGGCCGCCCACGCCCGAACCTTGAATTTGATCTGCTTGTAAATCATGTTCTGCTAATAAACGACGAATCGCAGGGCCTTGATCCGCATTATGATTATGACTATTTTCAATCGCTGCATGTTGACGATCAGATGGTGTAGGTTCATTCGTTGCTTTTAACGTCGCGGAACTGACATCCCCTTCTTGAGCCGTAGAAATTTTTCCTAGCAGCTGTTTACTCACCACAGTTTCGCCCTCAGCTTGAACAACTTCTGCCAGTACGCCATCAGAAAGTGCGGGTACTTCTAGCACAACTTTATCCGTTTCAATTTCTACAATAACTTCATCACGTTTCACTGTATCGCCTACTTTTTTATGCCAAGTAGCAACGGTTGCATCCGCAACTGATTCAGGTAGGTCTGGAACAAGAATTTCAATGGTCATTTTATTTTTCCTTATCTCTTAAAGTGCAACTTATTGCACAGAATTACTCTTTACTTTTTATCCAGGATGCAACAAGTACACCTGTAAATTTATAAAAATATCTTAATTTTTAACCGCACTTTATAGGGTTAACGCATCTTCCACTAACTGTTTTTGCTGTTTAGTGTGAAGAGACATATAACCCACGGCAGGCGAAGCTGAAGCTGGACGCCCTGCATATTTGAGTTTAACGGATTCTGGAATTGCTGATTCAAAATTATGTTTGCTGCAATACCAAGCCCCTTGGTTAAGTGGTTCTTCTTGGCACCATACATAATCCGTGACATGTGCATAAGGCTCAAGCGCTTTCTTCACATCTTCATGTGGGAATGGATAAAGCTGCTCAATACGAATAATCGCAACATCTTTCTGATTATTCGCACGACGTTGTTCAAGTAAATCGTAATAAACTTTACCTGAACACATTACCACACGTTTTACATCTTTAGGATCAAGCTCGTCAATTTCTCCAATTACAGTTTGGAAAGCTCCATTAATCAACTCATCTAAACTGGATACAGCCAATGGATGGCGTAACAAAGATTTTGGAGAAATGGCAATCAATGGACGGCGCATTTTACGTAAAGATTGACGGCGCAACATATGGTACACCTGTGCTGGCGTTGATGGCACGCAGACCTGCATATTTTGTTCAGCACAAAGTTGCAAATAACGTTCAAGACGGGCGGAAGAATGTTCTGGGCCTTGTCCCTCATAGCCATGAGGCAATAACATAACTAAACCACACATTCTGCCCCATTTTTGTTCGCCGGAGCTAATAAATTGGTCGATAACAATTTGTGCACCATTAGCAAAATCGCCAAATTGAGCTTCCCAAATGGTTAAAGTTTTTGGATCCGTTGTTGCATAGCCATATTCAAAAGCAAGTACGGACTCTTCTGAAAGTACAGAATCCCATACTTCAAAACGACCTTGGTTAGCATGTAGATGTGTCAATGGTACATACCCCGTACCATCATTTTGATTATGCACCACGGCATGACGATGGAAAAAGGTTCCGCGCCCTGCATCTTCACCTGATAAACGGACATTAACACCTTCATCAAGTAAGGTTGCATAAGCCATGGTTTCAGCCATCCCCCAGTCGAGCAATTTTTCGCCTTGATACATTGCTTTACGATCATTATAGATTTTTTCTACACGAGGATGAGCGCGTAAACTTTCTGGGTATTCACACACTCGTTTAGCAAGCGTTAAAAAACGTTCCTGTGAAAATTTGCTTTCATACGGCGCAGTCCAATCATAGTTGAGATATTGCAACCAATCCATTTTTGCCGTATCCATTTCTCGCCATTCAGATACGACTCGATCACCATTATCTAGCGCATCGCGATAATCATTCGCCATCTCGGTGACTTGTTCTTCAGTCATCACGCCTTCTGAAACTAAGCGATCTGCATAAACTTTACGCGGTGTAGGATGTTTTTTGATGATGCTATACATCATTGGCTGAGTAGCTAATGGTTCATCAGCTTCGTTATGACCATGACGGCGATAAGAAATCAAATCAATAAAAATATCTCGTTTGAATAAATTACGATATTCCACCGCCATACGCGCAGCAAAAGCAACCGCTTCAGGATCATCACCATTAACGTGAATAATCGGCGCTTGAATCATTTTCGCAATATCGGTGCAATACTCTGTGGAACGTGTGTCATTAGGATTAGATGTCGTAAAACCAATTTGGTTATTAATCACGATACGAATGGTACCGCCCACACTATAACCACGGGCATTTGACATATTCAATGTTTCTTGAACAACACCCTGCCCAGCCACAGCTGAATCGCCATGTACAGTAATAGCAAGCACTTGGTTACGCTCTGTATCATTCATACGAGTTTGACGAGATCGAACAGAACCCACAACCACAGGGCTTACAATTTCCAAATGAGACGGATTAAATGCCAAAGTTAAGTGCACTCGCTTATCGTCCACTGCGAAATCAGAAGAAAAACCTTGATGATATTTCACATCTCCCGTACGCTCACTCGAATGTTTGCCCGCAAATTCATCAAATAAATCCTCTGGCTTCTTACCTAATACATTCACGAGCATATTCAAACGACCACGATGTGCCATTCCCATCACCACATCAGTCACACCTTGACGACGAGCATGGCGAATAATTTCTTTCATCAACGGAATAAACGCATCACTTCCCTCTAAAGAAAAGCGTTTTGCCCCTGGGAATTTTGCACCTAGATAACGCTCTAAACCGTCTGCGGCGGTAAGTTCACGAAGAAAATTGACACGTTCCTCTGATGTAAAAAGCGGTTTCTCTAATACACTTTCCATCTTGCTCTGGAGCCAAGTTTTCTGCGCCATATCTTGCACATGCATAAACTCCAAACCAATTGAGCCACAATATGTCTCTTTCAACATTTGAGCTAACTCACCAAGCTTAATGGTATCGCGTTTGTAAACGTAATGATTAATATTGAAGGTTTCGTTGAGATCTTGTTCAGTAAAACCGTGATGACGATAATCTAATTCAGGGACGGAAGATACTTTCCAACGATAATAATTGAGGGGATCGAGATTAGCCTCTAAATGGCCACGAAAACGATAGGCATTGATAAATTGTAGAACTTTCACCAATTTTGCACCAGCAGCAGGATCTATCACTGTCACCGCTTCATTATGATTTTCTCTTGCCAAACGACGAAAATAATCTCGAACTGGTGTATGAGGCTGTTCAAGTGCGGTCATTTTTGGTAAAGAATCAAAAGTGGCTCGCCAGCTTTCCTCCACCGACTGCGGATCACTCAAATAGCTTTCATAAAGTTCTTCTATATAAGATTGATTTGCACCGCCTAATGCTGTGCTAGCTAACCAATCATCAAACGCCTTGTTTTGCTGCATAATTACCTCTTTATTATGATTATTTGGAACGATATTTTTCGATCCATTTTTTTATTTATTATACATAGGATTGAAAAGGAAATAAGCCTCTTATTAGAAATTGTTACAGATTTGTGATCTGGCTCAAATGTTTAATTAATGACTTGGTTTAGTTAAATGAATATAACAAAATTTTCTTATTCGATATTCTTAAAAAACCAATAATTTAAATAAGCCTATAATAAGATACTTGGGGATAAAGAAGAATATACTTATGATAGAGAGAAAAAAGGCGGGTAATTCCCGCCTCATAATGTAAAAGGTTGCTAGCTAACTAGCCAAAACTTTAACTAAATACTTAGAAAGTTAAGAATGGTGCTATTTTTTCAATGGTGGTTGAACCTAAACCATCAATTTTTGACAGTTCTGCCATATCTTTAATTTTACCAACCTTATTACGATAGTCGATGATTGCTTGCGCTTTTTTCTCACCGATACCAGAAAGCTGTTGTAATATTTTAGCATCTGCTTTGTTAATATCGATCTTAGCTGAATCAGCAATAGACTTAACTTTATCTTTTGCACTATTCATTTTTTCTGCGGCTTTTTCTTTCGTTTCTTTCACTTTCTCCGCAGCTTTGTGTTTTAAAGCTTTGTGACTATCTTCTGATGAAGAATCTTTTAATGATTTTGCTTTCTCTTTTACTGAATCAACTTCTTCTTTTGCTGCAGCCATTTTTTCTTTCATAGAAGAAACGCCTTCCATCGCTTTTTCTTTTGTTGAAGAAACTTTTTCTAAAACATTTCCTTTCGCAGCTGATGCAGAATCTTTTACTGATTTCACATTTTCTGAAACGGTTGTTTTGACATTATCTTTAGCCACATCTTTTAATGTAGCCAATGGATTTTCATTTGCTAATGCAGAACCTGAAATAGCAAGGGTAAGTGCGGTAACACTTAAAAGAGATTTTAAAGATTTCATATAAACTCCTATTATAAAATTTGCCAAAGGCATGCTTAAGACTCCCCCTCTGACAATTAGTTCAAAATACCATAAAAAATTCACCGCACTTTTAACGATTTAAAAATGGGTTTGTCTGTTTTTCTCGGCCAATGGTTGTATAAGGCCCATGCCCAGCAATAATAATAAGATCATCATTCAACGGTAATAGTTTTGTTCGAATTGAAGAAATCAATGTTTCATAGTCGCCACGAGGAAAATCGGTACGACCAATTCCGCCTTGAAATAATACATCGCCTGTAAATGCCACTTTTTTCTCATGTTCAATAAAACCAATATGCCCTGGTGTATGACCTGGCAAATGTAAAATTTCAAAATTAAAGCCATCTAATTTTAAGATTTCACCTTCTTGATTAAACCAACGATCAGGTAAAAAGGCCTCAATATTTGGTAAACCAAAACGTTGGGCTTGTTCGGGCAAACTCTCAAATAAAAATTTATCTTCTTCATGAGAGCCCCAAATTTCAACGCCAAAATGTTGTTTTAACTGCATCGCTGCGCCAACATGATCTAAATGGCCATGAGTAAGCAAAATCACTTTAAGATTCAAACCAAGTTCTTTAATTCGCTGAATTAAACGCTCACCTTCACCGCCCGGATCAATGATTGCTGCATTTTTTTCGTCATCCCAAATCAAAGAACAGTTTTGTTGAAATGCGGTAACTGGGATAATTTCGATATTCATGCTTGCTCCTTATAATCGATAAAATTGTTGGGTATTCAAAAGCATTTGCTCTTGAACATAATGTAATGGCAAAGATTTTAATTCAGCTATTTTCTTCAATACTGAGAATAATTGCTCAGAAATTACCGCACGTTCAAATCCTTCATGTGGCCAAGGACTATCCGTTTCAATCATCAAACGGTTTAACGACAAATGTTGAGCAACATACTGTGTTTTAGGATTCCATAAAATATCAGGTGTTAAGCTAGCAAAATATGGTGTAGATAAAAATTTCTGAAAAGATTTTTCATCTGTCTTAAACCAATGAAAATGGGCTCGTTGAATATTATTTTTCTGTAATAATTCAAGGGCAGTATCCACATCATTATGCACAATATGTAAATTTAACGGCAAATCCCATTTTTTCGCTATCAGAATAAATCGTTCTAGTAATTCAATATAAGGTGCGTAATCCAAATTTAAATTTTCACGTTTAGAATAATGTGGCAATCCCACCTCGCCAATCGCAGAAATTAAAGAATGATGTTCATCAATCCATTGAAATAATTCTTCTTGCTCTTCTAAATTCAGCAAGGGCTGTTCAGGGTGAAAACCAGCTGAGATATAAAGTTTCTCGGGGTAAACCTGTTTTAAATTCAATAGTTTTTTAGCACTTTTTAGATTCGTACTTACCGCAAGCATACCCGTAATCTTCGAATCACCAAGTGTTTTCTGGATATTCTCATCAGAGAGTTGATCCAAATGGAGATGACTGTCAAATAGCATAGTATTTTCCAATGAAAAACCGCACAAAAGTGCGGTCAATTTTAAATTTATTTTATACCCCTTTCCAGGTTCTAATAGGGCCGGTATCCACATGAATAAAATTACTTGTTGGATAATATCCTACTCCACCATTACTCAGGTTTTCTGCAGCAGCTTTTACTTTAGCCAAAGACACATCAGCAATACGAAAATCAATGGCCTTTCCTTTAATATGGTAACTATTACTTGCTACTCCGCTACTTTGACGATGACGCATTGCATTGGTTGCAGCAGAACGATACCCACAAATAATTTCAATTTCAGCATTGCGTAACCCTAAATTGCTTTGAATGTTATAAAACTTGTGGAATAAATTTGGATCCATTCTATGAACTTGGTTTGTTCGTTTATCACGCATAAAATGGTCCAATTTTTGTAATATCGCACTTGTAAAACCTTTTTGAGCTGAAAATTCACCACTTAATCGCTCTCCCGTATTAATATTACGGAACGTCAAAATACGAGGCTTAGGTGTTGAAACCATTGCTAATACAGAATTTGGCAAAACTGATGCACCTAAAACAATGCCACCGAGGGACAGCCATTTACGTTTCTGTTTATCAACCTTGTTCATCCTCTCTCCTTTCTATTTTTTGATGGATTATTAGAGATATTTTTTGACGACATTCCAGTTAATTCCACTGAAATTCATCAATCCATCATATTTATAAATATCTGGCAATACTTGAATTTTTCCTTCATCAACCCAGGATGTAACATAGTATATAAACACAGGGTTTTCCGAACGAATTGGGGCAGAAACCGTTTTTTTACTCTCTAAAACATTCTTTTTACGTTCATCAGACCACCCTGCTTCTTTCAATAAAATACTAGCAAGTTGATCGGATTTTTCCACACGTACGCAACCAGAACTTAATGCGCGATCTTTACGGCTAAACAGCCCATGATTTGGCGTGTCATGCAAATAAATGGCATCTGAGCTTGGCATATTAAATTTATAATTACCCAGTGCACTATCGCCAGCGGCTTGTCGAACTCGATAAGGGAATTTATTACCAATAGATGCCCAATTTATCGAATAAGGATCAATCACATTTCCAGCACTATCCAAAATAGAATAATTATGAGCTGCAATATAACTTGGATCCGCTTTCATTTTTGGTAATAAATCTTCATTAATTAAACGAGTAGGCGCATTCCAAGGTGGATTAACAACAACACTACTTAATTTACTATACATCACAGGTGTACGGCGTTCATCCTTACCAACAATAACACGAGATTCCAAAGTTAAATTACCATCGCGATAATACTGCAATTTATAACTTGGAATATTCACGAAAATACCATTATGAAAATCAGGAATCACCCGTAAACGTTGCGCATTAATAGCAAGCTTTTTACCTACTTCTGACAGTCCTGATGCAGATACCATTGATGATAAGGCTTTAACAGTTTGATGATATAAGTGATTATCGCCCGATAAACTTTGTACAAAACCTAAAAGTTGACCATTTTCTACCGCACTTAACCAACGTTGAATATGCTCATCTGCAGGTTGTTGAACTTGATAAGTGCTAGATGAATACAACCAACGTTGAGCTTGCACGCCTACATTTTGAGTATAATACAAATAATCTAGCAATATATCGCTCAATAAAACATCATAAGCTAATCCACCTTGTTGTTCGATCAACTCAAAGGATTCTAAGGATTTTGCTGAACGTTTAGAAATACCGCTAGCCACCATCGCGGCATACCCCTGTAACAATTGGCGAGCCGCTGCATTATCTTTCCATAATGGTGCATATTTACGTTCTGCATATAAACGAGCTAACAAAGGCTTAAACTGTAAAGCATGCTCACCTATTTCATGGGTTAGCGACATTTCTAAAATTGCTTGCTTTTCCTGTGCTAAGCGGGCTTGATCTAATTTAATTTCCTCTTCAAGCTTTTGTTTTTCTTCTGGAGATAAATGCGAAACATCAACGCCATGAAGTTGCACCGATTGTCCATTTTTTACAAAATCTGCTAAAGCGCATCCTGAAGTCATCATTGACAATGACAACGCAAATACTGAGAGCTTTGCAGTGCTTTTAAACATAGCCATTCCTTAAACATTCCCTAAAACAACCGCACTTTATTTAAGTTCTAAAACAAAGTGCGGTTAAAATAATTTTATTTTTTCTCTTCTACTGTTTCTGTTGGTTTCTGAGTTTCTTTGCTAACATCTTGCTCAGTTGAATTCAACATAACAAAATCCGCAGCCATTTTTTCTGCTTCTTTTAAGAAGAAATCTGGCGCTTCATAATCTTTCGGTAAATCATCAATATCATTTAATGCTTTTTTACCTTCTCGTTTAAAACGCTCATTAATATCTTTTAAACGTCTTGCATCATCCTTATCATTTTCAGCTTTACGCGTTTGATAATTCAATGATAAGAATTTGCGATCACGGCGCTCATTACGAATTTTTAAATCTTCATTCAATGCAATAAATTCAGGATCTTTAGCAATACGCTCAAGATGCTTTTTATTTAATACATCAACATCTTTGCGAGCATTGCCAACTTCAGTATAAGTTGCAGATGGAATTTTATCCCATGGCAATGCATTATCTTCCTTATCTTCGCCGTACTCTTTGGCATCGATAATTTCAGGGAAATTAATATCTGCAGCAACGCCTTTTAACTGAGTTGAACCACCATTAATACGATAGAACTTTTGAATCGTATACTGTAATAAACCTAATGGTGTTTGATCTAAATCATAGGTAAAATTTAATGAGCGACTTTGCTGAACCGTACCTTTACCAAAAGTATTCTGACCAATGATAATACCACGATTGTAATCTTGCATTGCGGCAGCAAAAATCTCAGATGCTGATGCACTATAACGATTAATCATCACCAATAAAGGCCCTTTATATTGCTGTGCTGAATCATCATCTTCATGTACCCGAATACGCTGATAAGCATCCCTTACCTGAACTACAGGCCCATCTGTAATAAACAGACCACTTAATGCAACAGCCTCTGTTAATGCGCCACCACCGTTCTCACGCAAATCAACAATTAAAGCATCCGCCTTTTGATTTTCTATATTAGTGAGTAATTTTTTTACATCACTTGTTAAACCGATATAAAAACCAGGAATTTTAATCACTGCAATATTTTTACCATCAATTTTATTCATGGTTAATTTTGCAGCTTGATCTTCAATACGAACTTTATCACGTACTAAAGTAATAATACGGGATTTTCCACCTTTAGACGGTTCGATTTCCAACCGCACTTTTGTGCCTTTTTTACCTTTGATTTTCTCAACGATATCTTCTAAACGCCAGCCTACGATATCTTCAATCTCACCAGTTGCTTGGCCCACACCAATAATTTTATCTCCTGGATGCAATTTTTTGCTTTTTTCAGCTGGCGCACCTGGAACAAGTGACTTGATGCTTGTTTCATCATCTTCTGATTGTAAAGTTGCCCCAATCCCCTCAAGAGAAAGATTCATGCTTTCGTTAAAACTTTTCGCGGTTCTTGGTGCAAGATAGCTTGTATGCGGATCAATTTCGCGAGCAAATGCATTTAAATAAGTTTGAAGAATGTCATCTGCCTTCGTTTGAGTTAAACGACGAATTGCCAAATTATAACGTTTGGTGAGTTTTGACTTAATTTCTGACCATTTTTTATCTTTTAATTTAAGATTGATAATGTCATTTTTTACTCGTTCTTCCCAAAGTTGGTTGGCTTCATCTTCAGTTTTCGGAAATGCCGCTTTTTCACGATCAATTTCAATTTGATCCTGGCCATTCAAATTAGGCTCTTTATCTAATAAAGACAACGCATAAGCATAACGTTCATAACGACGCTTCATCATTACATCATAAATATCAAAAGCAGCAGAAAGATCACCTTGATTTAACTGGTCATCCAACTTAGTGCCATATTTTTGACGAAGTTCATCTACATCAGATTGCAAAAAGGTGTTATGGCTAAAATCAATATTTTTAATATAACGATCAAAAATCTTCTCAGAAAAAGCATCATCTAATGAGATCTTTCGATAATGCGATTGGGTTAATCGAGTGGTTGCGCGCTTAGTTGCCAACTGATTCTCTTCGCTTGCTGTTGGAATAGTAATATCGCTCAGTTTTAATTTAGGCTGCACAGCAAAAGCAGGCACAGAGCCGATTAACAATGCCGATAACAATGCGCTAGTAATCACATTTTTTGAAATATTAGATCTCATAACCTTTCCCGAGTAGAATTAAATCATTATGCAAATAAACGATCTGCAGCTACGCTCATAACCAAACCGTTTTCAAGCTCAACACGTGCTGAATCTTTTAGCACTTCCACTACTGTTGCTTTTTTCGCATGATCGCCAGCTTTCACTTTCACCACAGAACCAACAGAAATTTGTGAAAAATCAACCGCACTTAATGAGGGCTTATTGAAGTGTTTAGCATTTTTATTTGCAGGTTTACGTGGGCGTTGTTTTTGTTGGGCTTTTTTCGCTGCAGCCTCCGCTTTACGTTTTTCAGCAACACGAGCTTTAGCATCTGCAAGCTGTTGAGCTGCATGGGCTACATGTTCCGCTTCTAATACTCCGGCTGGATTACCTTGTAAATCTACGCGCACAGCACCTTCGCGACAGCCATGCAAATAACGCCAATTTGATGTGTATTGACGAAGAGCCTGACGCAACTGAGTTTTGCTTACACACTCATCATCTTCTAATGCTTCTGCTAAATCTTGGAACAGACCAATTTTTAATGGTTTTGCTTCGCCTTCTAAAATAAAGCAAAGAGGGAATTTTTCAGCCAAATACGCAATAATATCTTTTGTATTGGTTAATTTTTGTGAATTTACTTGCGCATCAGAGGTCTGAACGCCAGATTGAGAATCAGTCATGTTAGTTATCCTAGGGTAAATATAAATCGACTTAGTTTATCGCACTTTTTACAAAATTTACAATGAATCAAAACATTGTGAATAAATTTCGCACAAAAATAGTCAAGATCACTTCCCATATATACTTAAACAAGGCTAAAATGCGCCGTTTTTAACAACCGAATAAAAGATAATCTTTCGTGCAAGAATCAAACCTCACACAAAAATCATTTCAAATTATAAAATGCGAAGAATGTGATGCTAGCGTAGAAACACCTTTAATATTAAATAAAGATGAACAAGCTGAATGTCCACGTTGTCATCACCATTTAGCTACAGGTGGGCGTTGGTCTGTTCATCGTTGCGCAATGGTCGCTTTATCGATCCTTATTTTGATGCCATTTGCCTTGGGTTATCCCCTATTAAGTCTTCATCTATTAGGTGTAAAAATTGACGCATCTATTTGGGAAGGTATTTGGAAAATGTCAGTAGCTGGCTATGAATACACTGCCTTTATGGTGTTTATCTGTGCCGTTGTGATGCCAATTACCTTTGCAATTTTAGTCATCATGCTCTGGATTGCAAAAATTTTGCATATTAAACCTCGCAGTGTTTTGCTTTTTTTAGGTTATATAAAACCTTGGGTTATGTTTGATGTTTATTTAGTTGCGCTAGGCGTAACGATGTTCAAAGTACGTGAATATGCAACACTGGAAATTAATGTTTATTTAATTCCCTTTATTTTCACCGCACTTTTGACAACCTTACTTTTTATCAAATTAAACCTTAAAGCATTATGGAAAGAGTTTTATCCAGAAAATGAACCAGCTTATGATGCAAACAACATTGAATTATGTGATGCTTGTAACTATACATTTTCAAAAAATGGGATTCATTACGATAAAAAGAACAACCCACGATGTCCGCGCTGTTTATCGCCTGTTCATATTTCAGATAATATTAAGTTACAACGCACTTGGGCAAGTTTAATTGCTGGGATTATTATGCTTTTCCCTGCAAATTTATTACCCATATCAGGCATTTATTTAACAGGTTCGCTCTCTGAAGATACATTAATATCCGGAGTTATTTCTTTTGTGAATATGGGCAGTTATTTTGTTGCTTTCGTGGTATTCTTTGCGAGTATTTTTGTCCCAATCAGTAAAGCTGCAATTTTACTTTATTTACTAAGTTGTGTTCATTTTAAATGGCGACACTCTATTAAATGGCAAATACGTTTATTGCATATTGTGCATTTCGTTGGGCGCTGGTCTATGCTCGATTTATTTGTATTAGCCTTAATGATGTCTCTAGTAACACGCGGTGAAATTATTAATTTTACCGTTGGTCCTGGCGCATTTTACTTCGGCGCTGCCGTATTTTGCAGCATGATTTCAACCTCACAATTTGATAGTCGATTAATTTGGAAAATTTATGACAGAGAAAAATAGTTCTTCAATGAAAGATCAACATACAGAAATGACAGCGGCAGTACGAAAAACTCGTCGTATTTCTCCATTTTGGTTACTTCCCTTTATTGCATTATGTATTGGGGCAATTTTATTCTTCCAAATTGTTAAGGAGCGTGGCACAAGCATCACGATTACCTTCACCAATGGTTCTGGTATCGTTGCGGATAAAACACAAGTTCGCTACCAAGGTTTGCAAATTGGTGTGGTGAAAAAAGTAAATTTCACAGATAACATGCAAAAAGTGGAAGTTGTTGCCAATATCAATCCTGAAGCGTCAAGTATTTTGCGTAAAAATACAAAATTCTGGCTTGTTCAACCAAATGTTTCACTTGCAGGAATTTCAGGTTTAGATTCTCTCGTATCAGGCAATTACATCACTCTTCAACCAGGTGATGGCGATCACGAAAACGAATTTATTGCGGAAGAACAGGGCCCAATTGCCCAAGTTTCGCCTGGAGATTTATTGATTCACTTAATTTCTGATGATTTAGGCTCAATTTCTATCGGTGCATCTGTCTATTTTAAAAAATTACCTGTAGGAAAAATTTACGATTACCGCATTAATAAAGACAATAAAGTGCAAATAGATGTGGTGATTGATAAAGCCTATGCACAGTTTGTGAAAAAAGATTCACGTTTTTGGAACATCAGTGGCATTAACGCTAACATTAGCCCGTCAGGCTTAAATCTAAATGTAGAAAGTTTAAATTCGGTTGTACAAGGTGCCGTTTCTTTTGACTCTCCAGCTGACAGCCCAAAAGCAGATGAAAATAGCCATTTCACGCTCTATACCAATTTAAAAGCAGCAAAACGTGGGATTGAAGTCAACGTAAATATCCCTGCATCTGCGGGTCTCGTTGCAGGACAGACCGAAGTTTATTCTCAAGACAATCCTATCGGGATTCTTTCTAAAATAAGTGCGGTTGAAAATAACGATGAAATTTTAGAAGGCAGTTTATTGATAGATCCAAACCAAGCCTCCTTATTTAAAGCGAATAGCAAAATCGTACTTCGTAATAAAAAAACGGATCTTGGTAATTTAGCAGATCCAAAAAAATTCTTTCGTGGCGAATATTTTGATGTCATTGCTGGAGATGGTGAAACTAAACATCAATTTGATGTCATTAAAGAAAATGAGTTATTACTCAATGCACCTAATACATTGGTTTTAACACTCACCGCACCAGAAAATTATGGTGTAAGTGAAGGTCAAAATGTGTTTTATAACAACATGCCAATCGGACAAATTGTTTCACAAAAAGTGGATATAAATGGCGTACAATTTAAAGCAGCAATTGCATCCGAATATCGCAATTTAATTCACGAAAATACACGATTTGTCGCAGCAACCAACTTTGATATCAGCGTTGGATTAGACGGATTGCGTTTTGAATCCGCGACACCAGAAAAATGGTTACAAGGTGGCGTACGAGTACTAACGAAACAAGGTCAGGGAAAAGCTAAAGATAGCTACCCGCTTTATCAAAATATTAGCAATGCTGAACATGGGATTATAGGAAATATTCTTACGCCAACGATAACCTTACACACCCAAACGTTACCAAGCATTGATAAAGGCTCTCTCGTACTATATCGTCAATTTGAGGTGGGAAAAATTTTAAATATTAAACCTAAAACTAATAGCTTTGATGTGGAGGTTTATATTTATCCCTCCTATCAACATTTATTGACAGATAAAAGCCGATTTTGGGTAGAAAGTGCGGCGAAAATTGATATCACACCTAAAGGTATTAGCATTCAAGCAACGCCACTTGCGCGTTCCTTAAAAGGTGCGATTAGCTTTGATAATAGTGGTTCGGGCAATAATCGAACACTTTACGCAAATGAAAGTTATGCAAAATCCATCGGACTTGCCATCACCTTAACGGCAGATGATGCAACCAATCTGAGTAAAGGGATGAGTCTGCGCTATTTGGGTTTAGATGTGGGGCAAATTGACAGTATTCAGCTTGATGCAAAATCTAAACGCATCACTGCAAAAGCGTTAATAAACCCAAATTATATGAATATGATTGCAAAAGAAGGTTCTAACTTTACGATTATCTCACCACAAATTTCAGCAGGTGGAATTGATAACCTTGATAGCTTATTACAACCTTATATCGATATTGAAATTGGGAATGGTAAACCAAAAACACAATTCAATTTAGCTCAAACAGCTCCACAACGTAATAAATTTAGTAATGGTACGCCATTTATTTTAGAAACACGTGATGCAATGAATTTAAGTGAAGGTTCACCAATTCTTTATCGAGGCGTAGAAGTGGGTACCGTGAAAAAATTTGAGCTTAACAGCCTTGGTGATCGCGTCTTAGTGCATATTGCAATCATACCGAAATATAGTCATCTTGTTCGACAAAATACAGAGTTTTGGATTGCATCAGGTTATGACTTCACCTTAGGCTGGAAAGGTGCGGCATTTAACACAGGAAGTGTTCAACAGTTGCTAAAAGGTGGTATTTCTTTCTCCACACCAGCAGAAAAAGAAATTCAACCACAGGCGCAGCCAAACAAACGTTTCTTGCTCCAAATAAAACGCCCAGAAGAAGTACAAACTTGGGGAAGTGGCGCATTACCACAGTAAATAAAAAATGGATTAAACGGTAAAAGGTTTAATCCATTTTTTATTATCGATTTAAATAGTCCAATAAGTTTTTCCACTGTAATTGCATATCTTTTATACCCAACTCATACATTGCCTGCAATTTATTGGGATCTTTTTCAATGCGCTTAATCTTCAAATCAACAGAAGGTCGAATAACAAAAATATCGCCTTCTTCTGCTAACTTAATCACATTTTCAACTTGTTGATTATACATGGCATAACGCTGATTTACGGCATCTGCAAAATGTGGATAACGTCGATAAAACCATTTGGCAATCCAAGTCATTGGCTTAGATTTTCTATAATCTAAAGTGCGGGTAAGAATGACAATGATTTTATCGTATCCTAACTTCTGCATTTGTTCGACAGGAATAGAATCCGCAATAGCGCCATCCAAATAAGGAATCCCGTCTATCTCAACAGGACGAGAAACATAAGGCATGGCGGAGGTAGCACGCAACACCTCCATTTGGGCCAAAGGATCTATTAATTTGACATATTCTGCTTGCGCAGTTTGTAAGTTAGTTACAGCTACATAAAAATCGATATCTGATTCTTTAAACGTTTTATTATCAAACACATCATATTTGAAAAGTACTTCATAAAAAGCAAAATCTTTATTCACGATATTGCCTGTGCTCACCAAACTTTTAAAACTGATATAACGCTTATCTGATATAAATTTCTTGTTGTAACGAATTGCCCGCCCTTTTTGCCGAGAAGGATAATTAACCCCAAACAATGCACCTGCAGAAACAGAAATGATACCATCAACCCCAAAATCTTTATCTAAGAAGGTATCTAGTACACCCGCGGTGTACATGCCTCGCATCGCCCCACCTTCTAATACTAAGCCAATTTTCATTGATTTTTTAACTTCTTCCATTTGAAAACAACACATAAAAATATTGCGTGCCATTACTGAACACGCAATTATTTGAATAATCTGGATTAATCCCGCTTCCGACTCAGCAACCACCAAATCATCACAATAAATAGCAAACTTGGCATTAGCGCACCGAAAACAGCAGGCATGTTATAAACAACGCTCATTTGTCCGAAAATTTCATTTACTACATAAAACAAAAATCCAAAAAAGATGCCCGTTACAATTCTTGCTCCTGCAGTCACACTACGTAGCGATCCAAAAATAAAAGATAATGCCAATAACATCATTACGCCAACAGATACAGGTTGGAAAATTTTCCGCCAGAATGTGAGTTCAAAGCGACTCACATCCTGACCTGTTTCACGTAAAAATGAAATGTAATTATACAAACCTGAAATAGACAGTGATGTAGGACGTAAAGAAACAGCACCTAATTTATCTGGCGTTAAATTTGTTTCCCATTTTTCCGATAAGCGATTACTTGTCGTGATTTCATCTTTGCTAATCATAGAATGGTTCACTTGACGTAAGGTCCATTTACTTTCATCTTCCGAATAACTTGCTTGGTTAGCATGTTTCAACTCCGTCAAATTACGATGCTGATCAAAAGTATAAATATAAATATCGTTTAATTTTGCGTCATCAGTAACACGTCGAACAAACACAAAATTATTACCATCTTTTGCCCAAACCCCATTTTTCATCGAAAGCATTGAACCATCAGAAAGCGCTCGAGCACGCATATCACGTGCGAACTGTTCGGTTTGCGGAATCCCCCACTCACCAATCACCATCGTTAATAAAACTAACGGTAATGCGGTTTTCATCACAGCCATACCAATTTTAAAACGAGAAAACCCTGCGGCTTGCATCACAACGAGTTCACTTCGACTCGCAAGATTACCTAAAGCCATTAGCGCACCAAGCAATGCTGCCATAGGAAAGAAAGTTTCAATATCTTTTGGAATAGTTAAGCCAGTAAAAGCCACCGCTTGCCAAATATCATAGGTGCCTTTACCTACGCTACGAAATTGTTCCACAAATTTGATAATGGCAGAGAGCCCAACCAATGTAAGCAAAGTAGCAAAAATTGATCCAAGAATACTTTTTCCAATATAACGATCGAGGGTATTCATCATTTTGCTTATCCTTTTCTACTGAATAAATGGCGGAATTTATACATGGCAGCGCTATCCCAACCGTTTAACACTATACCAAGCAACAAAAAGCCAATATTAACAAGAGGCATAAAAATAGCAGCATCTAATTTTCCTGCTGCCCCCGCAGATTTAAAGGAACTTTGTAATAAGAAATAAATTAAATAAAGTAAAAGTGCGGGTAAAATTTTGGCAAATCTACCTTGTCGAGGATTTACACGACTTAATGGCACAGCAATTAACGCCATGAGTGGAACAGCTAGGATTAATGTAATACGCCAATGCAATTCAGACTTCGCCGAAGGAGAATCTAAACCGATAAGTTGAGACAATGTTAATTCTGCGACTTCATCATTCGTATTTTCTGTTTCCTGATGACCTAAATAGGCTTGATATTCATCAAAATGCGTAATGCGAAAATCTGGTAAAACAGACGTGCCTTCAACTCGTTGGGTATTTTGTAAATTCAGAATTTGATCGCCATTTGGCAGCGCTTTTAATTCGCCTTTTTCAGCAGTTACGACAGATGGTTTCGTTTGCCCTTTTGGCGCAGTTTGGAACAAATACACGTCATTAATTTGATTTCCCTTGATACTATCAATAAATAAAACAAAATTGTTGTTATTCGTTGCTATAAACTGACCAGAAGCAAGCGCCCCCATTGTTGGATTCGCTTTTGCATCTTCCACAATTTCAGCTTGTTTTTGAATTGACCAAGGCGAAAGCCATAAGACGTTATAAGCAGCAAGTCCCGCAGTAACCAATGAAAGCATTAACGCCACACGCACTAAAACACGTTGCCCGACACCACAAGCACGCATCACCGTTATTTCACTTTCAGCGTAAAGACGACCAAAAGTGAGTAAAATCGCAATAAACAAACATAATGGCAACATTAATTGTGCCATAGCCGGCATGCCTAGCCCAAGCAAGGAAAATACCAAATCCGCTGGTACTTTACCATTAGCCGCAGATCCCAGTACGCGCACTAACTGCTGAGAGAAAAAAATCAGCAATAAAATGAACAAAATGGCGACTTGGCTCTTAAATACTTCTTTCGTTAAATATCGAATTAAAATCATCTTATTTCGTTTGTTTTTCTAAATCTAAAACGGGGGAAAACTGGATAAAATCGGTCGCGTATGATACCTTATTTTCGCTGAATTAAACAGAAATTTAAGGACATCAAATGAAATATCAAGCAAAAAACACCGCACTTTCTCAAGCCAGTGATTGCATTGTTTTAGGCATATATGAGAACAATGAATTTTCAAAAAGTTTTCATGAAATCGATCAATTAACCCAAGGCTATTTAAACGATTTAGTGAAATCAGGTGAGCTAAGTGGCAAATTAGCCCAAACTGTTTTACTTCGTGATCTTCAAGGTTTGGCTGCCAAACGCCTATTAATCGTTGGCTGTGGCAAAAAAGGAGAACTCTCCGAGCGCCAATATAAACAAATCATCCAAGCTGTATTAAAAACACTAAAAGAAACCAACGCACATGAAGTCGTTTCTTATTTAACTGAAATTGAATTAAAAGATCGCGATCTTTATTGGAATATCCGCTTTGCCATTGAAACGATTGAACACACCAATTATCAATTTGATCATTTCAAATCTCAAAAAGCAGAAGCCTCTGTTTTAGAATCGTTCATCTTTAATACGGATTGTGAGAAAGCACAACAGGCTATTGCTCATGCCAATGCGATTAGCTCAGGTATAAAAGCCGCACGCGACATCGCAAATATGCCACCCAATATCTGCAACCCAGCTTATCTTGCTGAGCAAGCAAAAAATTTGGCAGAAAATTCTACCGCACTTTCTTTGAACGTTGTGGATGAAGAAGAAATGTCAAAACTTGGAATGAATGCTTATCTTGCCGTCTCAAAAGGCTCTGAAAACCGTGCTTACATGTCTATTTTGACATTCAATAATGCACCAAATAAAAACGCCAAACCCATTGTACTTGTAGGCAAAGGATTAACCTTTGATGCAGGCGGTATTTCACTTAAACCTGCCGCTGACATGGATGAAATGAAATATGACATGTGTGGTGCAGCCTCTGTCTTCGGCACAATGAAAGCCATTGCAGAGTTGAATTTGCCATTAAACGTTATTGGTGTTTTAGCAGGTTGTGAAAATCTGCCTGATGGCAATGCTTATCGCCCAGGCGATATTCTCACTACCATGAACGGTTTAACCGTAGAAGTGCTCAACACCGATGCAGAAGGTCGCTTAGTCCTTTGTGATGCTCTTACTTATGTTGAACGTTTTGAACCTGAGCTTGTTATTGATGTCGCAACCTTGACGGGTGCTTGTGTAGTTGCCCTTGGTCAACACAATAGCGGCTTAGTTTCTACAGATAACGATCTCGCCAATGCACTACTCCAAGCCGCAACAGAAACCACAGACAAAGCATGGCGTTTACCATTAAGCGAAGAATATCAAGAACAACTTAAATCGCCTTTTGCTGATCTTGCCAACATTGGCGGGCGCTGGGGTGGCGCAATTACTGCCGGTGCATTTTTGTCTAACTTCACGAAAAAATATCGCTGGGCACATTTAGACATCGCAGGTACGGCTTGGCTACAAGGCGCAAATAAAGGCGCAACTGGCCGTCCTGTTTCGCTATTAACACAATTTTTGATTAATCAGGTTAAATAAAATATGTATGAAAATAACCGCACTTTTAAAAAGTGCGGTTATCCAAGAATACCGAGGAGCGTATTAATTTGAAAAACGGTGAATATATCGATTATTCACCGTTATCAATAACATTTAACAGTCAATAAGACGTGATATTCACATCACCGACACCGCTTTAATTTGAACATAGACATCCTGCCCAACAGCAAAACGCAGTTCATTTTGCGCCCATTTACTGATACTTGCCCAAATCTTATGCCCTTCCACTAATACGGCAAGATCCACTCGAGAATCTTGTATCTCAATTTGTGCAACTTGGCCAGGTAAAATATTACGAATGCTTGTTTGTTCTGGCTTTTTCAGTGTGATAGAAACATCTGAACTATAAATACAAACTCGCACTCGCTCGCCTACATTTGCAGGCACTTGATGAATCCAGAGCGCTTGTTCGTCTAACGAAAGTGCGGTCATTTTATAAGGTGGATTATGCAAATGAACGGGCAAGGCAAGTACACTACTCTGTTCGCTTTCCCCTTTCCAAGGGGCAAAAATAGGACTATTCCAAATTTTTTCTACGCTGTCATAGGCTTTCACAATGCCGTTTTCCATCAGTACAACGCGATCAGCTAAACGCAACAGTTCGTCCAAGCTATGTGTAACATATAAAATCGGGATATTA
Source organism: Haemophilus sp. oral taxon 036 (assembly GCF_002998595.1). NCBI lineage: Bacteria > Pseudomonadati > Pseudomonadota > Gammaproteobacteria > Pasteurellales > Pasteurellaceae > Haemophilus > Haemophilus sp. oral taxon 036. Next base: position 213,573 of record NZ_CP027235.1, read on the forward strand.
ATTTCTTTAGAAAGACGTTCCAAATATTGCATTAGCTCGCGTTTACGGGGAACATCAAGGGCAGAAAGTGGTTCATCCATCAGTAAAATATCAGGATCAGTCAGCAGTGCCCGCCCGATTGCCACACGTTGTTTCTCTCCGCCAGAAAGCGTAAGCGGATAACGCTTTAATAAGTGAGTAATCCCGAGAAGATCGACAATATAATTAAAATCATCTTGCGAGACATTTTTCATACCATAGCGCAAATTGCCTTTCACAGTATAGTGAGGAAATAAGCGCGCATCTTGGAACACATAGCCAATTTTACGCAAATGAGTCGGCAATGATTCTTGGGTTTCCCTATCTACTAAAGTGCGGTCATTTAAACGGATGAATCCTTCGTCTGGTTGTATCAAGCCACTGACGAGATTAATCAGCGATGTTTTGCCTGAACCAGACAAACCGAAAATGGCGGTTACACCTTGATCTGGCACTTGTATATTCGCTTGCAAGGCAAGTTGCCCGAGCTGTTTTTTCACATTAATCTGCAACATTTCCTTGTCCTAATTTTTTCTGCATTCGCTTGCTCAACCACTCTGACAATAGCAAAGAAATCAATGAAAGAATGATAGCAAATAAACATAACCGAGCAGTTTGTTCTTCTGCTCCCGGTGTTTGAATAAAAGAATACATCGCAAGGGGAATCGTTTGAGTTTCGCCTGCAATGTTCGACACAAAGGTTATAGTCGCGCCAAATTCCCCCAATGATCGTGCAAAACCAAGCACCAGCCCAGCTAAAACCCCAGGTAAAGAAAGTGGCAAGGTTATTGTAAAAAATACACGCCAAGCGGAAGCGCCAAGTGTTTGCGCTGCTTGCTCCAATTTAATATCAATATTTTCTAAAGAAAGTCGAATCGCACGAACAACCAATGGAAAGGCAACCACTGCAGAGGAAAGCACCGCCCCCTTCCAACTAAAACCAAAAGATAAGCCAAACCACTGATATAAATACTTGCCAATCAAACCATTGCGTCCCATTGCCACAAGTAGTAGATAACCGATAACCACAGGTGGCAACACTAAAGGCAAATGAATCACGCCAGTAATCAGAGATTTTCCATAGAAGTTTTTGCGCGCTAAAAGCCACGCCACAAAAATGGCTAAAGGCAAACTCCAAAGCATAGAACTGACGGCGACACTCAGGCTTAAATTAATCGCTGATATTTCCATTGGAGTCAGATTGAAAAATGAAAAAAATTGGGTAAGCAAAATGAATCCTTATCTGAGTAGCCTCTCTTTAAATTCCTTGTTTATGAGAATATCCCACATTAATGAGAGGTAAGATGCTCTATAATAACAAAAGGGCAGAAATATCCGCCCTTCATGACTATTAAGATTCTATCTTATTTTGCAGAGAAACCATACCCTACAAGCACTTTCTTCGCAGCATCTGATTCTAAATATTTTAAGAAGTCACGAGCATCCGTATTATCATGATCTTTCAAAATAGAAACGGGGTAAACAACTGGTTTATGGCTATCCGCAGGGAACACTGCAACCGTTTTAACTTGTTGGCTAATTTTTGCATCAGTGCTGTATACAATACCGTAAGGTGCTTCTGCACGTTCCACTAAAGCTAATGCACCACGCACATCTTTTGCACGCGCTAAACGATCTTGCACTTTATCCCATAAATTTAATTTAGTTAATGCTTCTTCTGCGTATTGACCCGCTGGTACGTGCGCAGGATCGCCAACAGATAAATAACTATCTTTTAATGTATTAATCCATTCGCCTTTTGCAATATCCACAGAATTTACCGCACTTTTTGCTGGTGCGATTAAGACTAAATCATTGCCCACTAACACTTTTTCAGTTTCTTTCACGGTTAAATCTTTTTCAGAAAGATATTTCATCCATTTATTGCTTGCAGAGACAAAAATATCTGCTGGCGCGCCTTCTTCAACTTGTTTTGCTAAAGTTGAAGAAGAAGCGAAAGAAAACACTACTTCATTTTTCGGGTTTTGTTTTGCGTAATCTTTTGCGACTTGTTGTAAAGCATCTGTCATTGAAGCCGCTGCAAATACAGTCACTTTAGCAGATGCTGCAAAAGAAAAGCCTAATCCAGCGATTAAAAGTGCGGTTGAAATTTTAGTTAATTTTTTCATGAATCATCTCCTATGATTATCGATATATAATTTATTATATATCAATTTTAATATATAAAGAAAGTAGCACATATAAAAAATAACTAATCATTTCAGGTGGTTCGCCGTATATAAAAAGGTATTTACTGATTAAATTTATCTTCTGTTTTCTTCAAATTACCATTTTCATTTTCTTTCGCTGACATAGGCACGCAGCTACAATTAGGTTGATCTAATCCCCATTCTTTAATGAAATTATCATATTTTTCAAGTGCACGTTTAAACCAGCCTTTTGGTTTCTCAATTTGTTCTGTCATAAAGTTCCTCGTTCTAAATATTGTTTAATTTCTAAACGTAGGCATTCTACGCCTTTTCTCTTGTTAATAGGAAGTTGTTTTTTTGTTAAATAAGCAGAAATTAATGGAAAATTTTCTTTGCCCGCTAATTTTAATAAACGCCTTATCACAGGAATGCTCGAAAATAAAGTGCGGTGGAAATTAGCGAAGTTTTTTAAGCTCACCCAATCTAACTCATCAAGCTGCCAATCAAGCTGATTTTGCTGAAAATTTATGGATAGCGGATGAAAAGATAAAGGGATATTACGCTGAAATTGTTTGTACGCAGTCTCAACTAAAGCCAATCCATCTTTAGAAATACCTTTAAGGGCAATCGCTGAATAACAACCACTACTCGCTTCTTGGTGCTCACCTAAATGTACCAAAACAAAACCGCACTTTTGCCAAAATTTTGCCAGTTCGTCGGTGTAGCCAAAACTCACCGAAAGAAAATCAACTTCTGAATTTTCCATAAATTTCATTAGATTTTGACCAATACCCTGTTTTTGCCAATTTGGCTGAACCGCGATACGAGAAATACGTAAAGATCGTAATTTACAGGCGTAGGATAAATTTTCATGGAAACATAATGCCTGTGGAACAAGATTCCCCTTCGGGCGGCGTTTGCCTTGTTGAATTTGAATAATCAACTCATCATCTGTCATATTTCCTTCTTCTAATGCCCAAATGGCACCGAGCAAATTCTGTTGATATTCGGCAAAATAAAAACGTTGATTTTCCCCATCAAGTAAACGGCGAAGATCAAGTGGCGACGTTCGATAATGCGCCAATGTCATTAAGCCATAAAAATCTGCAATATGATGAGGTTTTTGCACTTCTCGAATTTGATAAGGGAGATGAGGTCGAAAAGGAAATTGCTGAAACTCATCTTCAGCATTTAGTAACAAAAGATCATCAATAAAATGTTCTAACGGATCATTTTCTTGCCAACGTAGAGGCTGTTTAAGCTCAAAATGCTGAAAAGTACGGTGAATTTTTCGTTTAAATTTTAATTCGAAACCACGTCCCGTTCCTTCGTAGCTATGAATTGTTGTGCTGAAGACAATATGTTGAAAATATTGAGAATATTCTTGCAATAACGGCAATGGGATCATCGCTGCTTCATCTACGAGCAACCAAGCGGATTGACTAAAATCTGGTTCATTTTGTAACCGAATAGTCAGTTCATCTGGGGCGATAAATTCTATCTCTCGTTCTGAAAATTCAATAACCGAATACACCGCACTTTTATTCGGTGCGGTGAGATAAACTGGCGCTTGAATTTGATTAGCGAGCATCCCCAATAATGCGGATTTTCCTCTTCCCCGCTTGGCGGTTAGAAAATAAATATCCTGATCGGCCTGTAAAATATTCTCGATAATTTGTTGTTGCGCTAACGTAGCATTTTTATGAAGTTCGTTAGAATAAAAAACCGTAGGAAATTCAACCGCACTTTCCTCTCTCAAAATGGGGAAATGATAGCGTTCAATGCACTGTTTGAAATGATCAATAAAATTAGGCGTGGCGATTGTTGACTGATTTCCATTCCAACGTAAACTATCTTGATCAAGTTGCAAAGATAAATTTTCCCAATCAGATAACACTAAACAAAGTGTACCGCCTATTTTCAGTGTTCCAGCGGCAATAGCTAGCGCTTCAAGATGAATGCCATTTCGTCCATCAAATAAAATATGTTCAAATTCTTGTCCGAGCAAATTCGTTGCTTTAGAAAAAGCAACGCCGCTTTCACCAATAATGAATACGTTATCAGGCACAAGCGGCAAAGTTTTTCTGATTAAAATTTGAAGCTGGCGAAATGGCATCTTTTATTTTAAATAGGCAATTAAGATCGCACCAATAAAACTTACGCAAGCAAGCCAAAAGAAAATACTTTTGGGTTGAGAAACTTTTTTACTGAAAAATTTTGCAGCAAACACGATATACAAAATCAGTAATGCGAATTTAGCTATCAACCACCATTCAATACCAAAAGCAAAGAGATATAAAATGACGACACCAGAAACAATCAACAAGGTATCTGATAAGTGCGGTAAAATTTTTAATAATTTTATCGAACGCCAGTTTTTGCCAGTAAGCTGCATTGCTCCACGAATCACCAACAAGGCAAAACTTAAAAAGGCGAAAAAAATATGTAAATAAACTAGCATAATCACTCCCAAAAAAGTAAGAAAAGTGCGGTCAACATCAACCGCACTTTCTCAATATAAATTACTTCGCAATACGTTTATATTTAATACGATGCGGCTGAGTCGCTGCATCGCCTAAGGTTTTCTTTTTCCACTCTTCGTAGTCTGAGAAGTTACCTTCGTAGAATGTCACTTTGCCTTCATCACCGTAATCTAAAATATGCGTTGCGATACGGTCTAAGAACCAACGGTCATGGGAAATCACCATTGCACAGCCTGGGAATTCTAAAATTGCATTTTCTAAGGCACGCAAGGTTTCAACGTCTAAATCATTGGTTGGTTCGTCCAATAACAGCACGTTTCCACCACGTTGTAGAAGTTTAGCTAAGTGTAAACGACCACGTTCACCACCCGATAATTCGCCCACTCGTTTTTGTTGATCTACACCTTTAAAGTTGAAACGCCCTACATAAGCGCGGCTTGGAATTTCAAAGTTGCCGATAGTCAGAATATCTTGGCCGTTAGAGACCTCTTCCCACACGGTTTTCTTATCATCCATTGAGTCACGGAACTGATCAACAGAGGCTAACACCACGGTTTCACCCATCGTAATTGTGCCGTTATCTGGCTGTTCCTGTCCAGAAAGCATACGGAATAAGGTTGATTTACCTGCACCATTTGCCCCGATAATCCCTACGATTGCACCTTTTGGAATACTAAAAGATAAATCATCAATTAAAGTGCGGTCGCCATAAGATTTGGTTAAGTTTTGCACTTCAATCACTTTATCACCTAAGCGTGGACCAGGTGGAATAAAGAGTTCGTTAGTCTCATTTCGTTTTTGATATTCGCCAGAGTTCAACTCATCAAAGCGCGCCATACGTGCTTTGCTTTTCGCTTGACGGCCTTTTGGATTTTGACGCACCCATTCCAACTCTTTCGCAATGGATTTTTGACGCGCATTTTCAGCTGCTTGTTCTTGCTCTAAGCGTTTCTCTTTTTGCTCTAACCAAGAAGAATAGTTGCCTTCCCAAGGAATACCCTCACCACGGTCAAGCTCTAAGATCCAACCAGCTACATTATCTAAGAAATAACGGTCGTGAGTAATTGCGACAACAGTGCCCTCGTAGTCATGTAAGAAACGCTCTAACCATGCCACCGATTCTGCATCTAAGTGGTTAGTTGGTTCGTCTAATAAGAGCATATCTGGTTTTTCGAGTAATAATCGACAAAGTGCCACACGGCGACGCTCACCACCAGATAAATGTTCGATTTTGGCATCCCAATCAGGTAAACGTAACGCATCTGCCGCACGCTCTAATTGGTTATCTAAATTATGCCCATCATGCGCTTGAATAATGGCTTCAAGGTTCGCTTGTTCTGCGGCTAATTTATCAAAATCCGCATCTGGATCCGCATAAAGCGCATACACTTCATCTAAACGAGTCAGTGCATTTTTCACTTCTGAAACTGCTTCTTCTACAGCTTCACGCACGGTTTGTTGCGGTTCTAATTTTGGTTCTTGTGGAAGATAACCGATTTTAATTCCTGGCTGTGGACGAGCTTCCCCTTCAAATTCTTTATCTACGCCCGCCATGATGCGCAAAAGGGTTGATTTACCCGCACCATTTAAACCCAAAACCCCGATCTTCGCGCCAGGGAAAAAGCTTAAAGAAATATCTTTCAAAATATGACGCTTCGGCGGTACCACTTTACCGACACGATGCATCGTATATACAAATTGAGTTGACATATTTATCCTTTATCTAATAAAAAAGTGCGGTCATTTTACTTGAAGTTTCTTTATTTGCCTAACAATAGGCAAATAATAGATAAAAAAAACCACCCGAAATGGGTGGCAGGAAAGTAGTTTAGCTATATTTATGATTATTTTATTTAGGAACTTTATGAATATCAAGCAATCACTTGACGAGGCTATGTTACTGAATATTGAAAGGTAAAGGAAATGCTATTGAGAGTTTTTTTGATTTACATCAACATTTTTGACAGAAAAATTCGTTTTTGCGTGTAGAATAAACAAATTCTAATGCTAACGTTCAAAATAATAGGATTTTTTGTGAAAACGTATTCATTATTACTCGGTCTATTCTTTAGTTATGGTGTTTTAGCTCACCCCCATGCATTTATTGATATGCAAACCACGCCTATCATAGAAAATAATCAACTCGCTGGCTTATCAATGAAATGGACACTCGATGAAGCAAGTTCATCCGCAGTTATTTATGATATGAAACAGGCTAAAACAAAAAATGAGCAACAGAAACTTATTGATGATGTTATGGGAAATGTTGTGAGTGAACATTATTTCAGCTATTTATATGACAATCAGCATAACAAAATAAAATATTCTCCTCACCCCAAAAATTACGGGGTAAAAATTCAAGGATTGCAGCTACAATATTATTTTGATGTGCCACTCGCCCATTCTCAAAATTTAGAAAAAAACACATTTAGCTTACAAACCTACGATCCTACTTATTATGTGGCGATGACTTACACTTCAAAAAGTGCGGTAGATTTTTCCACACTTCCGAAAAATTGCCAAGGAAAATTAATTGAACCTAATGTGAATGAAAAAATCCAAGCCTACGCATCTTCACTTGATAAATCCCAAAAGAACGAAGATGATTCCTTAGGTGTGATGTTCGCACAAAAAATAATAATTCAATGTGAGTAGAAATGAAAAAATATAAAAAAGGGCTCGTGTTATTAGTGGTTGCACTCGCCTTACTTGGCTATTTTTCCCCTTGGTTTTTCTTACATATTGCTGCATGGCAAAAAGATTTTAATCAGCTTATTTCGGAAAATTTACACCAAATTCAAAATAATAGTATCAAAGCAGGCATCACACTTATTTTCGCCAGCTTTGTTTACGGCGTACTTCATGCCCTCGGGCCAGGACACGGCAAATTTATTATTGCTAGCTATCTTTCCACTCATGAAAGCCAATTAAAACAAAGTACTATCTTGAGTTTACTTTCTTCCTTAATGCAAGGCATTGTCGCGATTACAGCAACAACATTGCTCGTTGTAGTGCTAAATCTATCATCACGTTATTTCAAATTAAGTCAGCTTTGGTTAGAAAGAACTGCCTTGCTATTATTAGTATTTCTCAGCTGTTATTGGATTTTGCAAGGCTTACGTGCCTATCGTAAAAAAGCTAAATTAACCATTAAATCCCTAAATCCCCTCCCCCTATACGAAAAAAGTGCGGTGAAAAATAGCCGCACTTTTCAGCCAAACACTTGTAGCTGTGGACACCAACATTTGCCAAGCCCCACGCAAACTGCACAAGCAACCAATCTAAAATCACAATTTCTCGTGATTTTAACAATTGGCATGCGACCATGTAGCGGTGCAATTTTCGTTTTATTTTTAGCTTATATGCTTGATCTTTACGGCTGGGGAATTTTAGCTGTATTGGCCATGTCTTTCGGCACAGGACTTATGCTGTCAGCCTTCGCGGGGATTGTTCGTTATGCGCGAAATACCGCAATTCACTTAGGGCGTTGGTATAGTTCAAAACATATAAAGGGAAAAAGCGAAAGTATCGTGAAATTAATCGCAGGTGGAATAATGCTGTTTTTTGCCTTGAGCTTGTTATATGGCACAACCATCTCAACTGGCGGAAGCAAAATCCTATTTTGAAGTTAAAAATAAAGCCCATCAACATGATGGGCTCAAAATCTTTTGGTTGCTAATTTAGAATTTGTAAAAGGAGACAAACAAACTCTAAACCAAAAGAAAAATTGGCTCCTCCTGCTGGACTTGAACCAGCGACATATGGATTAACAGTCCACCGTTCTACCGACTGAACTAAGGAGGAATAAACTTTGTATCACAAGGAATAGGGCGCGAATTTTAATGGTCGATAGTTAGCTTGTCAATGAAAAATTAAAAAAAATTTCATAAAAAACAAAAAAATTTCTCATCTTTTCTATACCACCTAATATTTATTTTTCTATCCACAGAGCCTGTGGATAACTTTGTGGATTAACTTTTTAAAATTTTGCGGATCCCTTGTTCTTACAAGGATTGTTCGATCTTGATTACAGATTAGCCTAAAATTAAATTTTAATTTAAAATCAATAAGTTAAATTTTGTCTAGTAAAAAATTAAAGTTTTTTTTATGAATTTGTGACATCTTCCTCTTGACATCACTAAGTCTGTGTAAAACTTAGATTTTTGCCTGATCAATTTTACACATTAAATATGCTAAAATAGACATTATTCAAAACTATGAAAAAACCGGCCGCACTTTATGTCTGAAAAAATCAACACAAAACCATTCATTCTGCATTCCGACTTTCGTCCCTCTGGCGATCAGCCGCAAGCTATCGAAAAATTAGCTGAAAATTTAACTGATGGTTTGGCGCATCAAACTTTGCTCGGTGTAACTGGCTCGGGAAAAACGTTTACTATTGCCAACGTAATTGCCCAATTAAATCGCCCCGCAATGTTACTTGCACCGAATAAAACCCTTGCAGCCCAGCTTTATGCAGAAATGAAAGCCTTTTTTCCAGAAAATGCGGTGGAATATTTTGTGTCTTACTATGATTATTATCAGCCAGAAGCCTATGTGCCGAGCAGTGATACCTTCATTGAAAAAGATGCGTCTATTAATGATCAAATCGAACAAATGCGTCTTTCTGCGACGAAATCTTTTCTAGAACGTCGAGATACTATCGTGGTAGCTTCAGTTTCTGCAATTTATGGTTTGGGTGATCCTGATAGCTATTTACAAATGATGTTGCATTTACAACAAGGTGCCATTATCGACCAACGCCAAATTTTAGCCAAGTTAGCGGAATTGCAATATACCCGCAATGATCAAGCATTTCAGCGTGGAACTTTCCGTGTTCGTGGAGAAATTATTGATATTTTCCCTGCGGAATCTGATGATCGTGCGGTGCGTATTGAATTATTTGATGATGAAATCGAGCGTTTAAGTTTATTTGATCCGCTCACTGGCAGTAGTTTTGGTGCAGTACCACGTTTTACGATCTATCCTAAAACTCACTATGTGACACCAAGAGAACGTATTTTAGATGCGATAGAAAATATCAAAAAAGAACTGGTATCACGCCGTGAATACTTCATTAAAGAGCACAAACTGTTAGAAGAACAACGCATCAGCCAACGTACCCAATTTGATATTGAAATGATGAATGAATTGGGCTATTGCTCGGGCATTGAAAACTATTCTCGCTATTTGTCAGGCAGAAATGAGGGCGAGCCACCACCAACATTATTCGATTATATGCCCTCTGATGCGATTTTAATTATTGATGAATCTCATGTGACTGTGCCTCAAATTGGCGGAATGTATCGTGGCGACCGTTCGCGAAAAGAAACCTTAGTCGAATATGGTTTCCGATTACCGTCAGCATTGGATAATCGTCCGTTACGCTTTGAGGAATTTGAACGCTTAGCTCCACAAACCATCTATGTTTCCGCAACACCAGGGCCTTATGAATTAGAAAAATCAGGCAGTGAAATCATCGATCAAGTGGTTCGTCCAACTGGTTTGCTTGATCCGCTCATTGAAATTCGTCCAGTCTCAATTCAAGTAGATGATTTACTTTCCGAAGCTCGCCAAAGAGCGGATAAAAATGAGCGTGTTTTAGTGACAACACTCACCAAGAAAATGGCGGAAGATTTAACAGATTATTTAGATGAACACGGGATTCGTGTGCGTTATCTACATTCTGATATTGATACCGTGGAACGCGTCGAAATTATCCGTGATTTGCGTTTAGGCGAATTTGATGTATTGGTTGGAATTAACTTATTACGTGAAGGTTTAGATATTCCGGAAGTGTCTCTTGTGGCGATTTTAGATGCCGATAAGGAAGGTTTTTTACGTTCTGAACGTTCTTTAATCCAAACCATCGGCCGAGCTGCACGAAACTTAAATGGTAAAGCGATTTTATATGCGGATAGCATCACCAAATCGATGGAAAAAGCCATTACCGAAACCAATCGTCGTCGTGAAAAACAAACCAAATACAATGAAGAACATGGCATTGTGCCACAAGCATTAAATAAGAAAGTCGGTGAATTGTTAGATATTGGGCAAGGTGCAAACCAAAAAGCGAAAGCCAATAAACAACGTGGAAAAATGGCGGCAGAACCAACCGCACTTTATAATGCACCGAAAAATGCCAAAGAATATCAACAACAAATCAAAAAACTGGAACAACAAATGTATAAATTTGCGCAAGATTTGGAATTTGAAAAAGCCGCGACAATTCGCGATCAATTACATCAATTACGTGAACAGTTTGTTTTTGATAACTAAAAGAAACGCCAGCTTAAGCTGGCGTTCTGTTTATTTATTTTCACCTGAAGAATACAAGCGATTCTTATATAAATAACTACCTAATAAAGCGTGAGCCAATGCCTCTTTTTTCATCGCATCAGGTACGTCTTTTGGCGTTAAAGTTTCTGAAGCTTTATCATAATGATAACCTTGCGCTGCTTTATTTGGCATTTGAATTACCACATCATTATTGCCTTTCATCATTGCTTGAGTTTGATCATATTGCATAAAGGCACGATCTGGGTTTACATCTTGCGTTAAATCAAAACCAATCATTGGATAATTGCCACTTACGCCGGCTAAAGAAAGTAACGTGGTTGGCATATCAATTTGGCTCACAAGACGACTGTCACGACGTGGCGCAACTCCATCACCAAGAATCAAGGCTGGAATATGGAAATGCTTAATTGGCACAAGACTTGCTCCGCCTACACGAGAATCGTGATCCGCAACAATTAAGAAAATCGTATCTTTCCAATAATTAGACTGTTTTGCCATTTTAAAGAAATGACCTAACGCATAATCCGCATATTTTGCTGCATTATTACGAGTGGCTTTTGGTTGCTCATAAAGCTCAATTTTGCCATCTGGATATTCAAATGGATCGTGATTGCTGGAGCTAAACACTAAACTAAAAAACGGTTTACCTTCATTTTGTAATTTCGTGAAGGTTTCATTGGCTTTATCAAATAAATCCTCATCACTCACGCCCCAAGTGCCAGTAAATGTTGGATTTTGGTAATCTTGTTGATCCCAAATATCTTTAAAACCATTGCCGTAGAAAAAGCTCGCCATATTGTCGAAGTGCTTTTCACCGCCATAAATAAAGGAAGTGTTATAACCTTGTTTATGTAATAAATCCGCAATAGTAAAGAAACCACTTTGGGCATTATTAAGTTTCACCACTGCGCGAGCTGGCGTTGGAGTAAAACCTGCGGTTGTTGCTTCAATACCGCGCACTGAACGCGTACCTGTTGCATAAAGATTTTCAAATAACCACCCTTCTTTTGCGAGCTGATCTACATTTGGAGAAAGTGGTTTGCCACCGAGTGTACCAATAAACTGAGCACCGAGACTTTCTTGTAGCAAAATCACGATATTTTTAGGTTTCCCCTGATAAGTCGCGATATTTTTCGTTAAAGTTGGATATTTATCTGAAATGTAATCGCTGTCTGGGCGGCCACGGCTTGCTTTAACAATACGAAACATTTCATCTGCATCCATTTTTCCGTACATTTCTGAAGATTTTTCTTCATCTTTAAATTGCTGTGCCGCATAAATGACGGAATAGCCCGAATTAAGCACCAAAGAATTCACTAACGCATCAGAAGAAAATGCCACCATAGCGGGATTAATACCGCGGTGTTGAAAACTTGAACGCGCCCCAAGGAAACTCACTACAATAACAAGCAAAGCAATCACAGGACGAAGTTTCCAACTCACTGAGCGTAAATTTTTGACTGCCCAACCAGAAATTTTCCAATAAATCACGGCAGCTAAAATAGTGAAAACAAGGCTAAAAATGACCGCACTTAAATGCCCTTCAGCAAGCATTGAAAAAACTTCTTTCGGATAAATCAGATATTCGATAAATAAGCGATTTGGACGGTAATCGTAGGTTTCAATAAAGGCAGGTGTGGCAATTTCCATAAAGATAATAAACACACTGCCAAGCGTTAACCAAATGCGTAAAATTTTTACCCAAACTTTGCTGCTATGAAATAACGTTGTGAGCAATGCAGGTACACCAAATAAATAACAGAGTGCCACAACATCCATTCGTACGCCTTGCAGAAATAATTGCAACCAGCCATCTACGGCAGACACACGCTCTGATTGCCATATAGCAAGTCCCAAACGGGATAAGGAAAGGATGATGAGATTAATCAACACGAAAGTGAAGATGGGGAATAAAGGGGAATGCGCTTTTTTCATTGTAAAAACCATTAACAAAACGGCATCCAAGCCGTATTAAATTGAAGAAAGATAGGCAACTGTCTATCGGTCGGTTCCTTTTCGACACGACAAAAGTCTTAAAGTGCGGTCAATTTTCGCATAGTTTTACTTAATCTCAAATGTATTCATAGGTTATCAATCAATTTCACCGTTAAAATCTTAACGCCCCATGTTAAAAAATAACATTGGCTTTACTGATATAAAAAAGCGAGTTTAACACTCGCTTTTTCTTGTACTTAAAAAATTACTTTTTCTTCGCTTTTGCATTTGGAAGGTCAGTGATTGAGCCTTCAAATACTTCCGCAGCTAAACCAACAGACTCGTGTAAAGTTGGGTGAGCGTGGATAGTTAATGCAATATCTTCTGCATCGCAACCCATCTCGATGGCAAGACCGATTTCACCTAATAATTCACCACCGTTAGAACCGACGATTGCACCGCCAAGTACACGATGAGTATCTTTATCAAAGATTAATTTCGTCATACCTTCTGAACATTCAGAAGCAATAGCGCGGCCTGATGCTGCCCAAGGGAATTTAGCGACTTCGTAGTTTAAACCTTCTTGTTTACATTCTTTTTCTGTTTTACCTACCCAAGCCACTTCTGGTTCGGTATAAGCAATGGATGGAATTACTTTAGGATCGAAGTAGTGTTTTTGTCCCGCAATGACTTCTGCAGCAACGTGGCCTTCGTGAACACCTTTGTGCGCTAACATTGGTTGACCAACAATATCGCCGATGGCAAAGATATGTGGCACATTGGTGCGCATTTGTTTATCAACATGAATGAAACCACGATCATCTACTTCAACACCTGCTTTACCAGCATCGATCAATTTACCATTTGGTGTACGGCCAATCGCAACAAGTACTGCATCATAACGTTTGGTATCATTGCATGCTTTGCCTTCCATTGAAACGTAGATACCATCATCTTTTGCTTCAACAGCAGTCACTTTGGTTTCAAGCATTAACTTGAATTTTTTCTCGATTTGTTTGGTGTAAATTGCTACAACATCTTTATCCGCGGCAGGGATAACTTGGTCGAACATTTCTACCACTTCAATTTCTGAACCTAATGCATGGTAAACCGTCCCCATTTCTAAACCGATAATACCACCACCCATAATAAGAAGTTTTTTAGGTACTTCTTTTAATTTAAGTGCATCTGTTGAATCCCAAATACGCGGATCTTCATGTGGAATGAAAGGTAATTGAATTGGGCGAGAACCTGCTGCAATAATAGCATTATCAAATTTGATTGTTGTTGGGTGACCATCACGATCACGCGCCACTAAAGTATTAGGATCAGTAAATGCTGCTAAGCCTTCAACAGCAGTGACTTTGCGTGCTTTTGCCATACCCGCTAAACCACCGGTTAATTTAGCGACAACCGCTTCTTTACCCGCACGAACTTCATCTAAATCAATTCTTGGCTCACCAAAGTAAATACCATTTTTACTTGCGTGTTTTGCTTCTTCAATCACTTTTGCTACGTGCAATAATGCTTTGGATGGGATACAACCTACATTTAAACATACCCCACCAAGAGTTGAATAACGTTCAACTAATACAGTTTCTAAACCTAAATCCGCACAACGGAACGCCGCAGAATAACCTGCTGGGCCAGCACCAAGTACGACGACTTGGGTTTTAATTTCTTTACTCATTTTTACCTCGTAAAAACGTTCAAAATATTGACCGCACTGTTTTGCGATCATAAGGAATTTGCTAAAACGCCCTTTCTTCTAATTAGAAGAAAGGGGCGTTATTACATAATCAAACGGCGTAAATCTGCTAATACAGCACCGATATAGCTGATGAATCGTGCACCATCTGCACCATCAATGACACGATGATCGAATGATAATGACATTGGAAGAATTAAGCGTGGTGCAAATTCTTTACCATTCCATACTGGTTCCATCGATGATTTAGACACACCAAGGATTGCCACTTCTGGTGCATTTACGATTGGTGCAAAGTGAGTTGTACCAATACCGCCTAGACTTGAAATAGTGAAACAGCCACCTTGCATATCAGATGCAGTCAATTTGCCTTCACGGGCTTTTTTCGATACTTCCATTAATTCACGTGAAAGTTCGATAATGCCTTTTTTGTTCACGTTCTTGAATACAGGCACGACTAAGCCATTTGGCGTATCTACTGCGACACCAATGTTAATATATTTTTTCAGGATTAAGCGTTGAGCATCTTCGGTAATTGAGCTATTGAAACGTGGATACGCTTCTAATGCTTTTGCCACTGCTTTCATAATGAACACAACTGGAGTAATTTTCACTCCAAGTTTTTGTTTTTCTGCTAACGCATTTTGTTCTTTACGGAATGCTTCTAAATCCGTGATATCTGCTTTATCGAAGTGAGTAACATGTGGAATCATTACCCAGTTACGATGTAAGTTAGCGCCTGAAATTTTATTGATACGGCTTAATTCGACTTCTTCTACTTCACCGAATTTACTGAAATCAACTTTTGGCCATGGTAATAAGCCTAAGCCAGCGCCATTCGCTACGCCATTGCCAGCAGCTTGTGCTGTTGCACCACTTTCATAAGCTTTAACTGCTGTTTTCACATAAGCTTCGATATCTTCTTTAACGATACGACCTTTACGACCTGTACCTTTTACTTTATCTAAGTTTACGCCAAATTCACGTGCTAAACGACGAATAACTGGAGTAGCATGCGCATAGCCAGCGCTTGCCACCACTTGTTCTTGGCTTAAGCCTGATACATTGTCAGATTGAGCAGGTTGTGCCGCTGGCGCAGGCGATGCAACTTGTGGTGCTGGCGCAGATGTTGCCGCAGCTGGCGCTGCGCCCGCTACTTCAAAGCGCATAATTAATGAACCAGTCGATACTTTATCACCAGATTTCACGAGAATTTCTTTTACTACACCACCGAATGGAGCAGGAACTTCCATTGATGCTTTATCACCTTCAACGGTAATTAATGATTGATCTTCTGAAACAGTATCACCAATGGCAACCATAATTTCAGTTACATTGACTTCATCACCACCAATATCAGGCACATTCACATCTTTAATTGCAGATGTTGTGGCAGCTACAGGCGCAGCTGTTTGAGCTGGTGCTGATGCAGCAACTGGAGCAGCTGATGCAGTTTCAAATTTCATGATGAGTTTACCGGTTGAAACTTTATCGCCAACATTAATTAAAATTTCTTTCACCACACCTGCGATTGGTGCTGGAACTTCCATTGAAGCTTTATCGCCTTCAACATTGATGATTGATTGATCAACTTCAACACTATCACCTACTTTAACCATAATTTCAGTCACGTTTACTTCATCAGAACCGATGTCTGGTACGTTTACTTCAACAACAGCCGATGCAGTTGGCGCGGCAGCGGCTACTGGTGCAGTAGGTGCTTCAGCCGCTGGTGCAGCGCCTGCGGCTTCTAATACGAGCATTGGGGTGCCTGTTGTGACTTTATCACCGACTTTGACTAAAACTTCTTTTACAACACCCGCTTCTGGTGCAGGCACTTCCATTGAAGCCTTATCACCTTCAACGTTAATGATAGATTGATCAACAGAGATGGTATCGCCTACGTTTACCATGACTTCTGTTACTGTAACTTCATCACTACCAATATCAGGAATTTGAATTTGTTTTGACATTTTTTTGTTCCTTTTAAAGTGCGGTCATAAAACACGATGTTTTTTGACCGCAGTTTTCATCAATTACGCGTAAAGCGGATTGATACGATCTACATTCAAACCGAATTTTGCAATCGCATCTGCAACAACTTGGTTAGATACTGTACCTTCTTTCGCTAATTGAGAAAGTGCAGCAACCACAACATAACGTGCATCAACTTCGAAGTGTTCACGTAAGTTTGCACGGCTGTCTGAACGACCGAAACCATCTGTACCTAACACATGATAATGACGACTTGGTACGAATGCACGGATTTGATCTGCGTATGCTTTAACATAGTCAGTTGAAGCAACGGTTGGTAAATCAGCTAATACTTGAGCAACGTATGGTACGCGTTGTGTCTCTGTTGGGTGTAATAAGTTCCAACGTGCTGCATCGTGACCTTCACGGGCTAATTCATTGAATGAAGGCGCAGAGAATACATCTGAGGTGACACCATAATCTTTTGCAAGAATTTGTGCCGCTTCACGAACATGACGCATGATAGCACCAGAACCTAACAATTGAACGTGGCCTTTGCCTTTTTTACCTTCCACGGTTTCAAATTTATATAAACCTTTGCGAATACCTTCTTCCGCACCAGCAGGCATAGCCGGTTGATCCATGACTTCATTTAATGTTGTCATGTAATAGAATACATCTTCTTGTTTTTCGCCGTACATACGGTTAATACCGTCTTGCATAATTACTGCAACTTCGAATGCGAATGATGGATCGTAAGTGACACAGTTAGGAATGATACCTGCTTGAATATGACTATGGCCATCTTCGTGTTGTAAGCCTTCGCCGTTTAATGTCGTACGACCTGAAGTACCACCCACCATGAAACCACGAGCTAATTGGTCACCAGCCGCCCACATCATATCGCCCACACGTTGGAAACCAAACATTGAGTAATAGATGAAGAATGGAATCATTGGTTGGTTATTGACAGAGTAGGAGTTCGCTGCAGCTAACCAAGATGCGGTTGCACCTAATTCATTGATACCTTCTTGTAGCACTTGACCATCTTTTGCTTCGCGGTAGTAAGCAACTAAGTCACGATCTGAAGGAACATAGTTTTGGCCATGTGGGTTATAAATACCGATTTGACGGAATAAACCTTCCATACCAAACGTACGTGCTTCATCAGCAATCATTGGAACGATGGTTTTACCAATGTTTTTATCTTTTAATAAGATGTTTAAGGCACGAGTAAACGCCATAGTGGTTGAAATACCACGAGGTTGTTCTTCTAATAATGCTTTAAACTCTTCTAATGCAGGAACTTTATATTCAACATCAAATTTAGCACGACGAGCAGGAACATAGCCGTTTAATGCTTTACGGTGGCCATGTAAATATTCGTATTCAGGCGTGCCTTCAGCAAATTTAATGTATTCTAATTTTTCTACTTGCTCATCAGTCAATGGTAAATCGAAGTAGTCACGGAAACCTTTAAGGCTTTCGTAAGACATTTTTTTAGATTGGTGAGCGGTGTTTTTACTTTCCGCTTCAGGAATTTTATAACCTTTAACTTGATGCGCTAAAATCACAACTGGTTTCGTTGCATTTTGTGCTTTTGCATAGGCTGCATATAATTTTTCGCTATCGTGTGCACCACGGCGTAATGCCCAAATTTCATCATCCGTCATATCTGCAACTAATGCAGCGGTTTCTGGATAACGACCAAAGAAGTGTTCACGAACATAAGCACCGTCTTTAGATTTAAAGGTTAAATAGTCACCATCAACCACTTCCATCATTAACTGAGTTAATTTACCTGAAGTATCTTTCGCAAATAATTTATCCCAATCGCTTCCCCATAAAACTTTGATTACTTCCCAGCCAGCACCAGTAAATAATCCTTCTAATTCTTGAACGATTTTACCGTTACCATTAACTGGGCCGTCTAAACGTTGTAAGTTACAGCTGATAGTGAAGATTAAGTTATCTAATTTTTCACGAGCTGCAAAAGTTAATGCACCTTTAGACTCAATTTCATCCATTTCACCATCGCCTAAGAATGCATAGACTTTTTGATCTTTGGTATCTTTTAAGCCTCGGTTATCTAAGTATTTTAAGAAACGCGCTTGGTAGATGGCGTTCACTGGGCCTAACCCCATAGAAACCGTAGAGAATTGCCAGAATTCAGGCATTAATTTAGGGTGTGGATATGAAGATAAACCATCGGTAAAGGCTTCTTGACGGAAGTTATCCATCTGTTCTTCAGTTAAACGACCTTCTAAGAATGCACGCGCATACATACCCGGAGCAGCATGGCCTTGGAAGAAAATTAAGTCACCACCGTTTTTCTCTGTTGCTGCTTTGAAGAAGTGGTTATAGCACACTTCATACATGGTTGCTGCAGCTTGATAAGTTGAGATATGGCCACCTAAGTCAAGATCTTTCTTCTGACTACGCAATACCATAGCAATAGCATTCCAACGCACAGCAGAACGAATACGACGCTCAATAGCATGATCACCTGGGTAAGCAGGTTGTTCAGAAGCTGGAATAGTATTGACATAATCGGTTGTTACACCTGTCGGTAATGAAACACCGTTGGTGCGTGCTTGGCCGATAACTTGCTCAATAATATATTGTGCACGTTCTACGCCTTCTTCACGAATCAAAGAATCTAATGATTGTAACCAATCTTGAGTTTCGATTGGATCAACGTCATTTTTTAAAATCTCAGACATAGGTTTTCCTTATCTGTTAATTAAGTGAACATTAGTTTAGTAAGCACTAAACACGAATATCAGAAATGCTTGCCTTTTTACAAACATTTAACAAATCCTGCAAATTTTAGAAGATTTTTTGAGATAAAGATAGTAAATTTTCATCAAATATCCCTGTTGAGTACTGTGTTAATCGGTAATCTTTTGAAAGTGCGGTAATTTTTTCTCGCCTTTTGTAAAGCCTATTAAAATCATAAGTAAAACATTGCATTCTGTAGGGCTTTGCTTTAAAGTTTTTCAAACTTATTTCAAAAAGGAATCAATCATGCATATAACGACGCGAACGCTCACTCAACACAAACGTATTGCGCTTGTGGCTCATGATAGCTGCAAAAAAAATTTACTGAATTGGACGCAAAAACACAAAGAAGCGCTTAAGCCTCATATACTTTATGCAACAGGTACAACAGGGCATATTTTAGAACGAGAAACCGGTTTAAGCATTCAATCTTTA
Organism: Haemophilus sp. oral taxon 036; assembly: GCF_002998595.1. Taxonomy (NCBI): domain Bacteria; kingdom Pseudomonadati; phylum Pseudomonadota; class Gammaproteobacteria; order Pasteurellales; family Pasteurellaceae; genus Haemophilus; species Haemophilus sp. oral taxon 036. The sequence goes on from NZ_CP027235.1 coordinate 233,357, forward strand.
TTAAGTGGTCCAATGGGCGGAGATCAACAACTTGGTGGATTAATCGCAGAAAAGAAAATCGACATGATGATTTTCTTTTGGGATCCAATGAATGCCGCCCCCCATGATCCTGATGTGAAAGCCCTCATGCGTATTGCAACAGTGTGGAATATCCCCGTTGCGATTAATCAAAGCTCCGCAGATTTCATGTTAACTTCAGTTTTATTTGAACAGGATGTGGAAATTGAAGTGCCGGATTATGAAGGATATTTAAAAGAGCGTTTAGCTTAAAAAGATAAAGAATATTGACCGCTCTTCATCGTGAAACAGGGCGACAATTTATCGCCCTGTTTTAGTTATCTCCCAATTCCCCCCATTGCAAGCATGAAGAGTACCATTTTCAACTGTTCTTCTGGTATTGCTTTGCCGTTTAGTTTTAATTCGTTATTCTCTAAAGCAAGCGTTAATGTGACTGTTTTATCAGAGTTTACGATAATGCCATTCGCTTCTCCATCAGAGACTAATTCATCCAATCGGTGAACTAAATCTTGCTTTTGGTTTTCTGGTATAAATTTAGATAATAATGAAATTGCAGTTTCTTTATTCACATCAAAATTGATCGAAAAATCTTTGAATTGTTTGTATAAGCCACTACGCATTAAATCAAATTTAGGGTTTGGCACTAAAGCAATATTTAGATCCAATGCCACTTTACCTTTTTCATCAGAAATAGAAAGAGGGGCAAATTTAATTTGAGGCTGATTATTTGCAATGGTCATGCCTGCTTGTTGTAATTTTTGCACCAATGCTTTAGATAACGGCGTATCTGAGTCGGCTTTGCCTATTGCAACTAAAATATTTAAAAGTTCTTGTAATGCGTTGCCATCAATATGGTTGAATTCTACATTATAGGTCACTTTACCTAAGTTATTGCCATTAATATGTAATTCATCCAGATTTGTTTTATTGATGATATTTACTGTATCACCCTCAACTTGTGTAGTTAAATTTGCTTGGCTATTTTTCTGAATAAGAGAGAATTTTTCGCCAGTCTCTGCAGACTCGGTATTTTGCTCAAAATAGCCTATTTTGCTATTAATGTTTCCACTATAAATAAATGGCCATTTTGTGCTTTGTAGTGAGCCTTGTACGACAAGATCTTTTATTTTAATTGATGAAGTGGTTGAAACTGCATGATTTGGGTCATTTGAATTAAATGCATCTACAGATAGCGTATAATTGCTAGGTTCATTTTTGTCTAAATAAACATTTAATACGACATTTGACCAATCAAAATCAGCCTTAGATTGATCATTGCGATATTGCCCCGATGCAAGTTTTAATTCCGCATTACCGTTTAAGGCATAATTCATTGCAAAATTTAGTTGTAACGGTTTTTCTGATTTTGTGATGTCAAAGAGTGTTTGAGTTGTTGCATTTTTTCCTAACAAGGTTTGGCTTGAAAAAATGGTTGGAACGAAATTCAGTTTCGCCACACGATCAAGCGGCAAAGGCCCGTGATAAAGCGTTGATGATAAAGGAATAATGATCGTTTCATTTGCTTTATGAATTTCTATTTGATCTTGAATATGAGACGCAAATAATCCTCTATCAAATTTTATATTTTTATAAAAAATTTTACTTTCTTCTAATACATCTGTTTTAGCAAATAGTTGATCTAACTGTTTTAGTTGATGTAAATATTCTTCTTCCGCTTTTTTCCCTGTAAACCATGCACCGGTACACCAAACGGCAGCAAGAGCAACGACTACGCCTGCAGCAATTTTTGATTTTTTCATTTATTTCTTTCCTATTTTAAAGTAAAAATTTTTGCCAAATTTATCACAAATCCCTTTTTCTTGCCTGAAAATTTTTGTTTTCCCCTTGAAGTTCACCATTTGAGACTTATCTTGAAAACAAGAACGGAAATCACCGCACTTTAAGAAATAAAAAATTTTTAAAATTTTCTCTTGAAATGCGAAAGAATATCCACATCTTACAATTCGTAACAAATAGGGCTTGTAGATGTTTCAAAAATATTTGTGATAGAGGCTATTTTGAGACGTTTATAAGTTCAACCCCGAATTTTAAAATTTTTACTAGGAGTACAAAATGGGAAAAATTATTGGTATTGACTTAGGTACAACAAACTCTTGTGTAGCAGTCATGGAAGGCGACAAGGCTCGCGTAATTGAAAATGCAGAAGGTGCACGTACAACCCCTTCAATTATTGCTTATACAGATAATGAAACTTTAGTGGGTCAACCAGCAAAACGTCAAGCAATCACTAACCCGAAAAATACATTGTTTGCGATTAAACGTTTAATTGGTCGTCGTTTTGAAAGCGAAGAAGTTCAACGCGATATTAAAATTATGCCTTTCGAAATCGTGCGTGCAGATAACGGCGATGCGTGGGTAAATGTAAAAGGTGATAAATTAGCACCACCGCAAATTTCTGCTGAAGTATTGAAAAAAATGAAAAAAACTGCAGAAGATTTCTTGGGTGAATCTGTAACAGAAGCAGTAATCACTGTGCCCGCATACTTCAACGATGCACAACGTCAAGCAACTATTGATGCGGGTAAAATCGCAGGTTTAGATGTTAAACGTATCATTAATGAACCAACGGCAGCTGCCTTGGCGTTCGGTTTAGGTTCAAGCAAAGAGAACCAAGTGATCGCTGTTTACGACTTAGGTGGTGGTACATTCGATATTTCAATCATCGAAATTGATAACTTTGATGGTGAACAAACTTTCGAAGTGTTAGCAACGGGTGGTAACACTCACCTAGGTGGTGAAGACTTCGATAACCGTGTAATTGATTACATTATTGATGAGTTCAAAAAAGAACAAAACATCGATTTACGTAATGACCCAATGGCATTACAACGCGTAAAAGAAGCAGCAGAGAAAGCTAAAATTGAACTTTCATCAGCTCAATCTACTGAAGTGAACCTTCCGTACATCACTGCAGATGCGACAGGCCCTAAACACTTAGCATTAAATATCACTCGTGCAAAATTAGAAGCATTAGTAGAAGATTTAGTGGCAAGCTCAATTGAGTCTTTGAAAGCTGTATTAAAAGATGCAGGTAAAAGCGTAAGTGAAATCCACGATATTATTCTTGTGGGTGGACAAACTCGTATGCCACTTGTACAACAAAAAGTTGCTGAATTCTTTGGTAAAGAAGCTCGTAAAGATGTTAACCCTGATGAAGCGGTGGCAATCGGTGCGGCAGTTCAAGGTGGTGTATTAAAAGGTGATGTGAAAGACGTTCTTTTATTAGACGTTACTCCGTTATCACTTGGTATCGAAACCATGGGCGGCGTGATGACCACTTTAATTGAGAAAAATACAACGATTCCAACCAAAAAATCGCAAGTGTTCTCAACAGCGGAAGATAACCAAAGTGCTGTAACAATTCACGTTCTTCAAGGTGAACGTAAACGTGCGTCAGATAATAAATCTTTAGGTCAATTCAACCTAGAAGGTATCAACCCTGCACCGCGTGGTATGCCACAAATCGAAGTCACTTTCGACATCGATGCAAACGGCGTAATCAATGTATCTGCAAAAGATAAAAATACGGGTAAAGAGCAACAAATTCGTATTCAAGCATCATCTGGTTTATCTGATGAAGAAATTCAACAAATGGTGCGTGATGCAGAAGCAAATGCTGATGCAGACCGTAAATTTGAAGAAGTTGTTCAAGCACGTAACCAAGCTGATGGTATTGCTCACGCAACACGTAAACAAATTGCAGAAGCTGGCGACGCATTGAGTGCTGCAGATAAAGAGAAAATTGAAGCTGCAGTCGCTGAGCTTGAAACAGCAGCAAAAGGTGAAGATAAAGCAGAAATTGAAGCGAAAATTGAAGCGGTAATTAAAGCCTCTGAACCATTAATGCAAGCAGCTCAAGCAAAAGCTCAACAAGCTGGTTGCGAGCAACCACAACAATCATCAGCAAAAGATGATGGTGTGGTAGATGCGGAATTTGAAGAAGTGAAAGATAATAAATAATTCACCGCTCTTCTTAGCATAAACAGGGGGCGTGGAAACACGCCCTTTTGGCGTATATAAATGATCCCCCTCTTTAGAAAAGAGGGGGTAGGGGAGATTTGATAGCGATATCAAATTTTCTTATGAGCTAAATTTACTTCTGCCAAATCTTCCCCCGCCCCTCTTTGCTAAAGAGGGGAATATGTTATAAGCGGTCAAATTTACCCAGAGTTTTGTAAATTTAAGGAATAGTTATGCCACTTACACTTTATCCACTTGCTACAATTCGTACGCATAACACAAAGGAAAATCCTGCTGAAAAGATTGGACAGCTTTGGCAGAATAATTTTGTAAAATTGCCTCAAAATGCCCCTTATTATGGTGTTTATCTGAATTACGAATCGGATTTTACGGGCTATTATGATGTTGCTGTTGCTCAAGAAAGTAAACCTAAAGGCAGTTTTTCAACCATTGAAATTGAAGATCTGACTTGGTATGAAATCTTCCCCACGACTTATGAATCAGTAGTTCAAACGTGGCAACGCATTTGGAATAAAGAAAAGCAAGGCTTATTAAAACGCGCTTATAAAGTGGATTTTGAGAAATATTATCCAAATGGAAAAGTGGATATTTACATTTCAATTTGCCCACATTGCTAAAAATAGCAAATGTAAGCGGTCAGAAATGACAAAATATTTGCAAATAAAAATACGGAAACACTATGGCAAAAAAAGATTACTACGAAGTCCTTGGATTGAAAAAAGGGGCGAGTGAGAATGATATTAAACGTGCGTATAAACGTTTAGCGTCTAAACATCATCCGGATAAAAACCAAGGCAGTAAAGAAGCGGAAGAAAAATTTAAAGAAATTAATGAAGCTTATGAAGTATTAGGCGACGATCAAAAACGCGCAGCTTATGATCAATATGGTCATGCAGCCTTTGAACAAGGTGGTGGCGCAGGTGGTTTCGGTGGCGGCTTTGGTGGTGCTGATTTTGGTGATATGTTTGGTGATATCTTTGGCGATATTTTTGGTGGCGGTGGCCGTGGTCGTCAGCGCGTTGTTCGTGGCGAAGACTTACGCTATGACTTAGAAATCACTTTAGAAGAAGCCGTAAAAGGTACAACTAAAGATATTCAAATTAACACCCTTGCACATTGTGATAGCTGTGGTGGTTCTGGGGCTGAAAAAGGTTCTAAAGTGGAAACTTGTCCGCATTGCCACGGTTCTGGTCGAATTCGTCGTCAACAAGGCTTCTTTGTATCTGAAAGTGTTTGTCCAACTTGTCATGGTAGTGGTAAGAAAATTGAAAAACCTTGTCGCAGCTGTCATGGTGAAGGGCGTGTGCATAAGAAAGAAAATCTTTCAGTAAAAATTCCTGCAGGTGTAGATACGGGCAATCAACTTCGCTTAGCAGGCAAAGGTGCTGCGGGTGAAAATGGCGCGCCAGCTGGAGATTTATATGTTGTGATTCATGTGAGAGAACATAACATTTTTGAACGTGACGGTAATAACTTATATTGCGAAGTACCGATTAGTTTTGCTACTGCAGCGCTTGGCGGTGAAATTGAAGTACCGACCTTAGATGGCAGAGTAAAACTTAAAATCCCAGCTGAAACGCAAACTGGAAAATTATTCCGCATGCGAGGCAAAGGTGTCGCCTCTACACGTAGTGGCTATGCGGGCGATTTGATTTGTCGTATCGCGGTCGAAACACCCGTTAATTTAACTAGCGAACAAAAAGAATTACTTCAAAAACTTGAGAAAAGTTTACAAGGTAAAGATTTAAGTAAGCATGCGCCAAAATCTTCAGGATTTTTGGACGGTGTGAAAAAATTCTTTGATAATTTGGGTAAATCTGACAAATAAAGATAATGAAAAAGTCCGCTTTCGCGGACTTTTTGCTTATAGCCTATCCAAATTATTATAGTTGTCCCTATTCCATTCTTGGTATTCTTTAAAATATTTTCATAAATTGCTACCTTTTTTCTTTTTTTTAATCTAGAATTCTTCAATTTGTTTTTTAAACGCCAAAAGGAGAGTAAATATGAAACTGGTTGAAGTAAAACACCCACTTGTTAAACACAAATTAGGTGTGATGCGTGAAGCTGAGATTGATACAAAAAAATTCCGTGAACTGGCAACAGAAATCGGTAGCCTATTAACCTACGAAGCAACGTCAGATTTAGAAACTGAAAAAGTAACGATCAACGGTTGGAATGGCCCAGTAGAAATCGACAGAATTAAAGGTAAAAAAGTAACGGTTGTCCCAATTTTACGTGCAGGTTTAGGTATGATGGATGGTGTACTTGAACATGTACCAAGCGCACGCATCAGTGTAGTGGGGATCTACCGTAATGAAGAAACCCTTGAACCAGTCCCTTACTTCCAAAAATTAGCTAGCGATTTAGAAGAGCGCCTTGCAATTGTTGTTGATCCGATGCTTGCAACGGGCGGTTCTATGATTGCTACCCTTGATCTTTTAAAAGCAAAAGGTTGTAAGCATATTAAAGTATTAGTTTTAGTCGCTGCGCCAGAAGGTATTAAGGCTCTTGAAACGGCACATCCCGACATTGAACTTTACTGTGCTTCTATTGATAGCCACCTAAATGAACATGGTTACATTATTCCGGGTCTCGGTGACGCGGGTGATAAAATTTTTGGGACTAAATAATCCCAGAAACAAAAGACGGTATTCATACCGTCTTTTTTCGGTGCATGAAATATTAAAAATATATTGACCGCACTTTCAGTTAATTCAAACAGAGAGTTGAAACTAAATGACACATCAAAATTCTTCCGTGGTAGAAAACCAGAGTAAACTTAAACAATCTTTTGTTGGCCTACAGATGCTCTTCGTCGCATTTGGTGCGCTCGTTCTTGTACCATTAATTACTGGTCTTGATTCCAATACTGCATTACTAACTGCTGGCGTTGGCACCCTACTCTTCCAACTTTGCACTGGCAAACAAGTTCCTATTTTCTTAGCTTCATCTTTTGCCTTTATCGCACCGATTCAATATGGTATTCAGACATGGGGGATTCCAACCACTATGGGGGGATTAGCATCGGCGGGTCTTGTATATTTAGCACTAAGTATATTGGTAAAATTACGTGGAACTGAAGCATTACAACGTATTTTCCCACCGATTGTTGTGGGGCCAGTGATTATTATTATTGGGATGGGGCTTGCCCCTGTAGCAGTTGATATGTCATTAGGCAAAAACAGTGCTTATGCTTATAACGACGCTATATTAGTTTCAATGGTAACACTTCTCACTACTTTATCTGTAGCTGTGTTTGCCAAAGGATTGATGAAACTCATCCCAATTATGTTTGGTATTACTACGGGCTATATTTTATGCTTATTCCTTGGTTTAATTAATTTCCAACCAGTGATTGATGCGCCTTGGTTCAGCTTACCAAAATTAACTGCTCCTGAATTTAACCTAGAAGCTATTCTTTATATGTTGCCAATTGCTATTGCACCGGCGGTAGAACATGTTGGCGGTATTATGGCTATCAGCTCTGTAACAGGTAAAGATTTTTTAAAAAAACCAGGATTACACCGCACTTTATTAGGCGATAGCTTAGCAACTGCAGCGGCTTCTTTAGTGGGTGGCCCACCAAATACAACTTATTCTGAAGTGACTGGTGCCGTAATGTTAACCCGAAATTTCAATCCTAATATTATGACATGGGCTGCCATTTGGGCTATTGCGATTTCATTCTGTGGAAAAGTAGGCGCCTTCCTATCAACGATTCCAACTATTGTAATGGGTGGGATTATGATGCTTGTTTTCGGTTCAATCGCAGTCGTGGGCATGAGCACCTTAATTCGTGGCAAAGTTGATGTTACCGAAGCACGTAATCTGTGTATTATTTCTGTCGTCATGACATTTGGTATCGGCAATATGTTTGTAGATGTAGGCAATGTATCACTAAAAGGTATCAGCTTATGCGCAGTTGTTGCTATCATCTTAAACCTTGTTTTACCGAAAGCAAAAAATGAAGTAGAATAAGAGTTCTTTTAAAAGGGTTAAATCCCAATTTAGCCCTTTTCTTACTTATAATCTGTAATACATAAATATTTGAATAAGCAGCTTCCCTTACCCATTCATCAAATTGATGATGCCACATTAGCAAACTTTTACGGCGATAATAATCTTTTATTGCTCGATTCTTTACGCAAAAATTCATCTGAGTTAAAACAACAGTTTTTCTATATTTGGGGAAATAAAGGTTCTGGAAAAACTCACCTTCTTAGAGCATTCAGTAACGAATATTTAATCAATCAACGTACTGCTATTTATGTACCGCTCAGCAAATCTCAATATTTTTCTACCGCAGTTCTTGAAAATCTAGAACAGCAAGAATTAGTATGTCTAGATGATGTACAAAGTGTGATCGGAAATGACGAATGGGAATTAGCTATTTTTGATCTATTCAATCGAATTAAAGCAAGCGGAAAAACGCTTTTGCTTATTAGTTCAGATAAATCGCCTTCTGCACTTTCTGTAAAATTGCCTGATTTGAACTCCCGCTTGACTTGGGGTGAAATTTATCAATTAAATTCCCTAACTGACGAGCAAAAAATTAGTGTGCTACAACATAACGCTTATCAACGAGGAATTCAATTACCCGATGAGACGGCTAATTTTTTACTTACACGACTAGCACGAGACATGCACACATTATTTGAAGCACTTGATCTACTAGATAAAGCCTCGTTGCAAGCACAACGAAATCTTACGATTCCTTTCGTTAAAGAAATTTTAAATCTTTAACAAAAAAGGCGCTAATGCGCCTTTTTAATCATCCACCTGATAATTTAACGGTAAACCCTTTTTGCTCTAAAAATTGCTTGAGCAAATCACGCTTTTCACCTTGAATCTCAATCATTCCATTTTTAACTGAACCACCACATCCACAACGTTTTTTTAATTCAGCAGCTAATTTTTTCAATTCCTCATCAGATAAATCTAAACCAGTTATAACCGATACGCCTGCACCTTTCCTACCACTCGTTTGTTTTTGGATACGTACAACACCGTCTCCTTTTGGACGAACTACAGAAGCCTTTTCCTCTTTAATTCGCCCCGCATCAGTTGAATACACTAAAACAGAATCTGACATCATTCTTACCTAATAGACGCGTTAATAGAACGAAGAACCTCTACTGGATTATTAGCTTTAGTAATAGGACGCCCTATTACTAAATAATCTGAACCAGCACGAATCGCAGCAGTAGGAGTCATCACTCGTCTCTGATCACCAAAATCAGCCCCAGTTGGACGAATACCTGGGGTCACCAATTTAAACTCTTCTCCACAAGCGTTACGTAAAATTTCAACCTCTTGCGGAGAACAAACCACTCCATCCAAACCTGCGCGTTGGGTTAAATGAGCTAAGCGTAAAACTTGTTCCATTGGCGATGCATTAATCCCAATTTGTAATAAATCCAAATCTTCCATACTGGTTAATACCGTCACAGCAATAAGCAATGGCGCATCTTTCCCATAAGGTTCAAGAATTCTCTTAGCTTCTTCCATCATTCGTAGCCCACCGCTTGCGTGCAAATCGACCATCCATACCCCCAAATCAGCGGCGGATCGGACCGCTCTTGCTACCGTATTTGGAATGTCATGATATTTAAGATCTAAGAAAACATCAAAATTACGTTGATGCAATTGTTTTACAAAATTCATACCAAGTGTAGTAAACATTTCTTTACCCACTTTTAATCGACACAAATTCGGATCAATTTGATCAACTAAAGCAAGAGCATCTGATTCTTTCTCATAATCCAATGCCACAATAATTTTACTTGTCATAATGTTACCTCACAGAGTATCAATTAATTATGTTCTTGACTTGAAACTGGTTTAATACATTCCCATTGACGGCAAGATGGGCAATTCCACAACAACTTGTGGATTTGATAACCACAATTTGTACAACGATAAGCTGAAGTTTGCTTAATTCGTTCCCCCACCATTTTATGTAATAAAATTAGACTTTCTTTTCCACGTCCGTCTTCTGCCTCATCAATTTGATACTGCATAAAACGATGGAAAATTAAAGTACTTGGCTTTTTCGTGAGTTGCTGATAAAGCTTAGCTTGAGCAGCAAGTTTTCCATCTTTTTCTTCAATTAATTTAACTAGGGCTAACTCTACCTCATCATTATTAGTAATTTGACCAGCACGAATTAAGAATAACTCAAAGTTATCTAACTGATTTAATTCTTCATAACAATGTTTTAAAGGTGATAAAATTTCACCCGTATAATCTGGATTTTGCTCCAAAACATTTTCTAGTATTTTTGCTGCTTGTTGATATTGGCCTTCAAGCATTTCTAAATTTGCGAGTAATAAAGAAGCGCGAACACAAGTAGGAGAAACCAACAAAGCTTTTTGTAAAATACTGCGTTTTTCAACCGCATTTTCAGGCTCTAAACTTTGTGAACATTCACAATAACATTGCGCAAGTTCAATATTATTCTCTTGTGGTTTGATTTTTGCGAGTTTTTCAGCAATATTAACCGCTTTTTTCCATTCTTTAGTTTTTTGATAAATCACTAAAAGTTGCTGCAAAGCATTTTCTGCAAATTCAGGTTCATCCACTAGTAAAATATAAAGACTTTCAGCTCGGTCAAAAAAACCAACAGTCATAAAATCTCGAGCAAGCTGCTGCTTAGCGAGCAGTTTTTGTTCAAAAGTATAATTTGGGCTACGATCTAAAGCCTGATGAATGCGAAGAGCACGATCAACTTCGCCTCTAGAACGGAATAGATTGCCAAGAGTCAGTTCAGCTTCAAATTGGGAGTGGCTTTCGATTTCATTTTCGGCTTCTTGCTTTTGTAGCATATTCAAAAATAGATCTACAGCCTTATCAGTTTGATTGGAAAGTAAGAAGTTTACCCCCGTAACATAATCTCGGGAGAGTTTATTACTAATGTCATCTTGATCTTTCTTTACACTACGCTGCCCCATGTACCAACCATAGGCTGCAGCGATGGGCAATAGTAGAAAGAGTAATTCCAGCATTAGACAGCCTTATCACGGGTAGTCGTTAATTCATGAAGTTGTAATGTTTGACGTTTAACTTGGCGCGCTAAAACCATATTCTTGAATTTTAATTTTAAATAGAAAAATCCACTAATTAACCAACCAAGAATTAACCCAAAACCAAATAAAATCGCGACAAGTGTAGAAAGTTGGAGCTGGCTTTCTGCCACAATATAGTTAAAGGTTATTATTTGATCGTTATTGGCTCCAACAGTAATCGCAACAAGTACAATAGCAATAACAATCACAAAACCTAAAATATACTTAATCATAATTCCCCTCTTCAATTACGCCACTATTATGCCAAACTTTCTAATAAAAAACGACACTTACGCGCCGTTTGTACTAATGAACTATAAACAATTTACTCGTTCTTTTAATTCTTTACCCGCCTTGAAATGTGGCACTGATTTCTCATCTAATTTTACTGAATCACCTGTTTTAGGATTACGCCCTAAACGAGGCTGACGATAATGTAACGAAAAACTACCAAACCCACGAACTTCAATACGATCACCATTTTCGAGAGACTGAGACATAAACTCAAGAATATCTTTTACAATATTTTCAACCATTTTCAGAGGTAACATTGGATGCTTTTCTGATAATTTTTCGATAAGTTCTGATTTAGTCATCGTCTTTTCTCCCCTCATATTATTCAAATTAAGATCTATTGCTAATACATTATTTCAATACATTAGCAATAAGCCCTAACAAATAAGGCTGGACATGAGCCCAGCCTTACTATGTGAATTAATTATTCACCTTTAGCTGCTTTAAATGCTTCAGCCATTGCGTTTGGAATAGCAACTTCTTCTTGTTTGTTATTCACATTTGCAACTGCTGCAGCTTCTTCAGCTTGATCTTTTGCTTTCACTGATAAGTGAACGATACGAGATTTACGATCTACACCAGTGTATTTAGCTTCAACTACGTCACCTGCAGCAACTTCATTTGTTAAATCAGCTGCGCGGATATAACCTTCAACACCGCCCGCTAATTCAACTTTAGCTCCTTTTGCATCAGCTTCAACTACTGTTGCTGATACTACAGCACCTTTTTTGTTGATTGCTATGAAGTTATTGAATGGATCTTCTTCAAGTTGTTTGATACCTAAAGAAATGCGCTCTTTCACTGCATCAACCGCTAATACTACTGCAGAAACTTCGTCACCTTTTTTGTAGTTACGAACGGCTTCTTCACCTGATACATTCCAAGAAATATCAGATAAGTGAACTAAACCATCGATACCACCTTCAAGACCGATGAAGATACCGAAATCAGTGATAGACTTGATTTTACCAGTTACTTTATCGCCTTTATTGTGAGTTTCAGCAAATTGAGTCCATGGGTTAGCTTTGCATTGTTTTAAACCTAAAGAAATACGACGACGTTCTTCATCAATTTCTAATACCATTACTTCAACAGTATCGCCTAAGCTAACAACTTTAGATGGGTGGATATTTTTGTTAGTCCAATCCATTTCAGAAACGTGAACTAAACCTTCAACGCCATCTAAAATCTCAACAAAACAACCATAGTCTGTTAAGTTAGTTACTTTACCAGTTAATTTGCTATTTACTGGGTGATTTTCAGCAATTGCGGCCCATGGATCTTGACCTAATTGTTTTAAGCCTAAAGATACACGAGTACGATCTTTATCAAATTTTAATACTTTAACAGTAACTTCATCGCCAACATTCACGATTTCGCTTGGATGTTTAACACGTTTCCAAGCCATATCTGTGATATGTAATAAACCGTCAACACCACCAAGATCAACGAATGCACCGTACTCAGTTAAGTTTTTAACGATACCTTTAACTTCTGAACCTTCAACAAGATTTTCTAATACTTGTTCACGTTCTTGGCTATTTTCAGATTCAATCACTGCACGACGAGAAACAACAACGTTGTTGCGTTTTTGATCTAATTTGATTACTTTAAATTCTAATTCTTTACCAAGTAAATGATCTGCTTCACGCGCTGGACGAGTATCAACTAAAGAGCCTGGTAAGAATGCACGAACACCGTTTAACTCAACTGTGAAGCCACCTTTCACTTTACCGTTGATTAAACCGATAACGGTCGCTTTTTCTTCGTAAGCTTTTTCTAATTCAATCCAAGATTCGTGACGAACAGCTTTCTCACGAGAAAGTTTAGTTTCACCGAAACCATCTTCAACTGCATCTAATGCAACATTTACAGTATCGCCAACTTGGATTTCAAGTTCACCTTGTGCATTTAAGAATTCAGCAACTGGAATTGCAGACTCAGATTTTAAACCTGCATCAACAAGCACAAAGCCTTTTTGGATAGCTACTACAGTACCGCTAACGATTGAACCTTGACGAGTTTCAAGGCCTTTTAATGATTCTTCAAAAAGTTGAGCAAAAGATTCTGACATATAAATAATCTTCTTAATTTAAGTTAATAACATCCACATTAAAATCCATAAAATGCGGGGTTGAGGATAAATGCTTATTCTTCCTTGAACAAACAGTTAAATCGAAACTGACACCTTTTCTTGAATATAAGCTAACGCCCGATCAATAACTTCACCAATACTCAACGTTGTGCTATCCAATAACAGAGCATCATCAGCTGGTTTTAGAGGCGCAACCTCTCGATTTCTATCACGAAAATCACGCTCTTTTATCTCGGCTAAAATCTGCTCAAAGTTACCATTTATTCCTTTATATTGCAACTGTTTATAACGTCTTTTTGCACGTTCTTCAGCACTTGCATCTAAAAATAACTTCACTTGAGCATTTGGGAATACCACAGTCCCCATATCTCTACCATCAGCAATTAATCCATCATTTTTCGCAAAATCTTGCTGAAGTTGTAGCAAAGCTGACCGCACTTCTGGAAACACAGCGACTTTAGATGCGGCATCAGCGACTTCTTGAGTGCGAATTAAATGGCTTACATTCATACCAGCAAGTAAAATATTCACCTCGCCATTTTGAGGAATAAATTGAATATCTAAGTGACGAGCCAATTCAGCTAGCTCCGACTCATTTGTTAAATCAGTTTTACGTTGTAATGCCGCTAATGCTGTAACGCGATAAATCGCTCCACTATCCAACAACGCATAACCTAGCTTTTCAGCCAAAGCGTAACAAAGCGTACCTTTCCCAGCACCGCTAGGCCCATCAACGGTAATAATCGTTCCCATGTAACAAATCTCTCTATAAAAATTTTGTATATTATAGAGAGAATTTGGTTAACTCGCTAATTTTAATAGCATATTAAATAAAATATTTCCCCCTTTTTCACACCATTCATCTGTAATATTTTCCTGCTCGTTATGACTTAATCCATCTATACATGGAATAAATATCATCGCTGTTGGCATTTCATTATTCAAATGACAAGAATCATGACCAGCACCAGAAACAATATCCTCTCGACTATAACCCAATTTATCAGCTATTTGTCGAATAATTCTGAGTAAATCAGAATTAAATACCAATGGAGGAAGATTGACTACTTGTTTAATCTGAGCATCTAACTGGTATTTATTCGATATATTATTTACAATTTTATAAATCTCTTTATCCAAACGATTTAATGATTGTTGATCAGGATGGCGAATTTCCAATGTAAAATTTGCTCGCCCTGGAATAACGTTAGGAGAATTTGGAGTAAGTTGAATTGAACCTATCGTCACTCGTCCTTGATGTTTTATTTCTTTCATACCCAACTTATTAAATTCCATCATTGCTTCCGCCATACCTATACCAGCATCTTTGCGCATATTCATTGGCGTCGTTCCAGCATGAGAAGCCAGACCATCTAATTGAATCTGATACCAATTTTGCCCTAAGGCACCACTTACGACTCCAATATCTGTATGATTTCTTTCAAGAATAGGCCCTTGTTCTATATGAATTTCAAGTGCAGCATATGGTCTATAATTTAAAAAATCATCTTTTCCTAAATAACCAATTCTTTCTAGTTCAGACTCAACAGTTATGCCATTTTTATCTTGTTTCCTGAATGCTTCTTCAATAGATAATTTACCAGTAAATACTGCGGACCCCATCATGGCTGGAGAAAAACGAGAACCTTCCTCATTAGTCCACATTACAAGATCAATAGGTCGTTCAGTTTCAATCTGATAATCATTTAATGACAATAGTGCTTCTAATCCTGCTAATACCCCATAAATACCATCATATCGACCTCCTAAAGGTTGAGAATCTCCATGAGAACCGACCAAAATAGGGGATAGCTTAGGATATTTTCCTTCTCTTCTAACAAAAATATTACCAATAGGATCAACTTTAACAGAAAAATCAGCTTGCCTTGATAACTGAATGAAATAATCTCTCGCTAACTTATCTTCATTAGACAAAGCAAGTCGAGTCACCCCATTATTTTCAGTTTTACCAAATTGAGCAAAATCATCTAGTAACTTTAATAATCTTTCATTATTAATTTTTCTCATGATTGATTCTCATCAATTTTAAGTTTAAGTTGGTATCTAAAATCACAGAAACCATCACCATTCATCACTGTATGCGGACGAGTTAATTTAATATTGGGAGCATAACCTTCAATAAATTTACTATCGCGATTACAAGAAAGGAGAAAACCAATTTCCTCTAATCCCATTTCTTTGTACATTTCCGCATATCGGCAACGATGTACGTTATAGCTATATTTTTCATGTGTGTTATCAAGCACCTCAATACGCAAGGCATCATCTTTTTCCCATAAATATTGCAATGCAGCAAAGCTTTCTACGCTTGTACCATTTGGTTCTCGTTTTGCATATTCTTTTCCCGCCTCTAAAGCAGCATTCGCGACTGCTTCTTCAATAATAGTCTTAGCCTTTTCCAAACCAAATTCACGTTTCATAATTTCGTAGATTGGTTTAACTATTTCTGCTTCAATTTTACGTTGTTGCAAAATACCAATTTCAACAAATTTAGAAAAATCTTGTGACATATTATTACTCCTTAAATACTAAAATCATTTAATAAAATTTCGTTATTTATAAAGCGACGTATACGCGGATCATCATTTTTTCTTAATTCATCTGGTGTTTGTAAAAACACAATTTCACCAGAATCCATAAAGGCAATTTTGTCAGAAATTTTTAACGCAAACTGCATTTCATGGGTCACAATAATCATCGTCATGCCTTCTTTAACAAGCCCTTCCATCACCAATAAAACGTCACTAACTAATTCAGGATCAAGTGCCGATGTTGGTTCATCAAAGAGCATAATTTTGGGTTTCATAACTAGAGCTCTAGCTATGGCAACACGTTGTTGCTGCCCTCCTGATAATTGATGAGGGTATTTATTTGCATGCGAAAGTAATCCCACTTTATCCAACATTGCTAAGGCTAATAAATATGTTTCCTGTTCGGGTTTACCATGATATTCTGGTGCTAATAGAAGATTTTCCAACACTGTTTTATGCGGAAATAAGTTATAGCTTTGGAATACCATTCCTAAATTCACAATTTTATTTTGAGCATTTGATACAAAATGTTTCCCATTAATAAACACTTCCCCTTCCAAATAAACCTTACCTTGATCAATAGTTTCCAACCCATTAATACTTCGGATTAAAGTTGTTTTACCGGAACCAGAATAACCAATAATTGACAATACCTCCCCCCATTTTAAGGAAAAATTAATATCTTTTAAGACTTCAATTTGATTGAATGATTTACTCAATCCTCTAACGTTTAACACATCTTCATTATTTGGTTTTTCTAGTTTAAGAATAGAATAAGATGAAAGTTCTTCTTCATTTACATTAATGTCAGAAATTTCCTGCCCTTTACGTAATGAAATATCTAATTTATTTTCAAATTTTTTTAGTATCCAAGTAAGTAATGTCACAATTATAATGTAATAAAATGCAACAGCTAATAAGGTTTCTAGTACTAAGAAATTACGCGTATAAAGCTGCTGTCCTACTAGTAAAATTTCAGTTAATGAAATTACTGAAACCAAAGACGTTAATTTAACAATAGTGATATACTGGTTCGTCAACGGCGGTAAAGCTACTTTTAAGGCCTGTGGAATCACAATTAATTGTTGAATTCCCCAGAAGCGTATACCTAAGGCTTTTCCTGCTTCATATTGACCCTTTGGAATCGCTGATAATGCACTACGGTGAATTTCTGCAATATAAGCCGATTCACTTAGCACCATAGCAATTAGACCTGCAATAAATGGGTTAGATAAAACAACAGAACTTGCTGGCCAAAATTGCGGAACGTTATAGATGAAAATCAGAAGCACTAATAATGGTAAGCTACGGAATAACCAAATATAGATTTTACTACATTGATTAAAAACTTTATTAGTGGATTGAGAACCTAATGCTAGAAGAAATCCCCATAGAATAGCCAATATCCAAGTTAATGTACTGAGTTCTAAAACCGTTAGAACGGCTTTCCAGAAATCGGTATTAAAAAATAGGCTACCAAGATACTTCCAATTAACCCCTTGTTCAGAAACTGCTTCACTTTCTTCGTCTGAATTGGACACGATAGCTTGTTCAATGGCATTTTCTAAACCATTAGCTTTTAATAATTCATCTTTGGGAAATTCTAAGTTATATCTTTTCAAGAGCTGTTTATAAGAACCGTCAGCTAAGATGTCTTTAAGGGTCTGGGCAATTTCTGCTTTTCCTTTCACATCATCTTTATTAAAGGCTAAACCAATTAACACTGGATAAAGTCGTTCTTTATTGGTTATTTTTAATTTAGAACCTAATTGATTAATTACCATTTGAGCAACGGCAGCATCTTCATATTGCACATCTACTCCGCCAGATAATAAAGCTTGAGCAGCTTCTGGGGCACTAGGATATTCCTTAACTACAAGAGGTTTAAGATTATTTGGCAAACAATATTCTTGTGAGACTCTATTCATAGTTTGTATCCAGGCTGCACCTTTCATAGAAGAAATACTTTTGCCACATAAATCTTCTAATCTTTGTGGTAAGAACCTATCATTACCACGGACAACAAGCACACCACCAGTTTGCAAATAAGGTAAAAAATCTACCTGTTTGGCACGTTGTGCATTCACATATAATGCAGAAGCCACCAAATTATAATGTCCTGCATTCAAGCCAATAATGATATTCTCAATACGTGTATCTTTGAATTCAACCTTCTTATCTAATTTTTTACCAATTAACTCCATTAAATCTGGATCAAAACCAGAGGCTTTTCCTCTTTCTAAATAAGCATAAGGCGCATAAGTTAAATCAATCCCCACTTGTAACGTACTATTTCCTTCTGCAAAGGATATTGCTGAATAAATAAAACAAAAAACACCTAGCAAGACTTTTCTTATAATGTTGAACATATATTTCCTTATATTTTTATATAATGTGTATTTGATTCTATAAATCTTTTATCTCCTCATCTAATAATTAACCCCCACATCATATTCCATTTTAGTCTATTAAGATTTTAATCAGAGAAGATTGGTAATAAAAATGTAAAAAATGAAAATAAAATGTTAATTTTTTATGAGATATTGATCACATTTTCCCAAAAGAGGTATATTCTTTTATGCCTAAATCCATACAATGCACGAGTCTTTTTTATTATAAATTTAAGGATATTTTCTAATGTCTTTTGTTCTGAGTATTTTTCCTATTGTTTTGCTGATTTATCTAATGGTAAAACGAAATTCCTTGCCTTCTTATGTCGCATTACCTTGGATTGCAACATTAGTAATGGGTGTCCATCTTCTTCACTTTAATACCGATATTGTCACAATTAGTGCCAATGTTGTTTCCGCTATTATTGCTGTACAAACTCCAATCACAGTTATTTTTGGCGCGATCTTATTTAATCGCTTTTCAGAAATTTCAGGTGCGACAGATACCATGCGTAAATGGCTAGGGAATATTAATCCCAATCCTGTAGCTCAATTAATGATTATCGGTTGGGCATTTGCTTTTATGATTGAAGGAGCAAGTGGTTTTGGTACACCTGCAGCCATTGCGGCACCTATTTTAGTCGGGCTAGGTTTTCATCCATTAAAAGTCGCCATGTTGGCACTAATCATGAACTCCGTCCCAGTCTCTTTTGGGGCTGTGGGAACGCCTACATGGTTTGGTTTCGGTCCACTAAAACTATCAGAAGATATGATTTTGGAAATTGGTTCGATTACAGCATTTATCCATTCTATTGCCGCATTTATTATTCCATTATTAGCATTACGAGTCTTAGTAAGTTGGAACGATATTCGTAAAAATATTATATTTATCTATATCAGTGTCTTTGCTTGTGTCATTCCTTATTTCTTACTTGCTCAAGTTAATGATGAATTTCCATCATTAGTAGGCGGTGCAATTGGTTTATTTATTTCTGTATGGGCTGCAAATCGCAATATTGGCTTAACAAAAGTAGAAAATATTCTGGATAATAATTCGGTCACAACTAAGCAAGTAATGAAAGCATTATTCCCAACAGGTTTATTGATTGCATTCCTAATCATTACACGTATCCATCAATTACCTTTCAAAGCAATGATGAATGACGCCACAATTTGGTTCTCCACAACTCTAGGATCATTAGGTACATTTGAAATTAGTAAAGGCTTAATCTTTACGTTAAAAGATATTTTTGGTTCTGATGTATCATCAAGCTACAAATTGCTTTACGTACCAGCGTTAATTCCATTTGTAATCACAGTTTTAATTACAATTCCTATATTTAACGTCTCAATTAGTAATGTTAAAAACGTTTTTGCTTCAAGTTTACAACAATCAAAAAATCCATTTATAGCCTTAGTGGGAGCCTTGGTTATGGTGAACTTAATGTTAGTCGGCGGCGAACACTCTATGGTGAAAATTATTGGTCGCACCTTTGCAGAAATATCCGGCAGTAACTGGACAATTTTCTCCTCTTTCTTAGGGGCTATAGGGGCATTCTTCTCGGGATCAAACACCGTATCTAACCTAACATTTGGTAGTGTTCAACTTTCTACAGCGGAAACAACAGGAATTTCAGTAGCGCTAGTCCTAGCTTTACAATCTGTTGGAGGCGCAATGGGAAATATGGTATGTATTAATAATATCGTTGCTGTCAGTTCAGTATTAAATATTTCTAACCAAGAAGGTACCATTATTAAGAAAACCATTATCCCTATGATGATTTACGGTATTATTGCGGCACTCTGTGCGCTGTACTTAGTACCTTTACTTTATAATCTATAAATTTACTTGGAAAAATGACCGCACTTTTGCGGTCATTTATTACTTTTCTCTTATTGGAGTGATTAAAAATGAACGTAAATTTCTACGTAACCTGCATTGCAGACGTAGTAAAAAGTGGTGTGGCCAAAAACACCGTTTTACTGCTTGAGAAACTCGGTTGCAATGTTACTTTCCTTGAAAAACAAGGTTGTTGTGGGCAGCCTGCATTAAATAGTGGCTATACAAAACAAGCTATCCCTGGCATGAAAAACTTAGTCGAAACCTTTGAAGTAAATGATTACCCAATCGTAGCACCTGCCGGTTCTTGTGTTTATGCGATCAAAAATTATCCTAACTACTTCACTAACGCAGGGGAATTAGACTGGGCTAAACGTGCCCAAAAAGTAGCTTCACGTTTCTGTGATTTAACCGATTTTATCGTGAATAAACTTGGAATAACTGATATTGGTGCCTATTTGCCAGGTAAAGCGGTTTATCACCCTTCTTGTAGCCTTACACGTAAACTGGGCATCGTAAATGAGCCTATCGCACTGTTAAAAAATGTGAAAGGATTAGAACTACTTCCTATTCATAATCAACAAACCTGCTGTGGCTTCGGTGGAACTTTCTCTGTGAAAATGGCTGAGATTTCTGGCGAAATGGTGAAAGAAAAAGTTGAGCATATTGAAGAGGTTGAACCACAATATTTAATCGGTGCAGATGTAAGTTGTTTATTAAATATTGGTGGTCGTTTACAACGCGAAGGCAGCAAGATTAAAGTGATGCACATTGCGGAAGTATTAATGCAAGGGGAGAAATAAGATGTCATTGAAAACCAGTAATCTTCCTTTTAAAGCGCGTGTCGATCATGAAGTGCACAACACTATTATGCGTAAAGCGGTAGTGAAAGCCCAAGAAACTATTGGGGCTAACCGTCAAAAAATGGTGGACGAATTAGGTCATTGGGAAGAATGGCGTGATTTATCTAAACAGATTCGTAACCATGTTTTAGCTAATTTAGATGCTTATTTGTATCAATTAAGCGAAAAAGTGATGGAAAATGGCGGTAAAGTGTATTTTGCTGAAACTGCCGAAGAAGCGAGTGCTTATATTCGCAAAGTCGCATTAGAGAAAAATGCGAAGAAAATCGTAAAATCTAAATCCATGGTGACTGAAGAAATCGGTTTAAACGAAGTACTTGAAAAAGAGGGAATGCAAGTGATCGAAACCGATTTGGGTGAATATCTATTACAAATTTCAGGTGATAAACCATCCCATATCGTTGTGCCTGCAATCCACAAAGATCGTCACCAAATCCGCAAAGATTTGTCTGAAAAACTCGGCTATGAAGGCGAGGAAACGCCTGAAGATATGACGCGTTTCGTACGTGAAAAAATTCGCCAAGATTTTTTAGAGGCTGATATCGGTATCAGTGGTTGTAACTTTGCCGTAGCGGAAACCGGCTCAGTTTGTTTGGTGACAAACGAAGGTAACTTACGTTTAGCGACGACATTGCCGAAAACGCATATTGCCGTGATGGGAATAGAGCGTTTAGCGCCGACTTTCCAAGAGGTGGATGTGTTAATTACGATGCTTGCTCGTAGTGCGGTAGGGGCGAAATTAACCGGTTATAACACCTGGTTAACCGGTCCTCGTCTTTCTGGTGAAACCGACGGCCCTGAAGAATTCCATTTGGTTATTGTGGATAATGGCCGTTCAGATATTTTAGCGTCTGAATTTCAAGAAGTTTTACGTTGTATCCGCTGCGGTGCTTGTTTGAATACCTGTCCGGCATATCGTCAAATCGGTGGTCATGGGTATGGTTCTATTTACCCAGGTCCAATTGGTGCAGTAATTTCTCCATTACTAGGTGGTTATGATGAATTCAAAGAATTGCCGTATGCTTGTTCATTATGTAACGCGTGTAACTCAGTCTGTCCAGTGCGTATTCCATTAGCACAGTTAATCTTAAAACACCGTGAGAAAATGGTAGAGTTAGGTAAAACTCCCGCGATGGAACGTTTATCTATTTTTGGTTTCACCACAGCCAATGCCAACCCAACACTATGGAAAACAGGTGTGAATATTGGTGCGAAATTAGCGGGTAAGCTGATCAAAAATGGTAAAGCACCAATTACATTTGGGGCATTGGGTGAATGGACAAAAGCACGAGATTTACCACAAGCAGATGGCGAAAGTTTCCGTCAATGGTTTAATAATAGAGAGAGAGGATAATAAGCATGGATTTACAAAATCGCGAAAATTTTCTTAATAAATTAGCGGCGAAAATGGGTAAAGCCCGAGCTATCGAACCTGAACCGATGGATGCACCAGTCAATACATACCCAACTGAGCGTTTAACCCATTTAAGTGCGGTTGATTTAGCGAATGAATTTATCAATTCTGCGAAAACCATGATGGTGGACGTAAATGTGTGTAAAGAATCTGATGCAGTGCAAACTTTACTTGCTCTTTGTGAAAAATATGGTGGCGGTGATGTTGTACTTAATTCCGATGAAAGATTGAGCACACTTGGTATTCCTGTAGCGCTTGAAACGAAATATACTTGCCATACGTGGTCATCAGAAACGGCACAAGATAACATTCGTTTTTCTGAAAAAGCTAATCTTGGCGTAGTTTATGCAGAATATGGTTTGGCGGAAACTGGCGGAATCGTCTTATTCTCTAGCGCAGATCGTGGACGTTCAGTGAGTTTATTACCTGAGAAATCAATTGTTGTTTTACGTAAAAGTCAAATTGTTCCTCGTGTTGCACAAGTGGCGAAAGTATTACACGAGAAAGCACAACAAGGCGAGCGTATGCCATCTTGTATCAATATTATCTCAGGTCCGAGCTCAACGGCGGATATTGAATTGATTAAAGTGATTGGTGTCCATGGACCCGTAGCAAAAATCTATTTAATAATTGATGATCTATAATGCAGAAAGGGGCAAATGCCCCTTTTACTTTCCCCAATCAAGAAATTTTTCCACCTTCATCTGAAATTAGTTTTTTTCATTATTTTTTGTTATTTCATTAATTTTATTAAATTACCTCTTGAGTTTTTTAGTTAAAGTGAAATAATGATAATCTTTCTCAATAATAAAAGGATATGATAATGAAGAAAGTTATTAAATTAAATTTAATCACACTCTGCTTAATCAATACCCTAAGTGTTTCTATCGTTGATGCAAAAGCTGAAGAAACATTAGATCAAATTGATGTAGTAGAAAAAAATGTCGCCAACGATAAAAAACCTTTTACGGAAGCGAAAGCCAAAAGCACCCGAGAGCATATTTTTAAAGAAACCCAAACTATAGATCAAGTTATTCGAAGTATTCCTGGTGCTTTTACTCAACAAGATAAAGGCTCTGGCGTAGTTTCTGTGAATATTCGTGGCGAAAATGGGTTAGGTCGTGTCAATACAATGGTTGATGGGGTTACACAAACCTTTTATTCCACCTCAATGGATTCGGGACAATCTGGTGGTAGCTCTCAATTTGGAGCAGCGATAGAGCCCAATTTTATTGCTGGTGTCGATGTCAATAAAAGCAACTTTTCAGGAACAAGCGGTATAAATGCGTTAGCGGGCAGTGCTAATTTTAGAACATTGGGCGTTAATGATGTTATTACCGATGACAAACCATTTGGTATTATTCTGAAAGGAATGACAGGGAGCAATGCCACTAAATCCAATTTTATGACAATGGCGGCAGGCAGAAAATGGCTTGATAATGGTGGCTATGTAGGCGTGGTGTATGGTTATAGCCAACGTGACGTTTCACAAGATTATCGTATCGGTGGCGGAGAACGATTAGCATCATTAGGGCAGGATATTCTTGCTAAAGAAAAAGAAGCCTATTTCCACAATGCAGGTTATGTTTTAAATTCAGCTGGACAGTGGATACCTGATTTAAACAAAAACCATTGGTCTTGCAATGCACCAAATCCAACATTTCATGGAAGTACAGAAAAAACGACAAACTCTAATGATTTCACAGGAGAAACAGAAACCATATGGACTGATTCAAATTGCATTACCCATATTGAAAAATCCAATATATATGATCCTGAAGAAACTGAGACCAGTGTAAAGAATATTTATAAAAATCAGGCTAGAAAAAACATTCTACAACAATTAGGAGCTGGCAAAAAACCCGAAGATATTGAAGAACTCCAAAAAGGTGATGATGGAATTGAAAAAACTGACAAATCATTTGAACGTAATAAAGATCAATATAGCCTCGCCCCTATTGAACCAGGCAGTTTGCAATCACGCTCACGTAGCCATTTATTAAAATTTGAATATGGCGATGATCACCATACGCTAGGGGCGCAACTACGTACATTAGATAATAAAATTGGTTCTCGCAAAATTGAAAACCGTAATTACCAAGTCAATTATAACTTCAATAATAACAGCTATCTTGATCTTAATTTAATGGCTGCACATAACATTGGCAAAACCATTTATCCTAAAGGTGGATTTTTTGTAGGTTGGCGAGTTAGAGATAAACTTATCACAAAAAATGCAGCGAATATTGTTGATATAAACAACAGCCATACTTTCTTACTACCAAAAGAAATTGATTTAAAAACCACATTAGGTTTTAACTATTTTACCAATGAATACAGTAAAAACCGTTTTCCAGAAGAGCTAAGTTTATTTTACAAAGGAGCATCAGGCGAACCTGGTCGTTACACGTATACAGATGGGCAGCTAGAGGGTACTCAAAGTTTACTGCCTCAACGTTCAGTAATCTTACAACCTTCCGGTAAACAAAAATTTAAAACAGTGTATTTTGATACCGCACTTTCTAAAGGAATTTACCATTTAGACTATAGTGTCAATTTTACGCATTATGCATTTAACGGTGAATATGTAGGTTACGAAAATACACCAACACAAATTAATGAACCGATTTTGCATAAATCAGGGCATAAAACAGCGTTCAATCATTCTGCCACATTAAGTGCTGAGCTAAGCGATTATTTTATGCCATTTTTCACTTATTCGCGCACACACAGAATGCCGAATATTCAAGAGATGTTTTTCTCTCAAGTGTCTGATGCGGGGGTGAATACCGCATTAAAACCTGAACGAGCAGAAACTTATCAACTTGGTTTTAATACCTATAAAAAAGGCGTTTTTACTCAAGACGATGTATTAGGAGTTAAGGTTGTTGGCTATCGTAGCTTTATTGAAAACTATATCCACAATGTGTATGGAGATTGGTCGCGAGATGGTGTTCTTCCTGAGTGGGCAAGCGTCAATGGTTTTCGTCTGACGATTGCTCATCAAAATTATCAACCAATAGTGAAAAAAAGTGGAGCTGAGTTAGAGCTGAATTATGATATGGGACGTTTTTTTGCGAACTTATCCTATGCTTATCAACGCACGAATCAGCCGACCAATTATGCAGATGCCAGCCCACGACCGAATAATGCCTCAAACGAAGATATTTTGAAACAAGGTTATGGTTTATCACGAATCACTATGTTACCAAAAGACTACGGTAGATTAGAGCTTGGCACTCGCTGGTTTGATCAAAAATTAACTCTTGGTATCGCAGCCCGTTACTATGGAAAAAGTAAGCGTGCTACAACTCAAGAAGAATACATCAACGGTTCTCGCTATGAAGAAAATACTGCGGGCGACAGAATTTATTATGCTATTAAAAAGACAGAAGATATTAAAAAACAACCGATTATTTTAGATTTACACGTCAGCTATGAACCAATCAAAGATTTGATTATTAAAGCGGAAGTACAAAATCTGTTAGATAAACGTTATGTTGATCCATTAGATGCTGGAAATGATGCGGCTTCGCAAAGATATTATTCAAGTTTAAATACTTCTATCGAATGTGCAAAAGATCCATCTGCTTGTAACGGTGGTTCAGATAAATCTGTACTTTATAACTTTGCACGTGGAAGAACTTATATTCTGAGTTTGAACTATAAATTCTAGTAAGTTCATATAAAAGGCATAGCTAATAAGCTATGCCTTTTTAAATAATGTTTATGATTCAATTTTAGAATTTATTATCTTATTAAAAGATTATTACTACAGTCTATCAATCATCCCTAATACTAATGATGAAGACTGTTTTGCAGCCAACGGTAAGAACTCTTCAAAAGACATACTTGCTTCACCATTGCCTGCATCTGAAATGGCTCGAACCACTACAAAAGGCACATTAAAAGCATAACAAACTTGAGCAATCGCTGTTGCCTCCATTTCAACCCCCATTACATTCGGGAAGTCAGCTTTTATTTGTGCAATTTTGTCTTCACTATTAATAAAACTATCGCCAGAGCAAATTAAACCACGTTTTACTGATTGTCCTTGCTTTTCTGCAATTTCTTGAGCAAGGTCAGCTAGTTTTTTGTCAGATAAAAATGCTGCTGGATTAGCTGGCAACTGCCCTTTTTCATAGCCAAAAGCTGTCACGTCCGCATCGTGGTAGCGTGTTTCATCTGAAATTACAATATCTCCCACTTTCAAGCCTTTTGCTACCCCACCCGCAGAACCAGTATTGATCACAAAATCTGGCTTGGCTACTTGTAACAATGCCGTCGTGCCAATTGCAGCGGCTACTTTTCCAATACCTGATTGCAACAATGCAACATCTTTACCATTAATTTTGCCTTCAAAAATGACCGCACTTGCTACTCGAGTTTCAGTTCTCTCTGCCATTACATTTTTTAAAATTTCGACTTCTTGCGCCATTGCGCCAACAATTCCGATTTTCATCACTTTTGTTCCTGTTCTATTTTATTTACCAAAAAATCTAGCACCGCCACGCTATAATCATCGTTATAAAGCGTGCTCGCCGTGAGTACATATTTTCCCCCAATGACAACATAAGGATAGGTAAAAACACCATATTCTTCTGTCAATTCAATCGCATCTTGAATTTGTTCTTTTACTCTTTCTGAATTTTCAGTTTGAATAAATAACTGCTTATCTAGCCCTTGTTCTTCCGCCCATTGTTGAATTTTATTTGTCGTAGACAACTCTGCATAACGGGATTTTTCTGAAGTTTCAAATAATAAAACATTAGATAATTCACCCGCACTTAGTGCTTGCAAGGTATAAAAAATACGTGCGCTAAACTGACTATCGGCAGTTGCAATAGGATATTGCTCCAACGCAACTTTATTTGTACGTATTTGACTATAAAGCTCTAAAATATCTTGTGCTGACGAACATACGCGGCAATCGTAATCAAAAAAGAATTGAATACGTATTTTTTTATCCGCTCTAGGCACTTGTTCAATAGGCTCTTGATAAGAAAAATAATCCTGCCCATCTTCAAAATGCATGACATCAGAAGATGGTAAGTGCGGTGGATTTTGAGTAGAAAATTCTTTTTGATTTACTTCGGCTAGAACCGATGATGTAAACCCAAATAAACCTAATACGAATAATCCATAAAATTTCAAAACATTACTCATCAATGGCTTCAATATATTCCACTAAAAGCTGTACATTTCGGTTACCACGAAACTCATTAACATCCAATTTATATGCAAATCTTGCCTGTTTAATTGAAAGATCAGGATACAATCTTGTGTCAATATTAAACGCAACCGCGTCTAATAAAGGCCCACCTTGTTTTGGCTCCACTAACATTTTGAGATGGTTTTGATTTTGTCCAATTGCACGCTGGTCTAAAATTTTAAATTCACCATCAAAACAAGGCTCTGGGAAAGCTTGTCCCCAAGGGCCTGCTGATTTTATCAATTCCGCCGTTTCAAGATTAAATTCATTTGAATTTAATTCGCCATCGGTCCAGATTACGCCTTGTAAATGTTCTTCATCAAGCCAATCGGCAACGGTTTGATTAAAAATATGTTGGAAATCGTCAAAGTGTTCTTCTCGAAGGCTTAATCCTGCAGCCATCGCATGGCCACCAAATTTTAAAATCATATTAGGATGTTGCGAATGAATACGCTCTAAAACATCACGCATATGCAAACCTTCGATAGAACGCGCAGAACCTTTCAAGATTCCCTCACTATCTTGTGCAAAGGCAATCACAGGACGGTGATATTGTTCTTTAATTCGAGAGGATACTATTCCCAACACACCTTGATGCCAATCGGGTTGATAAAGTGTAATCCCCGAAGGTAACTCTTTAAAAAGTGCGGTGAGATTTTGGCAAATTTCTAACGCCTCAAGCTTCATGCCTGCTTCAATTTCTTTACGCATTTGATTGAGTTGGTCAAGATCTAAAGCCAATTCTCTGGCTTTTAGCATATCGTCCGCCAGTAAAAGCTCTACCCCAATCGACATATTGTCTAAGCGCCCTGCTGCGTTTAAACGAGGCCCGATACAAAAACCGAGATCACTTGAAGTAAACTGTTCAACATTACGGTTGGCCACTTCAGCCAACGCAATAATACCAGGACGACAACGCCGTGCACGAATCCGCATTAAGCCTTGATAAGCAAGGATACGATTATTTTGATCTAAAGGCACCACATCTGCGACAGTACCCAATGCCACTAAATCGAGCAAGTCAGTAAAATTAGGTTGTGTTTCTGCAGTAAAAATACCGAGCTCACGAAATTTTGCTCGTACGGCTAACATCAAATAAAACGCAACACCAACGCCCGCTAAGGATTTTGAAGGAAAACTACACTGGCTTAAATTAGGGTTAACAATAGCATCGGCTGGCGGCAAAGTTTCCGGTGGTAAATGATGATCCGTCACTAAAACACGAACACCTTTCTCTTTCAAAAATGCAACGCCTTCAAAAGATGAAACGCCGTTATCCACCGTCATTAAAAGCTGTACACCCTTTTCAATCGCCATTTCAGCCACTGGAATACTCAAACCATAACCTTGTTCAAATCGATTTGGTACAAGATAATCCACGTCAGCAAAACCAAGTTGTCTTAAAGCCAGCACACTCAATGCTGTACTAGTTGCACCATCAGCATCGAAATCCCCTACAATCACTATTTTTTGCTGTTGTTGGTAAGCTTCCACTAATAAATTTACGGCTTGCTCAATACCATATAGCTGATTTGGATTCAGCATTGATTTTAAAGTGCGGTCTAATTCTTCAGTGTTTTGAATATGGCGTGCGCGATAAAGGCGATCTAATAACGGATGGTTTGAAACAGAATTTCCAATTGGAATTTCACGGCGTTTGATAAGTTTTTTCACGGTGTATTTTGTTTTAATTTATCATATTCAAAGGGCATATAAGATATGCCCTTATAAATATGAATATCGCTAGAATTATTTTGTTGTTTCTTCAAGTGCGCTCAATAAATCAGCGGGTTTTAAATAACCGCCAATAAGCTCACCAGTTGAGGTAACAATACTCGGTGTGCCATTTACGCCAAATTGCGCACCTAATTCATAATGCTTTTTCACAACATTTGGGGTTTTAACTTCTTTCGGTAAATTGCCTTTTTCAGCTTCGTTTAAAGCAAAAACAGGATCTTTTGCCGTCCAAATTGCTTCCATTTGTTTTGCCGTTTGGTTATTCATGCCCGCACGAGGGAAAGCTAAATAACGCACGGTAATTCCAAGATCGTTATATTCTTTTAATTGCTGATGTAATAAATGGCAATAATGGCAAGTAATATCCATAAATACCGTCACAACATGCTTTTCATTTTTAGCGGGATAAACAATCATCTCATTTTTATAAGAATTAAGTTTATCCACTAAAATTTTACCCGCCACATCAACAGGACCATTATTTGTGAGTTCGTAAAGTTTACCTTGGAAAGCATATTTTCCATCTTCCGTCACATAAAGTACGCCTTGATCTGTGACGGCAGTTTTGATACCTGAAATTGGCGAGGATTTCACATCAATATTTGATGCGCCAAGAGACTGTAATTTGCTTTTAATCGTGGCATCGTTTGCCATTGCATTAGCCGCAGCCATGCACAAAAGTGCGATAAAAATTTTCTTCATTTTTTGTTCCTAAATTAGCTTGAGTAAGAAAGTCTGAAATTATAGAGAGATTGCTAATTTCTGCAAGGTCAAACTATCCAAAAATCAGAAAATAGCATATAATTCCACACTTTATCACACAGTGAATTTATTATGTTTGAAATCAATCCTGTAAAAAATAAAATCACCGACTTATCCGACCGCACTTTGGTGCTTCGGGGGTATCTTTGACTTCGATGCCAAAGTTGAGCGTTTAGAAGAAGTCAATGCGGAATTAGAACAGCCAGATGTTTGGAATGATCCAGATAAAGCCCAAGCGCTTGGTAAAGAACGCGTTTCCTTAGAACAAGTTGTAAATACCATCAAAAATTTAGAACAAGGTTTAGAAGATGTTGATGGATTATTGGAACTTGCCATCGAAGCAGAAGACGAAGACACCTTCAATGAAGCGATAGCTGAATTAGATGAACTCGAACAACAACTCGAAAAATTAGAGTTCCGTCGAATGTTTAGTGGCGAACATGATGCTTGCGATTGCTATGTGGACTTACAAGCTGGTTCTGGCGGTACGGAAGCTCAAGATTGGACAGAAATGTTGCTCCGTATGTATCTCCGTTGGGCTGAAAGCAAAGGTTTTAAAACAGAACTGATGGAAGTATCTGACGGTGATGTAGCTGGGTTGAAATCGGCAACGATTAAAGTGAGCGGTGAATATGCTTTTGGTTGGTTACGAACAGAAACTGGTATTCATCGTTTGGTGCGTAAAAGTCCATTTGATTCCAATAACCGTCGTCACACATCGTTCAGCGCGGCATTTGTCTATCCTGAAATTGATGACGATATTGATATTGAAATCAATCCCGCTGATTTACGTATTGATGTGTATCGTGCATCGGGAGCTGGTGGACAGCACGTAAACAAAACTGAAAGTGCGGTGCGAATTACCCATATGCCAAGTGGTATTGTTGTGCAATGTCAGAACGATCGTTCACAGCACAAAAATAAAGATCAAGCGATGAAACAATTAAAAGCGAAATTGTATGAGCTTGAATTACAGAAGAAAAATGCAGATAAGCAAGCAATGGAAGATAATAAATCCGACATTGGTTGGGGAAGCCAAATTCGCTCTTATGTATTAGACGATTCACGCATTAAAGATTTGCGTACTGGCGTGGAAAACCGTAATACGCAAGCCGTATTAGACGGTGATTTAGATCGATTTATTGAAGCGAGTTTAAAAGCTGGGCTTTAATCATGATTTGCTGGATAAGTAAAGACGCGTTACTTATCCCATCATAAGAAATAACCCCAAAGTGCGGTTATTTTTAAAGGTATTTTTAAAGTTAAAATTAAAGGTAAACAACATGTCAGAACAAGAAGTTAAAGAATTAGATCTCAATGGCGAAATGCTCGTTCGTCGTGAAAAATTAGCCGCATTACGTGCAAAAGGTAATGCATTTCCAAACAAGTTTCGTCGTGATGCTCTCGCACAAGATTTGCACAATCAATATGATGCAGAAGACGGTGAAATCTTAAAAGAGAAAGGCATTGAAGTACAAGTTGCAGGCCGTATTATGACTCGCCGTGCAATGGGTAAGGCGACGTTTATCACCATTCAAGATATGAGCGGTAAAATCCAGCTTTATGTTGCACGCGATAATTTGCCTGAAGGCATTTATAAAGATGACGTTGGTACTTGGGATTTAGGGGATATCGTTGGCGTTAAAGGCACTTTATTTAAAACAAAAACCGATGAACTCACAGTGAAAACCACTGAAGTTCAACTTTTAACTAAAGCACTTCGCCCATTACCAGATAAATTCCATGGCTTAACTGACCAAGAAGTTCGTTATCGCCAACGTTATTTAGATTTAATTTCTAACGAAGAATCTCGCCGCACTTTTATTATTCGTTCTAAAGTTGTCGCGGGTATTCGTGAATATTTCATTTCTAAAGGCTTTATGGAAGTGGAAACACCAATGTTACAAGTGATTCCTGGCGGTGCATCTGCGCGTCCTTTCGTGACCCATCACAATGCATTAGATGTGGATATGTATTTACGTATCGCACCTGAACTTTATTTAAAACGCTTAGTAGTGGGTGGCTTTGAACGAGTATTTGAATTAAACCGTAACTTCCGTAATGAAGGAGTTTCTGTTCGTCATAATCCAGAATTTACTATGCTTGAATACTACCAAGCGTATGCAGACTACCATGATTTAATGGATAACACCGAAGAACTTCTTCGTAAATTAGCGATTGATATTCTTGGTACTACCATTGTGAAATACGGCGAATACGAATTTGATTTTGGTAAACCATTCGAACGTATTACGTTACACGATGCAACCATTAAATACGGTGCAGACAAAGGTATCATAAAAGAAGATTTATATGACTTTGATCGTGCAAAAGCCACGGCGGAACGCTTAGGTATTGAAGTACAAAAATCTTGGGGTTTAGGTAGCATTGTCAATGCAATTTTTGAAGAAGTGGCTGAACATCACTTAATTCAACCAACATTCTTAATGGCTCACCCTGCGGAAATTTCACCACTTGCACGTCGTAATGATGAAAATCCTGATGTAACAGATCGTTTTGAACTCTTTATCGGTGGTCGTGAAATCGGTAATGGTTTCTCAGAATTAAATGACGCGGAAGATCAAAATGAACGTTTTGATGCACAAGTGGCTGCGAAAGAAGCGGGCGATGATGAAGCAATGTTTAAAGATGAAGACTTTGTTGTTGCGCTAGAACACGGCTTACCACCAACAGCTGGCGAAGGTTTAGGTATCGACCGTCTAGCGATGCTTTATGCAAATGCACCATCAATTCGTGATGTTATCTTATTCCCTGCAATGCGTCAGAAATAATAAAGATATAAACAAAAGCCACCATTTGGTGGCTTTTTTATCGAAACATGAAAAAGGGAGCTAATGCTCCCCTTATTTTTTAATGATTAACCATTAATAAATTTTTCACCTAATTCAATATCTGCACGTAAAGTCGGCAACATATTTTCTAGAGCTTGTTGTTCAAAATTGCTTAATGGACCAATTGGTAAAATTTCTTCTACACCTTCTTTACCTAAACGAACTGGTTGAGAGAAGAAACGAGCATATTTGCCATCACCTTCAACATAAGTACATTCAACAACTGTCTCGCCACTTAATCCTTTCACTAAAGAACGAGCGAAACGCGCTGCAGCTTGCGCCATTGAAAGCGTTGCAGAACCACCACCCGCTTTTGCATTGACCACTTCTGTACCTGCATTTTGGATACGTTTTGTTAATGGTTCGATTTCATCTTCATTCCATTCAGCATATTGAACCTGAGAAAGTAATGGAAGAATAGTCACACCTGAGTGACCACCAATAACAGGAACGCTAGTACGAGAAACATTTAAACCTTTTAATTCAGCCACAAAAGTTTCAGAACGTAACACGTCTAAAGTTGTCACACCAAATAATTTACGTTTGTCGTAAACGCCTGCTTTTTTCAATACTTCAGCCGCAATCGCAACAGTAGTATTTACTGGGTTAGTGATGATACCAACGCATGCTTTCGGGCAAGTAACCGCGACTTTTTCAATTAAACCACGAACAATGCCTGCATTAATATTGAATAAATCAGAGCGGTCCATACCAGGTTTACGTGCAACACCAGCAGAAATTAATACAACATCCGCACCTTCAAGTGCTGGAGTTGGATCTTCACCAGAAAAACCTTTCACATTCACTGCAGTTGGAATATGGCTCACATCCACTGCAACACCTGGGGTAACAGGGGCGATATCATATAATGCTAAATCTGAACCAGCAGGCAACTGAAGTTTTAGTAATAACGCTAATGCTTGACCAATACCGCCTGCGGCGCCTAATACTGCAACTTTCATAAATACTCCTTATGTGTTAGTTAATTTAAGATGACCTGATTTTAAAATTTTCATCTCACAATTACAAACAGAGAAATATCATTCTATGATCTAGTTCACATTTCTGAGGTAATTTTTTCCTTCTCTTTGCTTTTATTCACATTCAAGTTGCTGAAAATGAATTTTTATGCAATTCTTATGCAAATTTTTGACTATTGAAAAATAAAAATGACTGACAATTTAACTCGTGCTTTTAAAGAATTACTCAATCAAGAACGCTTTGGATCTCAAAGTGAGATTGTTGATGCCTTAAAAAAACAAGGCTTTACAGGTATAAATCAATCAAAAATCTCCAGAATGCTCACCAAATTTGGCGCGGTTCGCACCCGTAATACCAAAATGGAAATGGTCTATTGCTTACCGGGTGAATTAAGTGTTCCTAATACCAGTAGCCCATTAAAAAATCTTGTATTAGATGTTGATTACAATGATATGTTAATTGTCATTAAGACTTCTCCAGGCGCGGCACAACTCATCGCTCGCTTGCTCGATTCAATCGGAAAATCAGAAGGCATCTTAGGCACTATCGCAGGCGATGACACAATTTTTATCACACCAACTCGTGGCACAAAAATTGTCGATTTACTCAAAAATGTCCAACGTTTATTTGAAAACGCATTGTAATGAACATTTTATTAACTGGAGGCACAGGACTTATCGGTAAAGCACTTGTTGAACAACTCTGCTTACGCAACGAACAAGTGACGATCTTAACGCGCTCAAGTAGGCCGCCCACTATCTCAAAGCAAAAAAACATCAAATTTATTACCGTACTTTCAGAACTCGATTTACAAGAACAGTTTGATGCCATCATCAATCTTGCTGGCGAGCCGATTTTTCATAAAGCTTGGTCGAAAAACCAAAAATCTATTTTACGAGAAAGTCGTTTAAACCTTACCACTCAACTGGTTGAATTCATTAATCAATATCAGCAACACCCTATTTTTATTTCGGGTTCAGCGACTGGAATTTACGGCGATCAAGACGAACAAAAAATTACCGAAACAAGCAAAACAGCAAAAAACTTCACCGCACAATTATGCCAAGATTGGGAAGATATTGCGCGACAAGCTAATGCGAGGGTTTGTTTGATTCGAACAGGCATGGTCTTTTCTAAGAAAGGAGGCGCCCTTGCTCAAATGTTGCCTTTATACAAATGGGGACTTGGCGGCAAACTGGGCAATGGAGAGCAATATTTCCCCTGGATTGCTTTGGAAGATATAGTAAATGGCATTTTATTTTTACTCGATCATTCAGAATGCCAAGGCTCATTTAACTTCACCGCCCCGAATCCCATAAAACAACATAAATTTAACCGCACTTTGGCTCGAATATTAAAACGTCCTGCCTTTGCAATCATTCCAAAATGGATATTACATTTCATTCTTGGCGAACGAGCGAATCTATTACTCGAAAGCCAAAATGTTGTGCCTGAAAAATTACTCAACATGGGATTCCAATTTAAATATTCTAATTGCGAAAACTATCTAGAAGAAATTCTAAAAAACAAATAAAAAAATCACCGCACTTTTTTAATGCGGTGATTTTTTATCAGATTAAATATCTCGCCTTATCGCCATTTATTGCTCATTATAAATTTCAAGATTAGATGTTTGTTTTTCACGTTTTTTCTTTGCACTATCGTTCCGTTGACTTGCGATTTTGTCTAAATATTCTGGCGTGATGTCACCTGTAATATACTTGCCTGTAAATACTGAACAATCAAACCCTCGAATAGCCGAATTTTCTAATTGAACAGATTCGGTAAGTGCGGTCAGATCTTGGAAAATTAATTTGTCCACACCAATTAAATGCGCAATTTCATCAACATCTCGACCGTAAGCGATCAGTTCATCACGACTCGGCATATCAATACCATATACATTCGGATAACGAATTTCTGGAGCAGCAGAGGCAAAGTAAATTTTCTTCGCACCAGCTGAGCGAGCCATTTCAACAATTTGCTCAGAGGTTGTGCCGCGAACGATAGAATCGTCCACCAATAAGATGTTTTTACCTTTAAATTCAGCTTTAATGGTATTCAATTTGCGACGAACTGAACTAATACGCTGTGCTTGTCCTGGCATAATAAACGTACGACCAACATAGCGATTTTTCACAAATCCTTGGCGATAAGGTTTCCCTAGTACACGAGCTATTTGTAACGCAATATCTGTGGAGGTTTCAGGAACGGGAATCACCACATCAATATTATCAATTTCATCCGCCCATTGTTTTGCAATTTTTTGTCCGAGTTTTTCCCCCATGTGAACACGTGCAGCATAAACAGAGACGCCATCAATTGTTGAATCTGGGCGTGCAAAATAAACATACTCAAAAATACAAGGATTTAGCACCGCACTTTCGGCACATTGTTGCGAATAAAGCTCGCCATCAAAAGTGACATAAACGGCTTCACCAGGGGCAATATCACGAACAAAGTCAAAACCCACAATATCTAAGGCTACTGTTTCAGAGGCAAACATATAATCAGTTTTGCCATTTTCTTCGCGTTTACCCAACACCAAAGGACGAATACCAAAAGGATCACGAAACGCAACCATACCATGCCCAATAATCATCGCTAAACAAGCATAAGCACCACGAACATCGTTGTGAGTTTGACGAACAGCATTAAAAATATCTTTTGGATCAAGTTTCTCTTGAGGAATGTGATCAAGGTGATTTGCAAGAATATTTAGAAGAAGTTCGGAATCTGAATTAGTGTTTACATGGCGGCGGGCAGTTTTAAAGACTTTTTCTTTTAATTCGACTGAGTTGGTTAAATTGCCGTTATGCACCAAAGTGACACCATAGGGAGAATTCACATAAAAAGGCTGCGCCTCTGAGACGCTAGAACTCCCTGCGGTAGGATAGCGAACATGTCCCAACCCAGCATTTCCTTGCAACCGTAACATATGCTCTTGATGGAAAACATCACTCACTAAACCGTTAGCTTTGCGTAAGCGGAAACGATTTTCATCGTCAACCGTCACTATGCCTGCAGCATCTTGCCCACGATGTTGCAAAAGCGTCAATGCCGCATAAATAGATTCATTAACCGGACTTTGGCTAACAATACCGACAATACCACACATTTTGTGTTCCTTATTGATTAAGCGTTGGATTTAAAAAACTTGAACTAGCCTGAAGTTGTTGAAAGAACCATTCAATAATAAAACCAAAGTGCGGTATTAATTGAGATTCTTTCCACCAATCAGTTTGTTCAAAATTGGTGAAGGTATCCATGAAAAATAATAGCGCAGCGACAATCAGTGCACCGCGCACTAAACCAAAAATCGCCCCTAACACACGATCTGTGCCACTTAAACCCGTCTTATCTACTAATTGACTAATCACATAATTTACTATGGCGCCCACGATTAAAGTCAGTATAAATAAAATCCCGATTGCGGTTCCATTACGAATATACATTGATTCAATTTGCGTAAGATAAGCTGCAAGATAAGGATAGAACTGGCTTGCTACTATAAATGCCACAACCCAGCTACCGAGTGAAAGCACTTCGCGTACAAAACCGCGTAATAAACTGACAAGAATGGAAAAAGCGATAATGCCAATAATAATGTAATCGATCATTAAAAAATCTCTCAATGAAAAACGGCCGTTTAAAACGACCGAGGTATTCTACAAAAATAAAGCCGAAAAGAAAACGTTTGCGTAAACTAAATTTCCTGCCAAAAAGCTCGTTCAAATTTGCTTTGAGCTTTCTTTAAGACTTCTGCTAAATGTTGGTATGTCGGTTGATCTTGCACAAAAGGCAAAGGTTCATGTAGTTGTTTTAACCGTTCGCAAATATCATAAAACCATACTGCACTTTGATTTTCTAATGGCGAATTCGCACGCTTACCAAGCCAATAAAGACCTTGAAAAGGAATAAGCAAGGCAAAAAGTGAGGTCAAAATTGCAATAGAAAAGGCCATCAAATCATTTTTTGCATAAATCTGTTGCCACACCACTGCAAATACAGCAACAAAGGGCATGAATTTTTGTGCAAAACTCGTGGCTTTCATAATACGGTTTTCAGGGAAAATCATGCCTAACTTAGCCTCCTGCGGCCAAGTATTAAGATAAACTTGTCCCTGTTTTAAAATGGAAAAAAATGCCATAAAAATGCTCGTTAAAATAACCGCACTTATCATACCCCACTTTATATTATTTTGTCACCTTACCTAAAAAGTTTAAATTTTCAAAAAATTTAATAACCTGATGAATTTTTATGCATAGACGAATTTATTTTATTTGCCAAAAAGTGTATCCTATGTTCGATTTTTTCAGTCCATTCAACTGAGTGGATTTTCATTAACTTTAATCAAATATAGGGTTCCTATGTCAAAACTTGTTCTAATCCTTAACTGTGGTAGTTCTTCATTAAAATTTGCAATCCTTGATCCAGCAACAGGTGAAGAAAAATTATCTGGTTTAGCTGAAGCATTTTTCCTTCCAGAAGCTCGCATTAAATGGAAACTTAACGGTGAGAAAGGGAGCGCAGATTTAGGTGCAGGTGCAGCACATACTGAAGCACTTGACTTCATTGCATCAAACATTATGACTGATGAGCTTAAAAACTCAATCACATCGATTGGTCACCGTATCGTTCACGGTGGTGAAAAATACACTCAATCCGTTGTAATCACAGATGAAGTGGTTAAAGGTATTGAAGATGCAGCACAATTTGCCCCACTTCACAACCCTGCTCACCTAATCGGTATTCGTGAAGCCTTTAAAACCTTCCCACATTTAAAAGATAAGAACGTTGCCGTATTTGATACTGCTTTCCACCAAACTATGCCTGAAGAAGCATTCTTATATGCGCTTCCATATTCACTTTATAAAGAGCACGCTGTTCGTCGCTATGGTGCTCACGGTACAAGCCACTACTTCGTTTCTCGTGAAGTCGCTGAATATGTCGGTAAACCTGCAGACCAAGTCAATACGATTATTTGTCACTTAGGTAATGGGGGGTCTGTTTCTGTTGTTCGTAACGGTAAATGTATTGATACATCAATGGGCTTAACTCCGTTAGAAGGTTTAGTAATGGGCACTCGTTGTGGTGATATCGACCCTGCAATAGTATTCTACCTATACAAAAACTTAGGTATGTCAATGGAACAAATCGAAGAGACTTTAGTGAAAAAATCCGGTCTTTTAGGTTTAACTGAGGTAACCAGTGACTGTCGTTATGCAGAAGATAACTACGACGATCTGTCTAAGCCTGAAGCAAAACGTGCATTAGACGTCTATAGTTACCGTTTAGCAAAATACATCGGTGCTTATATGGCGGTATTAGGCGATGATCACTTAGATGCCATTGCATTTACGGGTGGTATCGGTGAAAACTCCGCTCATGTTCGTGAATTAGCATTAAATCACTTAAAATTATTTGGTATTAAAGTGGATAACGAACGCAATCTTGCGGCACGCTTCGGTAAAGATGGCGTAATCACTACTGATGATTCTGCATTTAAAGCGATTGTACTTCCAACTAATGAAGAGTTAGTCATCGCTCAAGATACCGCACGTTTAGCGGGCTAATCAACTTCCATCAAACCTGCTGAAAAATCAGCAGGTTTTTTTCATTTATTAAAAGGTATATCAAAATGACTAAAGCAGTTATTCTTATTCCAACTAGCACAGAAGCCAATTTAGCATCAGCATTACAAATCGCTAAAACAACAAATGCGGTTATATTCAATGCAGTAGAAGATGTAAAAGCCGCTCAAG
Organism: Haemophilus sp. oral taxon 036; assembly: GCF_002998595.1. Classification (NCBI taxonomy): domain Bacteria; kingdom Pseudomonadati; phylum Pseudomonadota; class Gammaproteobacteria; order Pasteurellales; family Pasteurellaceae; genus Haemophilus; species Haemophilus sp. oral taxon 036. Next base: position 273,201 of record NZ_CP027235.1, read on the forward strand.
CATTCATCGCAAATAATCAAAAAGACGTGTTGTTAGAAAAAATCGTTGCTGATTTCCAAGCATTAAATGCAAATCTAGTGGTTGTTAAAGGTGTTCAACCTTCAGCTCAAGCGCCTTTTGCAAATAGCTTAAACTTTGCGATTGCGCAAACCTTAGATGCACAAATCATCTTAGTAGCAAACAATGAAGAAAGCACATTAATAGAAGCCGTTGCTTCAGAATTTGGTGGTGTGAACAACGCTGATATATTAGGTGTATTTGGTGCACAAGCAGGAAAAATTAAAACCTTCGATGAACAAGCATTAGTTGCGGCAATCTCTGCACCACTTGCTCGTAAAGCACGTATTTCTCCAGCTGCATTCCGTTTCAAATTAACTGATTTAGCACGCAAAGCAGGCAAAACTATCGTATTACCAGAAGGTGACGAACCTCGCACTGTTAAAGCGGCTGCAATCTGTGCTGAACGTGGTATCGCAAAATCAGTATTATTAGCGGATCCTGAATCAGTGAAAAAAGTCGCAGCAGAACAAGGCGTGACTTTAAGTGCTGACGTAACAATCATCAATCCAGCTGACGTACGCGAAAACTACGTTGCTCGTTTAGTTGAATTACGTAAATCTAAAGGCTTAACTGAAGAACAAGCTCGCGCGCAATTAGAAGACACCGTTGTATTAGGCACCATGATGTTAGAAGCTGGCAAAGTGGATGGTCTAGTTTCTGGTGCCGTTCATACAACGGCAAACACTATTCGCCCACCGATGCAGATCATCAAAACAGCACCTGGCAGTTCAATTATCTCATCTGTATTCTTTATGTTATTACCAGACCAAGTATTAGTCTATGGCGACTGTGCGGTAAATCCAGAACCTACAGCGGAACAATTAGCTGAAATCGCAATCCAATCAGCCGAATCTGCAAAAGCATTTGGTTTAGAACCAAAAGTGGCAATGCTTTCTTATTCAACTGGTACTTCTGGTGCGGGTCAATCAGTCGAGAAAGTAAAAGAGGCAACCCGTATTGCACAAGAAAAACGCCCTGATTTATTAATTGATGGTCCATTGCAATACGATGCAGCTGTGATGAAAGATGTGGCAGCTTCTAAAGCACCAAATTCTAAAGTAGCGGGTCAAGCAAATGTATTTGTATTCCCTGATATCAACGCGGGTAATATCGGCTATAAAGCAGTTCAACGCTCTGCTGATTTAGTTGCGGTAGGTCCAATGCTTCAAGGTATGCGAAAACCTGTTAATGACTTATCTCGTGGCGCATTAGTCGATGACATTGTTTACACTATTGCATTAACTGCAATTCAAGCAACACAATAGTCTAAACAAGCTAAAAAAATCCCGCACTTTTAAAAGAATGCGGGATTTTTTATTGATTAATCAATTTTGTGCATGTTTTGCAGAAACTTCATTTAATAAAGTTTGCAACTCCCCAGATTGATACATTTCCAAAATAATATCACACCCACCAATTAACTCTCCCTCGACCCATAGTTGTGGGAAAGTAGGCCAATTCGCATAAACAGGCAATTCAGCACGAATATCAGCATGTTGTAAGATATCAACATAACCAAAAGGTACTTTACAATTCATCAGTGCTTCTACTGCTCGCGCCGAAAAACCACAAGATGGTAATTTAGGTGAGCCTTTCATATAGATAAGAATTGGATTTTCACTAATTTGTTTTTTAATTTTGTCTAAGGTTTCCATAATGTTCCCCACGAATAAAAGAGGATTGAATTCTACCACAAGTTAAAACTTGAGTGAAATTCTAGGATTATTATCTTAATAAAACAAAAGGCCTAAACCGAAGTTTAAGCCTTTTTTTCTGTATTTAATCTTTCGTTAAACGAATACTAAAATTATTTAGTACCGTTAACTGCGATTTCAACACGACGGTCTGGTGCTAAACAAGCGATAAGCGCTTTACGACCTTTAACTTGGTCACAAGTTGCGCCAGTCACTGGATTTGCTTTACCGTAACCAGTTGCAGAGATTGCGTTAGTTGCTACGCCTTTTTGTACTAAGTAGTTAGCTACTGTGTCTGCACGACGTTGAGAAAGTTTTAAGTTACCAGCATCAGAACCGATACGGTCAGTGTAACCAGCAACAGCTACTTTAGCACTGTTGATTTGTGCGATTTCACCGTAGATACCATCTAAAGTTGCTTTAGCTTGTGGTTTTAAGTTTGCTTTACCGAAAGCGAAAGTTACATCAGAGTTTAAGTTGAAAGTTTTGCTTACAACTTCAGGAGCCATAGCTGGTGCAGCTACTGCGCCTTGACCGAAACGGTAAGAAACGCCAGCGTTGATAGAACCAATCCATGGGTTGTAATCTACAGAGCTATTGTGAGCATTTTGAGTACGGAATTTACCTACGCGAGTTAACCATTGGTATTCTAAACGAACTGCTAACTCTGGTAATACTGCATATTCTGCACCGACTGCGAATAAACCAGAGGTACGTAAGCTGTGACGACCTTCTTCGTGATCACGAGCACCATTTGCATCGTAGAATTTATAGTCAGAACGTACTAAAGCCACACCTGCTTTACCGTAAACATCTAAACCATTTAACACTTCATAGCTACCTTTAAAGCTTAAGTGAGCACCGTGGTTAGTGTGTTTAGCAACAGTTTTGCCAGCTTCACGCGCTTTTGCACGACCAAAATCATCGTAACCTAATTCAACCGCTAAACCTAAATTATCACGGTTTAAAATTTGGTAACCACCAAATACACCATAAGTGAAAGAGTTACGCTTATAACCGTATTCTCCCTCTAATCCTTTCTCAATCACATGGTTACGATTAATACCATCGTGGAAAGATGCTTGACCTGCTTTAACACCTGCATAGAAAGTGTTTTCTTGTGGTGCAGCTTGAGCTACTGAAGCTGCTGCTAAACCAGCAACTACTAATGCGATTGCAGTTTTTTTCATTTTGATGTCCTCTATTTAGTCATCGTTTATTAATAAGAAAAGTTTCCTTGCTTATAATGGAACTTTTAGGGAAAGTTACACTCAAAGCATTTGCTTAACTAGGGTTTTGAATTTGCCCTACTTTTTACCTTTTGACAAATTCAATTCCTTTGTTTACGCCAAAGGAACGTTCAAAAGTGCGCCTATTATCCTATAAAAATTAAAAAGATCAAATTCTTTTGAGCTTTTTGTTTGCTTTTTATACAAATAACACGCTTTTCTTGACTAATTTACTCCACAAAACGCTTCTTTAAAACGCTCAAAATCTAATTCGACATTGTGCGCTCCTTAAGATATTATCGAGAACACCCTGTATTTATAGCTTTAAATGAGTTAAATGCTATGTTGCCAAGTCTAAACCGCACGCCACAAATTGAACAAGATGTCCTTAACTATCTCCAAGCACTAAAAAAACAACATTTTGAAGGGGATATTGCTACAAATTATGCAGATAGATTAAGTCTTGCTACGGATAACAGCGTTTACCAGCAGCTTCCCCAAGCGATTCTTTTTCCGAAAACTGTTGCTGATATAGTACGTATAACCAAATTGGCTAATTTACCTGAATATCAATTAATCACCTTTACGCCTCGTGGTGGAGGCACTGGGACAAATGGACAATCTATCAATAACAATATAATAGTAGATCTCTCTCGCCATATGACTGCCATTTTAGAACTCAATGTAAAAGAACGTTGGGTTCGAGTACAAGCAGGCGTAGTAAAAGATCAACTTAATCAATTTTTAAAACCACATGGTTTATTCTTTGCCCCAGAGTTATCCACCAGTAATCGAGCGACTTTAGGTGGAATGATTAATACGGATGCCTCTGGGCAAGGTTCATTGCAATACGGTAAAACCTCTAATCACGTTTTGGCATTACGCGCAGTATTAATGAACGGTGAGATTTTAGATACGAGTGCAGCCAATTCTGTTGATGTTTTAGAAAACATCGATGCGCTTGAATTAAGTGGCGATAGCAAAAAACTTCATCAAACCATTGCGCAACACTGTAAAGAAAAAAGAGCGGCAATCATTAAAGAGCTGCCACAACTTAACCGTTTTTTAACGGGATACGATCTGAAAAATGTATTTAATGAAGATGAAAGTGAATTTAATCTCACCAGAATTCTCACTGGTTCTGAAGGTTCTCTCGCATTTATTTGTGAAGCCAAACTCAATCTTCTGCCTATTCCGCAGTATCGCACGCTCATCAATATTAAATATCGTTCTTTTGATGCAGCATTACGCAATGCACCTTTTATGGTGAAAGCCAATGCGCTTTCTGTGGAAACCGTTGATTCCAAAGTCTTAAATCTCGCTAAACAAGATATTATTTGGCACTCGGTGAATGAACTTCTTACAGAAGATGAAGAAGATCCAATTCTTGGTTTAAATATTGTGGAATTTGCTGGCAATAATAAAGAAAAAATAGACCGCCAAGTCACCGCACTTTGTCGCTCACTTGATGAAAAAATCGAACACAACCAAGATCACATTATTGGCTATCAAGTTTGCTCAGATTTACCTTCTATTGAACGTATTTATGCAATGCGCAAAAAAGCAGTAGGCTTACTTGGTAACGCAAAAGGCGCAGCCAAACCGATTCCGTTTGTAGAAGATACTTGTGTCCCCCCAGAAAATCTTGCGGATTACATTAGTGAATTTCGCACTTTATTAGACAAGCACCATTTACAATATGGCATGTTTGGTCACGTGGATGCGGGCGTGTTGCACGTTCGCCCTGCGCTTGATTTATGCGATAAAGAACAAGTGAAATTATTTAAACAAATTTCAGATGAAGTGGCAGAGCTTACGATTAAATATGGTGGATTACTCTGGGGAGAGCACGGAAAAGGCGTGCGTTCCCATTACGGCGAAAAATTCTTTACACCAGAACTCTGGCATGAACTTCGTTATATCAAAACCTTATTCGATCCAAACAATCGCTTAAATCCCGGCAAAATCTGTACACCATTGGATTCCAAAGAGGAACTTTATTCTATTCTTTCGCCGATGCGGGCTGATAAGGATCGCCAAATTCCTATCCCAATACGCGATGAATTTAAGGGGGCGATGAACTGCAATGGAAACGGCTTATGTTTCAATTTTGATGAACACAGCATTATGTGCCCATCGATGAAAGTCAGTAAAAACCGTGTATTTTCGCCGAAAGGTCGCGCAGCCATGGTTCGAGAATGGCTTCGATTGATGGCAAATGAAAATGTTTCACCCGAACAATTAGACTTCCGTAAAACAGAAATAAAACTAACCGCACTTGTGAAAAGACTAAGCAATACGGTTCAAAAATGGCGAGGCAATTATGATTTTTCTCATGAAGTGAAAGCTGCAATGGATACTTGCCTTGCTTGTAAAGCCTGCGCGAGCCAATGCCCGATTAAAATTGATGTGCCAAGTTTCCGTGCGAAATTCTTTCATTTTTATCACAACCGCTACTTACGCCCAGTAAAAGATCACGTTGTGGCAAATTTAGAAATCGCTGCGCCTTATATGGCAAAGCAGGCAAAATTCTTTAATTATTTTACCAAGCTAAAAATCACGCAAACATTAGTGGAAAAAACGCTAGGCATGACCGATTTGCCCTTGCTTTCTGAACCCAATTTGCAACAACAGCTGGTAGAAATTCATTATCAAGGCAAATCCTTGGAAGAATTGGAAGACCTAAGTGAGGTAGAAAAAAACGATATTTTATTTATTGTGCAAGATCCTTATACCTCTTACTATGATGCGAAAGTGGTACGCGATTTTGTTATGCTTACGCAGAAATTAGGCTTCAAACCAATTCTGTTGCCATTTAAACCAAATGGCAAAGCAATGCATATTAAAGGTTTCTTAAAACGCTTTAGCAAAACAGCACAAAACCAAGCAGAGTTTTTAAATCGAATGGCAAAATTAGGCATTCCACTTGTAGGCGTTGATCCAGCCATCGTGCTGTCTTATCGAGACGAATACAAAGAAGCACTACAAGAAAAACGTGGCGATTTTCACGTTCTCACTGCTCACGAATGGTTAAAACAAAGATTACAAAATGCGGCATTACAAGATAAACTGAAAAACATCGCCAAAACTGACCGCACTTCCGATTGGTATTTATTCCCGCATTGTACGGAATCTACTTTTATGCCGAACAGCCCAAAAGAATGGCAAGAAATTTTTGGAAGATTTGGGCAACAACTGAATGTAGAAAAAGTAGGATGTTGCGGTATGGCTGGTGTATTTGGACATGAAGTGCAAAATCAAAAAATGAGCCAAGAAATCTACGATGTATCGTGGCATAAAAAACTGCATGGAAAAGATCCGCACTTTTGTTTAGCAACTGGTTATTCTTGTCGCAGTCAGGTAAAACGTTATGAACATGTGGTGCTAAAACACCCAGTGCAGGCATTATTAGAAATTTTAGCGTAATGAAAGGAACATCATGATTTGGCAAAAAAACTTCACGCTCGAAAACTTAAATCAACTTTGCTCCAACAGTGCAGTTAGCCATCTTGGCATTGAAATTTCTGCTTTTGGCGAAGATTGGATTGAAGCGACAATGCCTGTAGATCATCGCACAACTCAACCTTTTGGTCTATTACATGGCGGAATATCTGTTGCATTAGCAGAAACGATAGGTTCATTGGCGGGATACCTTGCAATAGAAGAAAATAAAATTGCAGTGGGACTTGATATTAATGCCCATCACCTACGTTCAGTAAAGCAAGGCATTGTTACAGCAAAGGCTACGCCTATTAGTTTAAATAGAAATATCCACGTATGGCAAATTGACATTCGTGATGAACAAGATAAACTTTGCTGCGTTTCTCGACTTACACTTTCTATTCTAAACTTATGATAGCAAATCAAAAAATAGGGATTATTTTAGCCAATTTAGGGACACCCGATGCGCCCACCTCATCTGCTATATCCCGTTATTTATGGAAATTTTTAACCGACCCAAGAGTAGTCGATTTATCTCCTTACAAATGGTATCCATTACTCAAGGCTGTTATTTTGCCATTACGTTCAAAACGTATCGCTAAAAATTACCAAGCAATTTGGACAGAGCAAGGTTCGCCTTTACTTGCCATTTCACGACAACAAAAAGATGCATTACAAGTCTATTTAGATAAGCAAAATATTGATACTCAAGTAGAAATTGCGATGACATACGGCAACCCATCAATGCAAAGTGCGGTGAAAAATTTACTTAAAAATAAAGTTGAACGAATTATTGTACTCCCCCTTTACCCACAATATTCTAGTACAACAACAGGCGCGCTATTTGATGCCTTTTCTCATGCCCTTAAAGAAGAGCGGGGGATGGTGCCGTTCGATTTTATTCATTCTTATCATGTTGATGAAAATTACATTAACGCCTTAGCAGATTCCATAAAAGTACGGTTAAAATCCGATGAGTTTTTGCTATTTTCTTATCATGGTATCCCTTTACGTTATGAAAATATGGGCGATTACTACCGTGAACACTGCAAACAGACAACTCTTGCTGTTGTAGACAAATTGGGATTGACCGAAAACCAATGGGGAATAACCTTCCAATCACGTTTTGGACGAGAAGAATGGTTACAACCTTACACGGATAAATTTCTCCAAAATGCAGCATCACAAGGCATTCATAAAATAGCCGTCATTTGCCCGGGTTTTTCGGTTGATTGTTTAGAAACTATTGAAGAAATTGATGAGGAAAACCGCGAGAATTTTCTCACTAACGGCGGACAATCTTACCAATATATTCCTGCACTCAATTCCGAACCGCAACATATTGAAATGATGGGAAAACTGCTCCTGGCAAAAATCTTTCCCCCATTGAAAGAGTAAAACATTTCTAAAATCGACCGCACTTTGTTAAAATCAGCCATTATTTTTTTCACAAGGATAAAACATGGCTGATTTTTCTTTTATCGTTGACATCAACGAACAAAATCTTACTGAAATACTGCAACAATCCTTAGAAAAACCACTTGTCATCAATTTTTATGCTCCAACGCATAAAGAGTCATCAGATTTTTTGGCTCTACTTGAGCAAGTTGCAGAACAATATCAAGGACTATTTGTTCTTGGAAAAGTAAATTGTGAAAAAGAGCAAATGATTGCCGCACAATTCCGCATCCAAGCATTGCCAACCACCTATTTATTTAAAGAAGCACAGGCATTAGATGCATTTCCAGGTGCGCTTGATAAAGCGTCATTAATCCAACGATTAAGCATTATTTTACCAAAAGAAGAAGATTTAAAATTCCAACAAGCATTAGATTTCTTGCAAGTAGAAAATTATGAGGCAGCATTGCCATTATTGAAAGACGCATGGGAACTTTCTGATAAGAAAAATAGTGATGTCGCCCTACTCTACGCTGAAACCTATATTGCAATGAAAAAAACGGAGCCAGCACAAGAAATTCTAAAACAAATTCCATTGCAAGATCGTGATAGTCGTTGGCACGGATTACAAGCACAAATTGAGCTACAAATTCAAGCAGCCGATACACCTGAAATCCAACAATTACAGGCCGATTATGCTAAAAATCCAACAGCTGAAATTGCAATAAAACTTGCTATACAACTTCATCAAGCTGGACGAAATGAAGAAGCGCTGACATTACTTTTCGGCATTTTAAAAACAGATTTAGGGGCACAGAATGGTGAAGTGAAACAACAATTTTTATCCATTTTAAGTGCAATGGGCAATGCTGATCCATTAACAAATAAGTTTCGCCGATTGCTTTATTCACTGCTCTATTAATCGAAAGGTTTATAATTGATAAGCTGTATGGAACAGTTTCATACATAGCAATCATCAGAATAAACTTAAATTCAATTAATTCTCTCTTTACAAAAAACAAGGATTCTTTATGTCAGATATCAAACACGCAAAACTTTTAATTTTAGGCTCAGGCCCTGCTGGTTATACAGCTGCCATTTATGCAGCACGTGCAAACTTAAAACCAGTATTGGTAACGGGTTTGCAACAAGGCGGCCAGCTTACCACAACAGATGAAATCGAAAACTGGCCAGGTGATTTTGAGATGACTACTGGTTCAGGTTTAATGCAACGTATGTTGCAACATGCAGAAAAATTTGAAACAGAAATCGTCTTCGATCATATCAATCGCGTCGATTTATCCTCTCGTCCATTCAAACTTTTTGGCGATGTGCAAAATTTTACTTGTGATGCGTTAATTATCGCAACAGGCGCCTCTGCACGCTATATTGGCTTACCGTCAGAAGAAAACTACAAAGGCCGTGGCGTTTCTGCTTGTGCAACCTGTGATGGTTTCTTTTATCGTAATAAACCAGTCGGTGTAATTGGTGGTGGAAATACTGCGGTAGAAGAAGCGCTTTACTTAGCCAATATTGCAAGTACAGTGCATTTAATCCACCGTCGCGATAACTTCCGTGCGGAAAAAATCCTTATCGACCGTTTATACAAAAAAGTAGAAGAAGGAAAAATCGTTCTTCATACCGACCGCACTTTAGATGAAGTGTTGGGTGACAACATGGGAGTAACCGGATTACGTTTAGCCAACACAAAAACTGGGGAGAAAGAAGAACTCAAATTAGATGGTTTATTCGTGGCGATTGGTCACTCGCCAAATACGGATATTTTCCAAGGACAATTAGAATTGAATAATGGCTATATCGTTGTAAAATCTGGTCTTGAAGGAAATGCAACAGCTACTTCTGTGGAAGGCGTATTCGCAGCAGGCGATGTAATGGATCACAATTATCGCCAAGCCATTACCTCTGCGGGAACTGGTTGTATGGCAGCCTTGGATGCAGAACGCTATTTAGATTCTCAAGAGGTATAAATTCTCTAACTAATTCCCCTCTTTTAAAAGAGGGGAACTTTTTCTATATCACGATAAAACTATGAACAAACTTCGCCAAAAATATTTACAAAAATGGCTTCGCGCACAACAAGAACCTATCAAAAAATTAATGCGCGCAAACATTGTCTTAGCTACGCTTTCTACACTCATTTTAGTCGCGCAAACTTATTTTCTTGCGACTTTGCTCGATAAACTGATTATGCAAAATGTGCCTCGTGATGAACTCATTCCTTATTTTATTGGATTAATTGCTTGTTTTGGATTGCGCGCTGTCATTTTATGGATACGAGAAAAAATTGGATTTCAGAGTGGCAAAATATTACGTCGTCATATTCGCCAAAAGATTCTCGATAAAATTCATCTCGTGGGACCTGCCACAATTAACCAAAAACCAGCGGGAAGCTGGGCAAGCCTCATGCTAGAACAAGTAGAAAACCTACATAATTTCTATGCCCGTTTTCTGCCACAGCAAAGTCTTTCAGTCATTGTTCCCCTTGTGATCTTAATTGCTGTCTTTCCATTGAACTGGGCTGCAGGTTTAATTTTAATGATCACCTCGCCACTTGTTCCCGTCTTTATGATCCTTGTTGGTATCGCTGCAGCAGACAGTAGCCAAAAAAATATGGATACCCTTTCTCGCCTCAGCGCCCAATTTTTAGATCGCTTACGCGGTTTGGAAACCTTACGTCTTTTTAACCGCACTTCTGAACAAACAGCGCATATTGAAAATGCCACTGAAGATTTCCGTGAAACCACAATGGATGTGCTAAAACTCGCTTTTCTCTCTTCTGCTGTATTAGAATTTTTTACCTCTATTTCCATTGCCCTCATGGCGGTCTATTTTGGTTTTAGCCACTTAGGTCAAATTGAATTTGGTACCTATAACACCCCACTTACACTTTTCACAGGTTTCTTTTGTTTAATTCTTGCACCTGAATTTTATCAACCCTTACGCGATCTGGGCGCTTATTACCACGACCGCGCAGCGGGTATTGGTGCCGCAGATGCCATTGTTGATTTCTTAGAATCCGATTATTTAACCGTTCATCAAAATGAAAAAACAATTTCTTTGGAAAGTGCGGTTGAAATTTCTGCCGAAAATTTAGTGGTACTTTCGACACAGGGTTCAGCATTAACCAAGCCGTTAAATTTCCAAATTCCAGCAAATCACAATGTTGCGCTTGTAGGACAAAGTGGCGCAGGGAAAACCTCATTAATGAATGTAATTTTAGGCTTTTTACCTTATGAGGGTTCTCTCAAAATTAATGGACAAGAACTTCGCGAAAGCAATCTAGCTGACTGGCGCAAACATATTGCCTGGGTAGGACAAAATCCATTGTTATTACAAGGCACAATTAAAGAAAATCTTCTGCTTGGTGATATTCAAACAAGCGATGAGAAAATTCACCATGCTTTAAGCCAAGCCCAAGCCACCGAATTTATAGATAAACTCGGTTTAGATTATGAAATTAAAGATGGAGGATTAGGCGTTTCTGTGGGACAAGCGCAACGTCTTGCTATTGCACGTGCATTATTACGCAAAGGTAGCCTACTATTACTTGATGAGCCAACAGCCAGTCTCGATGCCCAATCTGAAAGTCTCGTCCTTCAAGCATTAAATGAAATGAGTTGCTACCAAACAACATTAATGATTACACACCGCATTGAAGATTTAAAACAATGTGATCAAATTTTTGTCATGCAGCAGGGCGAAATTGTCCAACAGGGGATTTTTGCTGAATTACAAAATGAAGGTTTCTTTGGAGAACTTCTTGCACAACGAAAACAGGATATCCAATAATGCGCACATTACTTCCGTTTATACGTTTATTTAAATTCGCCAAATTTCCTCTTATTTTAGGCTTGGTGCTGATGATTTTAGGATTAGGATCCAGCATGAGCTTACTTACCGTTTCAGGCTGGTTTTTAGCCGCTACAGCCATTGCAGGACTAGGCACTCTATTTAACTTTTTCTACCCTTCAGCCAGTGTGCGAGGTTTAGCTATCGGACGAACCGTCATGCGCTATTTTGAAAAAATAGTGACGCATGATGCAACATTCCGAATTTTGTCAAAATTACGCGTACAAGTATTTGAAAAAATCATTCCTTTAAGCCCAGGGGTATTAAATCGTTATCGTAACAGCGATTTGTTAAATCGTTTAGTATCCGATGTGGATACACTTGATAGCCTCTATTTACGTTTACTTGCGCCATTTTTCACTGCTGCATTTGTAATCATTGCCATGACGATTGGACTTAGCTTTGTCAATATTCCACTCGCACTTGGTTTAGGTTTATTTTTGTTAATTTTATTAATGATTATCCCAACTGTTTTCTATCGACTAGGGCAGAAATTTGGTGAACGCTTAATCCAAGCACGTGCGACCTATCGAACCCAGTTTTTAGAATTTATCCAAGCACAAGCCGAGCTTTTATTATTTAATGCAGAAGATAAATTAAAAGAGAAAATGTCAGTCACAGAAAAAACATGGCAGGAAGATCAAGCCAAAGAAGCAAAATTAAGCGGATTTTCTACTGCACTTGTTCTGTTTCTAAATGGTTTGTTGATTTCTGGAATGCTATGGTTTGCAAGTAACGCCGATTTTGGCACAGATGAATATCGCACGGCTTATATTGCACTTTTCACTTTTGCTGCACTTGCAGCCTTTGAGATCATCATGCCATTGGGAGCCGCATTTTTACATATAGGTCAAGTGATTGCTGCAGCAGAACGTGTGACCGAAATCATTGAGCAAAAACCGCTTGTTGAGTTTAATGGTAACGAAGAATTTGAAACAAAAGTGCGGTTGATTTCTACGAAGAATTTAAGTTTTTCCTATCCAGGGCAAGAAACGCTTGTATTAAAAAATCTTACATTAGATTTAGAACAAGGCAAAAAAATTGCTATTTTAGGCAAAACTGGAAGTGGGAAATCTTCACTCCTTCAACTTTTAGTACGCAATTATGATGCGAATCAAGGTCAGCTTTTACTGGCAGAAAAAACCATTTCTGCCTATTCAGAAAATACATTGCGTAACCAAATTTGTTTTTTAACTCAACGTGTTCATGTGTTTAGTGATACGCTTCGTCAAAATTTACAATTTGCAAGTGCAGACGAAATTTCTGATGAAAAAATGATTGAAGTGCTACATCAAGTTGGTTTAAGCAAATTACTTGAGCAAGAAGAAAAAGGTTTAAATCTTTGGCTTGGGGATGGCGGTCGTCCACTTTCCGGTGGAGAACAACGCCGTTTAGGTTTAGCCCGTATTTTACTCAATAATGCACCAATTTTATTGTTAGATGAACCGACAGAAGGTTTAGATCGCGAAACTGAACGTCACATTTTACGTTTAATTCTGCAACATGCCGAAAATAAAACCCTAATTATGGTCACTCACCGTCTAAGTTCAATTGAACAATTCGATAAAATTTGTGTAATTGATAACGGAAGATTAATCGAAGAAGGAGATTACAATAACCTAATCACAAAAGAAAATGGTTTCTTTAAAAGATTGATTGAGCGGGTATAAGAAAAGGAAGTTGGGCGGAAACCTTCCCAGCTTCTTCTCGGCACACAGTAATTCCGACTTTGGCTGCTTCCTTCCGGACCTGACCGAGTAAACCAGACACCGTTGCGAGAGACCGAGAAGGTTTCCATTGATATCGCAGAGCGATTGCGGACTATTATGCAAGAATTACCATATTATTGCAAAGATTAATTCTCTTTAATTACAAAAGTGCGGTTAATTTGCTGAGAATTTACACCATATTCCAGGAGTTTAATAATATGAACTATCTTCAATACTATCCCACTGATGTCATTAATGGCGAAGGTACACGTTGTACTTTATTTGTCAGTGGCTGTACCCATGGTTGTAAAGGTTGCTACAACCAAAAAAGCTGGTCATTTTCAGCAGGTGTATTATTTGATGAAGCGATGGAACAACAAATTATTAATGATTTAAAAGACACTCGCATTAAACGCCAAGGGTTGACGCTTTCAGGTGGCGATCCACTTCATCCCCTCAATGTAGAAACATTATTGCCATTTGTGCAACGCGTAAAACGAGAATGTCCCGATAAAGACATTTGGGTTTGGACGGGTTATAAGCTGGATGAACTAGACGAACAACAACGTGCTATGTTGCCTTATATTGATGTGTTAATTGATGGGAAATTTATTCAAGAACAGGCTGACCCAAGTTTAGTTTGGCGGGGTTCAGCAAATCAAATTATTCATCGATTTAAACTATAATATTACCGATATACCATTATTGCGTTTTTTTATTTCGCTCTAAAGATTTATGCTGAATCTGCACTATTTTTCCTTTTGCCTGAAAATATTCTCCAAGTTGTTGTGCTATATAAACAGAGCGATGTTTCCCACCAGTACACCCAATAGCGATAGTTAAGTAGCTTCTATTATTTTTTTCTAAGAGCGGCAACCATGTCTCTATATAATTTCGTGTAAGATAAATAAATTCATTCACTTCTGTATGACTATTTAAAAATGCCGCCACAGGGGCATCTAATCCTGTCATTGGGCGAAGTGCCGGATCCCAATGTGGATTGGGTAAGAATCGCACATCAAAAACATAATCTGCATCAAGCGGAATACCATATTTAAACCCAAAAGATTCTATAATAATTTTAAGTTCTTTTTCGCCATACCCACAAATAAACTCTCGTAATTTTTCTGCAAGCGTATGTGTCGAAAGATGTGTCGTATCAAGAATGAAATTAGCATGTTGGATTAGTGGCTCTAAATATTGATATTCTGCATCAATCGCAACTTCAAGGGACAGATCTTGAACAGAAAGTGGGTGTAAACGCCGAGAATCACTATATCGACGAATCAACGTACTGCGATCCGCCTCTAAGAAAATAATCCTAACCTGATGATGATTTTGTAATGTTGAAAGTGTTTGCTCTAACGTCGTCGCAGAATTTGGAATATTACGAATATCTAGACTAATCGCTACTGAAGATTGTGACTGAGAAAGAATCTGAGTTAATTGAGGTAGTAAATCAAAAGGGATATTATCCACACAATAATAGCCCATATCCTCCAAAGCGCGTAGTGCCACAGACTTTCCCGCACCAGAACGTCCGCTAATAATGATAATATCCATATGCCCTCCCACTCTTTATTTCTTATTCATTATTCTCAAAAGAGATATTTTCTGAGCTATCTGAAATTTCAAAAACCTGCCAAATTTCCTCTGCACTTTTTGCTGAACGTAACTGCTTCAAAAGATTTTTATCCGTTAGTCTTTCAGTTAAGAAAGATAAAATTGGCATATAGGTTGCGCACTGATTTTCAGGTACCAATACCGCAAATACAAGATCAACAAATTTACCATCTGATGAATCGTAATCAATCGGTGTATCTAATTGCATAAATACAGCTATTGCTTTGTCTGATAATGTTACAGGAATTTTAGCTTTAGGCATGGCGATACCATTTCCTAAACCTGAATTACCTAATTTTTCCCGTTCAAAAAGACATTCCAAACAAACTTGTTCACCTTTCTCATCATTAACTTGCTCAATGACAAAATGCGCAATAGATTCAAATAATCGTTTTTTACTGGAAAAACTTACCCCCTGACGAATATTCTCAGGGCTTAATAACTCGGTAACGTTCATCTTTATAACTTAAACTGATCACCAAGATAAACACGTTTAACATGCTCATCATTCATAACAGCCTCAGGCGTACCTGTCGCAATAATTTTACCTTCTCCAACAATATAAGCGCGTTCACACACATCTAAAGTTTCACGTACATTATGATCAGTAATTAGCACACCTAATCCGCGATTACGTAAATCAGTAATAATTTTCTTAATATCAGATACTGAAATAGGGTCAACACCAGCAAAAGGTTCATCTAATAAAATAAATTTAGGATTAGCGGCTAATGCTCGAGCAATTTCTACACGACGACGTTCCCCACCAGATAAAGATTGGCCGAGACTATCTCTAATATGACTAATATTAAATTCTTCGATTAATTCATCCGCTCTTTCACGGCGTTGCTCAGCGGTTAAATCTTTACGAATTTCTAAAACAGCCATCAAATTTTCATAGACGGTTAAACGGCGAAAAATAGATGCCTCTTGGGGTAAATACCCAATACCTCGCTGGGCGCGATTATGCATTGGAAGTAAACTAATATCCTCACCATCAATCACAATCTTACCTTGATCTTGGCGAACGAGCCCCACCACCATGTAAAAAGTCGTCGTTTTTCCCGCACCATTCGGCCCAAGTAATCCCACAATTTCATTTGAATTAACTTGAAGACTAACATCAGATACCACTTTACGGCTTTTATAGCTTTTCGCTAAATTCTCAGCAATCAAAACTGACATGATTACTTCCCTTTCGCTTTTTGTAATTGAGACGGAATTAACACTGTAGTCACTCGTGATTTCGCACCGCCATTGGCTCTAAGTTGCTGTTTCTTCACATCATAAGTGATAAGTTCACCATTAATTTTGCTATCTAATTGTTTCAACTCAGCATTACCTGTCAATGTTAAAAACTCCGTACCAAGATCATAGTGCACCTTATTAGCCTTCCCATCAACCAGTTTCCCATCGTCAAGTAATTGATGAAATGTAACAGGGCTACCAAAAGCATCAACAGTTTCTTTTTTACCTGAGTTTTCAGGTGGACGTGTAATCACAACCTTGCTTGCTTTAATTAAAATCGATCCTTGAGTTATCACAACATTATCCGTAAAAGTCACTACACTCTTTTCCATATCCAACGCTTGATTATCCGAAACGATATTAATCGGTTGATTTGTATCATCTTTAAGCGCAAAAGCTGATATGGATGTCATCATTAACGTTGTGAGTAAAAATATTTTATTATTTACGAACTTCATAATATGTTTTCACCTGTTCTTTTAAAGTAGCAACTTGTTGACGTAAATTGCCAACCATTTTTAATCCTGTTGAACTAAAATTTTGTCCATTAATCTTAACCATTGAGTCTGATGTCATATCCTGTGTTTTCAAATTGACAATTGCCATCTGAGTTTCTACACGCTGCAAATGAGAAGTTGGTTCCAAACTTTCCGCCACAACATCTCCCTCTAAATACAGCATTTCATCTTTTGTGAGCTTGGCTTTTTTAGCACTCAATTTCCAACTCTGTGATACCAAAGCATGAGCAACATCCTTTGCTTGACTAGTATTAGATGAATTAACATCGAATAAATAGACTAATGGCATCTCAAAATCAGTATGTCCATCTACAGTATAATGTTTCACATTATCCGCAAGAGAAACATATTGTTTTTTCCCTTCTGGTGAAAACACTGTTGTTTCCATTTTATTGCCAATATAATCGGGGCTATCTGGCTTTTTCACCAAATTTGATAAATCAGGTGCATCCCGATTCAGTGAATAAAACCAACCTAGTAAACAAAAAACAATAATACTTAAAATTACATTCCAACGAATATTCATTTTTTCTACTTTATTATCCGGATAAGTGCGGTTAAAAACGTTGATAGCACTGCTTGAGTCTCACAAAGCTAATCTTCCAGCATCAATGATTTCAGCATTTGATAAATATCTCGATATGCTTTTGAAGGTTTATTTTGTTCCCGCTCTTTCTGTGCAGAACGAATCAAATTACGTAATTTCTGGCGATCAGCTTCTGGATAATTATTTAATAAATTCGTCAATGCTATATCACCATTTTCGATCAACTCATCACGAATTTTTTCAATTTTATGTAACATCGCTTGCTGCTGATTATGCTTATTTTCGATTTTATCTAACGCTTCACGAATTGGGGCAATATCAATACCACGAAATAATTTTCCAATATATTGTAACTGACGACGGCGCGCCTCTTTTTGTAAACGCTGAGCAAGCTCAATGGCATCAAGCAAAGATTCATCAAGGGGAATTTTAGCTAAATTTGCTTTGGTTAAATTCACAATTTTTTCGCCAAGTTGCTTTAAATCTTCTGCATCTCGCTTAATTTCACTTTTACTTACCCAAATAATTTCTTCTTGCGCCTCATCTTCCCAATCAAAAGCTTCTTTCTTCTTACGTTTCGCCATTTTTTGTCCTTTATAAAAATTGGGGCGCATTTTACCATAAACTTTGAAAATAAGATAAAATGTTGCAAATTTTTAACAGGAAAAAACAATGAAAGCACCCGAAAATCAAACCGCACTTTTAAAAGCGCAGGAGCAAGAATTACGTCACGCTGTTAGTTTTGCAGTTGAATTAGCCCAAAAAGCTGGAGCCAGTGCCGAGGTGGCTGTAACCAAAGTAAGCGGCTTATCTGTTTCAACACGATTGCAAGATATTGAAAATGTGGAATTTACCAATGATGGAGCACTAGGTATTTCCGTTTATTTAGGACAACAAAAAGGTAATGCTTCTACCTCTGATTTAAGTGAAAATGCCATTAAAAATACTGTAGAAGCGGCACTTTCTATCGCAAAATATACATCACCCGATGATTGTACAGGACTTGCTGATGAGCAATTAATGGCCTTTGATGCGCCTGACTTAGCACTTTACCATCCTGCTAATATTGATGTAGAAAAAGCAACAGAACTTGCTCTCCGTACAGAAAAATCTGCTCTTGAAGCAGATAAACGAATCGTAAATAGCAATGGTGCAAGCTTTAATTCTCACACGGGTGTAAAAGTATATGGTAATACCTACGGTATGTTACAAAGCTATTTATCCAGTCGCTATTCATTATCTTGCTCAGTCATTGGGGGCATAGAAGGTGCATTAGAAAATGACTACGAATATACAATTTCCCGTGAGTTTGATCGACTTCAATCACCGACTTGGGTCGGTGAAACTTGTGCGAGAAAAGTAATTTCACGCCTAAATCCACAAAAACTTAATACATGTGAAGTACCCGTCATTTTTTTAAATGATGTTGCAACTAGTATTATTTCGCATTTAGCGGCATCAATAAGTGGCGGTAGTTTATACCGAAAATCAAGTTTTTTACTTGATAGACTAGGAACATCCGTCTTACCTGAATGGTTTAATATCAGCGAACGCCCCCATTTATTACGTACACTGGCTTCAACGCCTTTTGATAGTGAAGGAGTCCGCACACAAAATCGTGAAATTGTTGAGAATGGTATATTACAAACCTATTTATTGACCAGTTACAGTGGAAAAAAACTCGGAATGCCAAGCACAGGTCATGCAGGCGGGATTCACAATTGGCTTATTCAACCAAATTTAACGGGAGGATTAACCGCACTCTTACGTAAAATGGATAGAGGTCTATTAGTAACAGATGTTATGGGACAAGGAGTAAACCTTGTGACTGGTGATTATTCTCGGGGTGCATCAGGATTCTGGGTTGAAAACGGTGAAATTCAATACCCTGTCGCTGAAATTACAATTGCAGGTCAATTACAAGATATGTTGAAAAACATTGTTGCCGTATCAGATGATATAGAACATCGTTCAAACATACAAACCGGCTCAATTTTATTAGAAAAGATGAAAATTTCTGGAAACTAAAAAATATTTAATATTGATAATTATTCTTATTGACAGAAATTAAAATTCTGATAAGATACCCGCCATCTGTTAAGCGATTGCAGGTTGCTCCAACAGGTAGAGTAGAAAGTAAATTCGTTAGGGTTCAAAAGGCTGAAGATTAATCTTCAGCCTTTTTTATATTTCATCTTCCATCTCTAAATCTATCTTAAAAGAATCCAAGTTATTTATATTGAAATATAGAATAACACTCAGCGAGAAATTCTGATACACATGGCATAACGATCAATTTTTTTGTAGAATAGCAAACGATTACATTCCTTTTAAATTCACAAGGACATTTTATGAAAAAACACCATGTTGATGTTTTAATTGCAGAAAGCGATGTTCACTCTCGTATTGCAGAGCTTGGGGCCGAAATAACAAAACATTATCAAGAAAAACAAGTCAATAACCTTGTTGTTATCGGACTTTTACGTGGCTCATTTATGTTTATGGCTGATATTGTACGCCACATTCATTTACCTGTAGAAATTGAGTTTATGACTACTTCCAGTTATGGAACAGGGATGACAACAAATCATGATGTGCGTATCACAAAAGATCTTGATGGCGATATTAAAGGTAAACACGTATTAATCGTAGAAGATATTATTGACACGGGTTACACACTTGAAAAAGTACGTGATATTTTGAACTTACGTGATCCTGCAAGCCTTGCTATCTGTACCTTGCTTGATAAACCCTCTCGTCGCGAGGTTGAAGTGCCGGTAGAATGGATAGGTTTTGAAATTCCAGATGAATTTGTGGTGGGATATGGTATCGATTATGCACAACATCACCGTAATTTAGGCTATATTGGCAAAGTGGTTTTAGAAGAATAATACTCATCAAGCAAGTGCGGTCAAAATTTATAATGAATTTTGACCGCACTTATTCTTAACGTTTCGCTTTCTTAATAAACTTCATCAAACGTTTACGCTTACGCAATTGATTTGGAGTAAGTTTATTTTTACGCCCCGCAAATGGGTTCGAACCTTCTTGAAAAAGAAGACGAATTGGTGAGCCAATAATTTTCAAACTCTTACGATAATAATTAGATAAATAACGTTTATAAGAATCGGGTAATTTATCCATTTGGTTACCGTGAACCACAATAATCGGCGGATTATAACCACCTGGATGAGCATATTTTAATTTAATTCGACGACCGCCAATCATCGGAGGTTGGTGCTCATCCGTTGCCATTTGTAAAATACGAGTTAAAAGCGAGGTTGTCATTTTTTGAGTCGCGCAAGCATACGCTTCTTTAATCGAATCAAAAAGATTACCCACACCACTGCCGTGCAATGCGGAAATAAAATGCACACGAGCAAAATCAATAAAATCTAAACGACGATCAAGCTCAGATTTTACGCGGTCTTTCACATCTTGATCTAACCCATCCCATTTATTCACGACGATCACTAAAGAACGACCCGCATTTAAAATAAAGCCGAGTAAAGATAAATCCTGATCAGAAATGTTTTCTCTCGCATCAATAGTCAGTAACACAACATTAGCATCTTGAATCGCCTGTAAAGTTTTAATCACGGAGAATTTTTCCACCGCCAAATGCACCTTACCGCGTTTACGCACACCAGCCGTATCAATCAACGTATATTGCTGCCCATCACGCTCCATTGGGATATAAATACTATCGCGTGTCGTGCCTGGCATATCGTAAACCACCACACGATCTTCACCTAAAATACGATTGGTTAAAGTGGATTTACCGACGTTTGGACGACCAACAATGGCAATCTTAATATTTTTATCCTGCTCTTCTTCTGATTCTTCTAACGCCTCATCAAGTAAGGCTGTATCTTCTTCTGAATCAAAATCGAATTCTTGTTCCCATTCGTCTTGTTCTTCCTCAGAAGTGCGGTCATTTTCATCGGAATTTTCCATTTGTTCCGCAAAAGGCGCAAGTACTTGTTCCATTAACTGAGTGACCCCACGGCCTTGTGAAGCAGCGATTTGCTCAATTTCCCCTAAGCCTAACTGATAAAATTCAGCACAATGAGAATCCGCATCGATACCATCGGTTTTATTCGCTACCACAATCGTCGTTTTGTTTTGACGTTGACGTAAGTAATTAGCGATACCAATATCCGCTACCGTTAAACCCGCTCTAGCATCCACAAGGAAAAGAACAATA
This sequence comes from Haemophilus sp. oral taxon 036, assembly GCF_002998595.1. NCBI lineage: Bacteria > Pseudomonadati > Pseudomonadota > Gammaproteobacteria > Pasteurellales > Pasteurellaceae > Haemophilus > Haemophilus sp. oral taxon 036. The sequence goes on from NZ_CP027235.1 coordinate 294,745, forward strand.
TCGGCTTCATCAATAGCAAGCAAAGATTGTTCCGCCATTTTTTCTTCTACGCCCTCTTCGGTTCCATCAATCCCGCCAGTATCAATAACAATAAACTCATAGCCAGCAATATGAGCATGGCCGTATTTTCTATCACGAGTTAAACCTGGAAAATCAGCGACTAACGCATCTCGTGTGCGAGTAAGGCGATTAAATAATGTGGATTTTCCCACATTCGGGCGACCAACAAGGGCCACAACTGGAGTTGCCATAAAAAATCTCTTATTTTGTCAAAAATGGCGGCTATTATATCGGAAGTTAAAGGATTGGTAAAAAATGATTTCATAAAGAAAAGAAAAAGCCACAGGATACAATCCTATGGCTTTCTAAACACTGTTTATTTATCTATAACCTAACGTTATAATAATGTCGCTTTCAAGTCATCACCTTGAAAGCGAGTGTTGCGCTTTTTCGCAACGTTTGAAGAGGATAAGAAAATGATTAAACTCATTATCCTTGTCGTACTACTATTATTAGTGAGTTTACCGACTTACTAATAACACGACATACTAGGGAGTAGCAGCTCCCTAGTTCTTCAGATCTTAAAAGTTTACTTTATTTTTGTCAAGGATGAAGCAAATTTCAGATACAAAAAAAGCACCCTCAGGTGCTATCTTTATTTATCTTAATTGGCGGAATGGACGGGACTCGAACCCGCGACCCCCTGCGTGACAGGCAGGTATTCTAACCAGCTGAACTACCACTCCGAGATAAGATATTAATTTTAAATTGGCGGAATGGACGGGACTCGAACCCGCGACCCCCTGCGTGACAGGCAGGTATTCTAACCAGCTGAACTACCACTCCGCTAAGTGGTGCGTATCATAATGATGAACATAAATCTCGTCAATCTTTTTTTATGATTTTTTTATTGTATGATTAAATCCTAAACGATTAGTGAATAACCTCTTTGTCTAAACGTTTATCCCATAAACAATTATCACCGCTTTTTTTATTAATCATTTTAATAAATTCTAAATGCGCCAATAATTCATCTTCACTCGGTTGTAATACTTTCAAATTATGCGAAATATTCACCGCACTTCGTAAAGCTGAATCTTTATTGCCTGACATGGTTCGAATAAAATGTGATTCATTCACATCATTTTCATCAAACAAACTGGTTTGACCGCCTGTCATTGCCAAATAAACATCAGCTAAAATTTCAGCATCTAGCAACGCCCCGTGTAGCGTACGCTTACTATTATCAATATTCAAACGATCACAAAGTGCATCTAAGCTATTACGCTTGCCTGGATACATTTGACGCGCCATCTGTAGCGTATCTGTGACTAAGCAAATTTCATCAGTTTTCACATTAAGATTCAACTTACGAAACTCATAATCCATAAACCCTACATCAAAGGGCGCATTATGAATCAATAATTCTGCGCCTTTAATATAATCCAAAAATGGCTGTGCAATCTCATTAAATGAGGGTTTATCTGCCAACATTTCATCTGTAATGCCATGAACTTTAATTGCTTCAGGATCAACAGGACGATCAGGCTTAATATAAAAGTGAAAATTATTGCCAGTATAACGACGATTAATCATTTCTACCGCACCAATTTCAATAATACAATGTCCTTCATAATGCGCCCCTAACTGATTCATCCCCGTTGTCTCGGTATCCAGTACAATTTGACGATTTGGATTAACCATTTGTTCAACCTATTTCTTTCCTTTAAAATGAGGGTCATTTTACACAACAACGCTTTTGTTATGCAAAAACAGATTGAAATTTTTACTGACGGCTCCTGCTTAGGCAATCCTGGTCCGGGAGGAATTGGCATTGTCTTACGCTATAAGCAACATGAAAAAACCATTTCCAAAGGCTACTTCAAAACTACAAATAATCGTATGGAACTTCGTGCTGTCATTGAAGCACTGAATATTTTAAAAGAGCCCTGCCAAATCACACTCTACAGTGATAGCCAATATATGAAAAACGGGATCACGAAATGGATTTTCAATTGGAAAAAAAATAATTGGAAATCCAGTCAAGGCAAACCTGTAAAAAATCAAGACTTATGGCAAGCGCTGAACGAAGCCATTCAACATCATCAAATCAATTGGCAATGGGTAAAAGGGCATGCGGGACATCGTGAAAATGAAATCTGTGATGAATTAGCCAAAAAAGGGGCTGAAAACCCAATATTAGAAGATGAAGGATATTTTGAAACCTCAATATAAATACACAGCTTCGATGTATTTTTATACCACTTTACTTAAGCAAACGATTACGAAAGCATTTACTTGAACAAAAAATAAACAAAAATAGATGAAAAATGTGATCCTGATCAGATTTTTGGAAATTAAGCCTATAGAAGTGATTGACACAAAAAATGGAATTTGCAATGATTTGCACGTCTATTTAGGTGGTTGGACTACCATATAAGGAAAGAGTTCAATCATAGATAGTAAAACAACCATAAGGAATACAAATTATGAAAAAAACACTTGCAGCATTAATCATTGGTGCATTTGCAGCTTCAGCGGCGAACGCGACAGTAATCTATAATAATGAAGGTACTAAAGTTGAATTAAACGGTTCTTTACGTATCAACTTAGAAAAATCTAACCAAGATGGTATTAATAAATCAGGGAACTTAAAACGTCATACTCATTCAGGATTGAAAAATGATGGTTCTCGTTTTGAAATTAAAGCACGTCATGATTTAGGTGATGGCTATTACGCATTAGCACGTACTGAAGTACGTTTTGATGGTGATGAAAAAGGTCTTAAAAAGAAAGACAACGATGGTTTTGGTAATTTAACTACGAAACGTGCTTATGTTGGTTTAGGCCACAAAGAATTTGGTCAAGTAACTTTTGGTCGTCAAGTAACTATTGTTGATGACGTAGTGACAGCAGAAGACAAAACATACGGTCTAATTGAACAAGGTGATTACGTATCAAAAGAAGGAAAATCTGTTGTTCGTTACGACTACTATGGTATTGAAGGTTTACAATTAGGGGTTGGTTACCAATTTGCAGAACAACGCAAAGATAATAATGAAGTACTTGAAGGTTCTGTTCAAAACTCAAACCAATTTGGTGCTTTATATGAAAAAGATGGCATAATTGCTAAAACTGCGTTTGGTAGAACAAATTACAAAACTGGCAATACAGAAACTAAAGAACATAGAGATGGCGTTGTTGCTAGCTTAGGTTATGAGTTCAATGGTGTAACTCTTTCTGTGGATGGTGGTTACGCAAAAACCAAATTTAAAGATACCGATAAAAAAGAAACTCGTTTCTTTGTATCACCAGGTTTCCAATATCAAATTACTGACTTAAGTAAAGTATATGGTAACTATAAATATGAACAAATTAAAGGCACGGATAGTTCTAAAGATAAACAACACGGTTTCTTACTAGGTATTGACTATAAACTTCATAAACAAGTAGTAACCTACTTAGAAGGTAAATATCAAGTTACTAAATCTTATGACGAAGATGGTAAATACGTAGACGATAGCAAAGTTAAAGATAAAGCTATTGGCGTAGGTATCCGTGTATACTTCTAATTAGTTGATTAAAAACTACTGTATAAAAGGCGAATCAAATGATTCGCCTTTTTTATGTAATAAAAAATCTATTTATAACGAAAGTGCGGTAATAAAATAGTATTTTATTACCGCACTTTTTCCTATATTTTCACAGGCTTAACAATTTCGCTCGGATAGCACCCTAAAATCTTTAAATAATTACTATAATTTTTCAGCTCTTCCAAGGCTTGTTGCGTATCAGGATGATGAATATTCGCCTCAATTTCTAAATAGAACATTTCTTCCCATGGTTTACCATAGATTGGGCGAGATTCTAATTTTGTCATATTAATGTGGTGTTTTTTAAATACCAATAAAGCATCAACTAATGAGCCCACCTGTTGTGAAGTCGTCATCAACAATAGGGTTTTTGTTGGGATCTGAGAAGAAACCTCTCGAGGTGTCTTAGCAACCACAATAAAACGTGTAATATTATTTTCTTGATTAGCAATATTCGTTTTCAGAACATTCAAACCATATAATTTTCCACCGTCTTCATTACCCAATGCCGCAATATTAGGTTTATTCAAACTTGAAACTAATTGCATCGCATGGGAACTACTTTCGCAATATTCAATATGAACACGCTCAAGACTGTGAATAAATTGGCTACATTGTTGAATAACTTGAGGATGGCTATATAAGGTATCAATTTGGCTTAAATCTGTCATATCATTGACTAATACGCAATGTTTAATTGGATAAGCCAACTCTCCCACCAATGAAAGCTCTGTATGTTGAAGTAAATCATAAACTTCATTAATCGCACCCGAAGTAGTATTTTCTAAAGGAAGGATACCAAAATCAGCCTCACCATTTTGTACTTTTTCAAATACTTGCTCAAAAGATTGACAGCCTAATTCAATAAATTGTTTTTGGTAACGTGCCGCATAATTCCTTGCCGCAAGATTAGAATAAGATCCACGTTTCCCTAAAAATGCAATATGTAAATTTTGGCTACGCTGTTCATTTAATTTATTTTGTAGGTAAACTTGCTGCGTTAATACTGAATCTTCAATGATTTTTTGAAAAATTGATGTGATATATTGAGCCTCAAGTTGATAGTTCTCATTTTCAGCAAATTGAATCAATTCTTGCAAAAGCGCTTGTTCACGCTCAACATCTCGTAAAGCCTTTTGAGTGACTTCTTTGCTTCTTACAACATCAAAAGCTAAGCGATGACGTTCTGACAGCAACTTCAACAAACTACGATCAATTTGTGTAATTTGTTGCCGAATTTCTGATAATTCTAATGCCATAATGTTTTCCTATAAAATCTTCCCGAAATTAACCGCGCTTTTGCGCTTTACAATTAAAATACGTACTAAATAAAAAAGCTATACTTCTTATCAGAAATATAGCTTTTTCAACAAAAAAAGAATTAAATCAATACTTGAACAGGCGCTACATACCCTTGCGGTACTTGAGCTTTATCTTCAAAGGTGACAAATTCCCACGCTTCTTGATTAGCTAAAACAGCGCGAAGCAATTTATTATTCAAACCATGTCCTGATTTATAAGCTTTGAAATCACCAATGATGTTATAGCCAGCCATGTAAAGATCGCCGATCGCATCTAACATTTTATGGCGTACTAATTCATCTTTGAAACGTAATCCATCCTCGTTAAGAATACGATAATCATCTAATACGATGGCATTATCAAGGCTACCGCCTAATGCCAGACCTTGAGATTGGAGATATTCAATATCTTTCATAAAACCAAAGGTTCTTGCTCGGCTTATTTGATGAACAAATGCTTGAGCCGAAAATTCCATATCATAATTACGTACGTTTTTACCAATCGCAGGATGATCAAAATCAATAGTGAAATTTAAGCGGAAACCATTATAAGGCTTAAATTCAGCCCACTTATCACCGTCTTCTACACGTACATATTCTTTAATACGAATAAATTTCTTCGCTGCGTTTTGTTCTTCAATACCCGCATCCAATAATAAATAAATAAATGGGCTTGCACTACCATCCATAATAGGAATTTCTGGAGCATCGACTTCAATAATAATATTATCAATACCAAGGCCTGCTAATGCAGCATTTAAATGCTCAACTGTTGAAATACGCACACCTTTCTCATTTATTAAGGCAGTACAAAGCATAGTATCACGCACAGAATTAGGATCAGCAGGAAATGCCACAGCTGGATTTAAATCTGTACGGTAATATACAACCCCTGTATTTGGCATTGCAGGGCGTAAAGTTAATGTTACCTTTTTGCCACTATGCAAGCCCACACCAGTGACCTTAATGCTTTGTTTTAATGTTCTTTGTTTAATCATATTATTTACCCTTAATTTCAGGCAATACTATATCAATTTGATGAATTTTCATCACGTTGTGCTGCTGGGTTAAAGAAAGCATTGTTTTTAAACATATCTAAACGATCTGTAATAGGTTTATCAAGCGGACGATGATATTCCTCTTCTACTGTTTTAGTTTCTTCAACCGGTTCCGGACGACGAATATCTGGCACAATATTTACATCTTGTGGCTGGCGCACTGGGCGAACAACTTGAATTGGTTCATTAACTGATATGTCTCCCAATCCTGTTGCAACAATAGTCACTCGGATTTCGTCCGTCATTTCAGGCACTAAGCTGGTACCAATCACTACAGTCGCATCTTCAGAAGCAAAACTACCCACCGTTTCACCAACAATATTAAATTCTTCGAAAGAAAGATCCATACCAGCAGTGATATTCACCAAAATACCTTTTGCATTTGAAAGATCGATTTTCTCTAATAAATCATTACGTACGGCAATACGAGCGGCTTCTTCAGCACGCCCTTCACCCGCTGAACCAACAGCAGAACCAAAGCCAATCATGGCTTGTCCCATTTCTGACATAACAGTTCTTACATCAGCAAAGTCTACGTTGATTAAACCTGGTGAGGTAATCATATCTGAAATACCCATTACAGAATTACGTAATACATCGTTTGCTGCAGCAAATGCATCAATTAATTTAGCGTTTTTAGGGAGAACTTTTTGAATTTGTTGATTTGGGATAATAATCATTGAATCAACATATTGCGCTAAATCTTTAATACCCAATTCAGCAAATTGCATACGTTTTTTGCCTTCAAAAGCAAACGGCTTAGTAACAACTGCTACGGTTAAAATACCTAATTCTTTTGCAATTCTCGCTACAACAGGCGCCGCCCCCGTACCTGTACCGCCACCCATACCAGCTGCAATAAAGACCATATCAGCACCTTCAAGCATTTTACGGATTTCTTCTTGATCATCTTCCGCTGCTTTACGGCCAATATTTGGATTTGCCCCTGCACCTAAACCTTTAGTCGTCTCTCCACCAATTTGTACAGTTTGTTGAACATGGCTTTTACGTAGAGCTTGTGCATCAGTATTTACTGCATAGAAAATAATGCGGCCATGCTCTTCCGATGTTAATGTGCTTTCCCCTAAGTAGGTACCACCCATTTCTTGTTTCACCATATTCATAACCATATGGTTGACGGCATTACCGCCACCGCCTCCCACACCTACGACTTTAATCAGTGCGCCGGACTCGTTAAAATTGTCGTACTCAGGGTACTCAGGGTATAGCATTGATGTTCTCCGTTATGATCAGACAAACTGACCCAATATATAAAACCTAAATTCTCTTTATTGTAGATGAAAAATCAAAATAATCAAAATTCTGACCGCACTTTATTGACAATTTTTTTAATTCCTTGCCAAATTGGCTGCCAAACACCACTCTCTGAATCATCACTACCCGAAATTAAATCATCATCACTATTGCTTTGATTATATTGTAATAATCCTACTACTGTAGAATATTGTGGACGACTAACATAATCCGTTAAACCAGTAATATTTAACGGGCTACCAATACGTACTTGGCAATTAAATACATCTGAAGCACATTCTTTTAAATCTTCAATTTGTGCGCCACCGCCGGTAATCACAACACCTGCAATTAATTCAAATTTAATATGTTTTGCTTCTAATTCTTTTTTTAATTTATCTAATTCATCTTTTACTACACCTAAAAGTTCAGTATAACGCGCAGATGTAATTAAGGATAAATCACTTTTAGTTAAAGAACGAGGTGCTCGACCACCAATACTTGCCACTTCAATTTTTTTATCGCCATGCAAACGTGCTGGATAAAATGCACTTGCATAATTAACTTTAACACGCTCAGCTTCTGCACGAGAAATGGTACAAGCGTGTGCAATATCATTTGTCACAATATTCCCAGCATAAGGAATTACCTTACTAAAACGCAAAGCACCATTAGTATAAACCATCACATTCATTGTACCTGCGCCAAAGTCAATTAAGCATACCCCTAAATCTTTTTCATCTTCAGTTAATACTGAATGGGTAGCAGCAAAACCAGAAAATACAACTTTATCAACCTGTAAACCACAACGTTCAACAGCTTTTTTTAAGTTATTTTGCCAATCTTGATGGCAAGCTATTAAGTGCACTTGAGCTTTTAATCGAACACCTTGTAAACCAAGAGGATTCTTGATATTAAATTGACGATCTACTGCATATTCTTGTGGAATAATATGTAATAAAGATAATCCTTCTGGCAATTTAATCGAACTTGCAGTGTGAAGTGCTGCATCAATTTCATCTTGTGTTACTTCGCGATCAGAAATAGGGACAAAGCCGCTTTCATTTAAGCTTTGAATATGCTCACCTGTAATTGCTAAAGTCACACTCATAATTTGGCAGTCTGCCATGGATTCAGCGCCTTCAATCGCACGTTGAATCGAATTGACGACAGCATCAAGATCAGTAATACTGCCACGATCAATACCTTTTGATGGGCAACTTCCCATCCCAAGAACATTTACCACACCATCAGGGAAAACTTCCCCAACAACTGCGACAACTTTTGACGTGCCAACTTCTAATCCTACAATCGTTTTTGCTTCCACACCTTTAACCATTTTTGCACCTAGTTATTTTTATTTATCTGCCATACCTACAGCAGCACCTGCCGTATATCGTAAATCTACATAATCTATTTTTTTATTTTCTGGTACATCAATTTGTGGATAAATCGTTACAAAGCGCTCCAGTTTCGATTTCCACTCACCTCTGCCTAATCTTAACACAATATCATTATCAAGCGTAACCTGCCATGCACCACGCTCATCAATTGTCATGCCTTTTGCCATTAAATTCTTGGCTTTAAAATCAGCATAAATTTGATTCCATGCCTCCAAAACTTTTAAGCTTTGATAATCTGGCCCTCCTAAATAAGGTAACGTTTGCTTATTCAACCTTTCAAAAGGAAGCTGAAATACAACACCATCTTGTGTGACTAACTGGTTATGATTCCAAAATGCTACAGGCTGATATTCAGTTACCCAAATGCTTAAACGATTTGGCCATATTTTCCGAACAACTGCATTCTTAACCCAAGGCAAAGCTTCTATTTGAGCCTGAATAGGCTCAACATCCTGTCCCCAGAAGCCTTTTAACGATCCCATTTTTAATAGACTTTCTTTTATATCTGGATCTGTCGTAAATGTTTTCTGCCCCATAAGTGCAAATGCCCCCATGGGTTTGTCATCCATTTTTTCTAAAAGTGTTTGCCAATTAATATATACGCTAAACACAAGCAAAGCGCCTAACAAAGCAAAGAAAGCCCGGATGTGAAAATAATACTTGGACTTTTTTTCGCCAAAACGAATATTCTGTGGTGTATTCCCTTTCAGAATGTTCATATTATGCACTTAACTCCAAAATTTTCACGACAAGTTGCTCAAAAGAAATCCCGACTGTCGCAGCTGATTTAGGAAATAAACTATGACTAGTCATACCTGGGTTTGTATTCACTTCCACTAAACGGAAATTACCTTTTGAATCACACATGACATCAATACGGCTCCAACCACGACAACCTACTGCATCATAAGCACGTTTCACTAATAACGCTAATTCTTGTTCACGTTCAGGCGTTAAACCTGCAGGGCAAAAATATTGTGTATTATCTGAAATGTATTTTGCCTCATAATCATAAAACTCGCCTTCAGGTACAATACGAATAGCAGGTAAAACCTTTCCATCTAATACCGGTACAGTTAACTCATCTCCAGCAAGCCACTCTTCAATCAAAATTGTATTATCAAATTTAAGGGCAAATTCTACCGCACTTTTTAGAGCTTCTACGGTTTTCACTTTTGTTAATCCCACACTAGATCCTTCTAAAGACGGTTTTACCATTAATGGTAAGCCCAGTCTTGCCACAACCTCTTCAGAATTAAGATTATTAAAAGTTTCACGCGTAACCACTTCCATTTCAGCGACAGGTAAACCAAACGCCTTCCATAGCATTTTTGTACGCATTTTATCCATCGTCAACGCAGAAGCCATCACGCCACAACCAGTATAAGGCAAACCAATTTGCTCTAATAAACCTTGCATTGTGCCATCTTCACCACCACGACCGTGTAAAATATTAAATACTCGATCAAAACCATCATTTTTAAGGTTTGCAACAGGGTATTCTTTAGGATCTACTGGATGAGCGTTATACCCCTGATTCAATAAAGCTTCTAATACGGCTTTCCCTGATTGAAGAGACACTTCTCGCTCAGCAGATGTACCGCCTAGTAATACAGCAATTTTTTCTTTTTTTAAGTTCATTTTTTATCCTATTCGTCATTACCTAGGGAAAATATATCCTAGATTTCTTTCTGTTCTATTTCATGGGAAATGTAGCCGTTCCTCAACAGAGGATGATTATAAATAACCAAGAGCCTATATTAATTTTTCCAAGATTCAGCCAAACCACGAGAAATTTTACTCACACTTCCCGCACCTTGCGCTAGAATTAAATCACCGTCTTGAATAATTTGATCAAGCACATCACCTAATTGTGATGTATCAGAAACTAAAATTGGATCAACTTTTCCCAAATTACGAATAGAACGGCAAAGTGATTTACTATCCGCACCGACAATTGCGGCTTCTCCTGCTGCATAAACATCAAGCATAATTAACGCATCAACTTGAGAAAGTACCTGAACGAAATCATCAAATAAATCTCGAGTACGAGAATAACGATGAGGTTGGAAAATCATCACAATTCGTTTATCGCCCCATCCTTCTCGTGCAGCTTTAATGGTTACACCAACTTCTGTTGGGTGATGGCCATAATCATCTACTAAACGTACCTTTCCATTAGGACGAATAAATTCACCTAATTGATCGAATCGGCGACCAGCCCCTTGGAAATCAGCTAATGCTTCTAAGATAGCTTCATTATCAATACCTTCTTCTTTTGCTACCGCCAATGCTGCCGTTGCATTTAAGGCATTATGTTTACCTGGCACATTTAATAATACATTGATACGTTCACCATTTGGACAAATCACTACATAATGTCCTTGGAAACCAGTCTGTTCATAATCTTCAATGCGATAATCCGCATGCTCACTGAACCCATAGGTAATGACTTGACGGCCAACTTTTGGTACAAGTTCCATTAATACAGGATCATCTGCACACATCACGGCTAAACCATAGAATGGTAAATTATGTAGAAACTTGACATAGGTCGCTTTCATTTTCTCAAAATCGCCTTCATACGTATCCATATGATCGGGTTCCATATTAGTCACCACTGAAACCATAGGTTGCAAATGTAAAAATGAAGCATCACTTTCATCCGCCTCCGCAATTAAATAGCGACTCGCACCAAGATGCGCATTTTTACCCGCAGATTTTACCAATCCTCCATTTACAAAGGTTGGATCAAGTTTTGCCTGGGTATAAATCATGGAAATCATAGCAGTGGTAGTCGTCTTCCCGTGTGTTCCTGCAACAGCAATACCATGACGAAAACGCATAATTTCAGCTAGCATTTGTGCGCGTTGAATAACTGGGATACGTTTCTCCTTAGCAGCAATAAGCTCAGGATTATCTTCATGAATCGCACTTGACACAACAACAACACTTGCGCCTTCTATATTCTCTACGGCATGACCAATATAAATTTGCGCCCCAGCCTGCACTAAACGTTGAGTAACAACGCTATCGGCAATATCTGAACCAGAGATTTGATAGCCCTCATTTAATAAAATCTCAGCGATACCACTCATTCCCGCACCACCAATACCAATAAAATGGATTTGTTGTACACGGCGCATTTCAGGAATAATTTTTCTAATTTCTTCGTGGGAATGTTTCATTTATATTTCCTTTTTGACCTATCGGCAAAATACTAAAGTGCGGTTAAAACTCACAATGTTTTTGTTATTACTTTGAATTTTCAATGATTACATCTGCAACTCGTTGTGCTGATAATGGTGTCGCCATTTCTTTTGCTTTGATTGCCATTTGCAATAAATTTTCACGTGAGAAATTTTTCAAATAGTTCACCAAAATATCAGGCGTTAAATCAACTTGCTCCACAATTTTTGCGGCACCAACATCAGCCAAATATTTAGCATTCAAATATTGCTGGCGATCTTTATGTTGGAAAGGTACAAAAATGGCTGCTGCACCAACTGCGGCAATTTCGCAAACCGTTAATGCACCTGAACGACAAATCACCACATCCGCCCAAGAATAAGCTTCTGCCATATCATCAATAAACTCTGTTATTTTAACTCGATGAGCATTTTCTGCATAAAGCGCTTTCACTTCATCTACTACACCTTTCCCTACTTGATGGCGAATATCTAATTTATTCTCGAGTTTAGAGAAAACTTTTGGTAACGTATGATTCAATACTCTCGCCCCTTGGCTTCCCCCTACCACTAAAACACGTAATTTATCCCCACGTTCAGAAAAACGGATTTCAGGATTAGACATCTGAAATAAATCTTGTCGAACAGGATTCCCAACAACCTCTGCATTTGGAAAAGCCGTTGGAAAAGCCTGCAATACACGCTTCGCAATTTTAGCTAACCACTTATTCGTTAATCCCGCTATCGCATTTTGCTCATGCAAAATAACTGGTACACCACAAAGCTTCGCAGCAATACCACCAGGACCTGACACATATCCGCCCATACCAAGTACGGCATCAGGTTTCTCATGTTGAATAATTTTTTTGCTTGTAGGATTGCGCGTAAAATAGCAAAAGGTGCAGTAAGTAAGGCTTTTAAGCCTTTACCACGCAATCCAGAAATTTGAATAAAATAAATTGGAATACCGTACTTAGGTACAAGCTGGGCCTCCATCCTATCTTTTGTACCTAACCAACAAATATCCCATCCTTGTTTCTGTAAAGTTTGTGCGACAGCTATTGCTGGAAAAACATGTCCGCCAGTTCCACCGGCCATTACTAATAATTTTTTATTTTTCATCTTTATGTCTCTAATCATCACGCAAACGTGCTTGGCCAGCTCGGAGTAGGCGATTTTCATGATCTATACGTAATAAAATACCAATCGTTGCTGACATAATAATAATACTAGAGCCACCATAGCTGACAAGAGGGAAAGTTAAACCTTTAGTTGGTAACATGCCAAGAGCCATACCTAAATTGACAAATCCTTGGAAAAAAATCCAAAAGCCAATTCCTAATGCAAAAAAACCTCGAAAACGTTGCTCTAATATCAAAGACTCTTTACCAATTTTCAAAGCGCGAAATATAAGTAATCCCAATAAAGTGACAACAATAATAATACCAATCAAGCCAAACTCTTCGCCAATAATCGCCATGATAAAGTCTGTATGCGCTTCGGGTAAATAATCTAGTTTTTGAATTGAATTACCCAGTCCCTCACCAGTAATCTCACCTCGACCAAATGCCATAAGAGAATTAGTTAATTGGAAACCTGTACCGTATGGATCTTTAAAAGGATCTAAAAAACCTGTAAATCGTTTCAAACGATAAGATGCTGAAATAATCAACCATGCACCTAGTACCCCCCCTGTAGCCACTAATAAAACAAATTGAAAAAAGTGTGCGCCAACAATAAATAGCATACAGAAAGTTATTACAAAGAGCACCACGGTACTTCCCATATCTGGCTGAACCAACAGGAACATCCCCATTACACCCATAACAATAAATGGCTTCACCGCACTAAATTTACGACCACGTACTTCATCATAACGACGAGTAAAATAGCTTGCTAAAAAACAAGTTAGGGCTAATTTTGCAAATTCTGCAGGCTGAAAATTCAAAATACCTAAAGAAATCCAACGTTTAGCACCGTTTACCGAAGTGCCAATAAATAACACAGCTACGAGCAATACTACCGCAACCCAGAAAATTTTTGCATGCCATCTTTCTAACCTTTCAGAAGGTAAATACAACATGCTGTAGCAAGTTGCTAAAGATAAGCAGACATAGAGTGCATCACGTTTGGCAAAGTAAAACGGATCATTGAATAGTCTTGAGCTATAAGGAATGGAAGCGGATGTCACTGCAATAAGACCAATCAAAAGCAAAATTACAAATAGCCAGAATAGAGCACGATCATATAATAGTCCTTGTGGGGTAATACGAGTCCACTCATCGTAATTTTTTTTGAGCTTTTGTAATAATTCCATATATTCTATACGTTATTAAGTTGAGCCAAACGTGTAAATTCTTCACCACGTTTTTCAAAAGAGGTAAACTGATCTAAACTTGCACAAGCAGGAGACAATAATACCATATCACCTACACACAATATAGGGCGTAAAAATTCAATTGCCTGCCCCATTGTTTCAAATAAGTGACTTTGTGGAGAAAGTTTCGCTAATTGTGAACCATCTCGACCAAAACAATAACAAATAATGTGTGGTTGATTAATTAATTCAGCTAATTCTGAAAAATCAGCTCCTTTTCCATCACCGCCTAACAACAAATGCAATTTGCCTTCCACATAAAGGCCAGCTAATGCGGCAACTGTACTCCCCACATTTGTTGCTTTAGAATCATTAATCCAACGAATGCCATTAGCCTGATACGCTAATTGAAAACGATGGTCTAGCCCTTTGAAATGACGAAGTGCGGTACGAATTGAATCTAAATTAATACCAACAGCTTGTGCCAATGCCGTTGCCGCCAAAATATTCATATAATTATGGCGACCGACTAATGTTGCTTCTTCACAAGGCAAAATTACTTCATCTTTTGCCATTAAGTATTGCTTGCCGTTTTCCGTTTTTAGCCAATAATCTGCTGACTTTTCCGCAAAAGAAATGGTTTGTTTCGCTTGATTTTCATCTTCACCAAAAGTCAGCTTATCCTCATTATTCAAAACGCCGACCTCAGCATTATGATAAATGCGTAATTTTGCTTGGCGATAATCTTCTAAATCCACATAACGATCCATATGATCTTCAGTCACGTTTAAGACAGTTGCAGCCGCAGATTTTAAGCTGTAAGTTGTTTCAAGCTGAAAACTAGACAGCTCTAATACATAAAGTTCACAATCTTCATTCAACAATGACAAAGCGGGAATCCCAATATTTCCCCCCATACCAACTTTCACACCAGCAGCTTTCGCCATTTCATAAACCAAGGTAGTCACAGTACTTTTTCCATTTGAACCGGTAATCCCGACAATTGGCTTCGTCGCCGCACGGCAGAATAATTCAATATCACCAATTACTTCTACGCCAGCTTTAAGTGCGGTTTGAATTTCAGGTGTTTTTACCGCAAGCCCTGGGCTGATAACGATCATATCGCTTTCCAGTAACCATTCCTGATTTAAACTACCAGTATGAAGAGGGATATTTTGAGGAAGTTTATCAACACCAGTAGGATTTTTTCGGGTATCAATCACTCGAATATTAGCCTGTTGGGATAAGAGATAATCCACGCAAGAAAGACCTGTTTTGCCAAGCCCGATGATAGTAATATTTTTGTTTTGATAGGCGTTCATTTTCTTTCTTCTTAATTGCTATAAATTCTAAAATTATATTATGGATGGAAATATAAATTTCCTTTACTAACGTAAAAAGGTCGCCCTTTCAAAAACTGAAAGAGCGAACCTAGCTATATTTATTAACGTAACTTCAAGGTTACCAATCCCATCAACACCAACATTAAGGAAATAATCCAAAACCGAATAATGACTCTTGGCTCTGGCCATCCCTTCAATTCAAAATGATGGTGAATCGGTGCCATTCTAAAAATGCGTTGTTTGCGTAACTTATAAGATCCCACTTGCAAAATAACAGAGAGCGCTTCAACAACAAACACCCCGCCCATTATCACAAGCAAAAATTCCTGACGAACTAGGATTGCCACGACACCAAGCGCGCCGCCTAATGCAAGGGAACCTACATCGCCCATAAAGACTTGTGCTGGATAAGTATTGAACCATAAGAATCCTAGCCCTGCACCAACAATGGCTGTACAAAATACAACCACCTCAGAACTATATTTAATGTATGGGATGTGCAAGTATTCTGCGAAATTCACGTTACCCGTCGCCCATGCAATTAACGCAAACGCACCTGCGACAAGCGCGGTTGGCATTATCGCCAATCCATCCAAACCATCTGTTAAATTCACCGCATTACCGGTTCCAACAATCACAAAGTAAGACAACACAATATAGAACAAACCTAATTGAGGCATAATGTCTTTAAAGAATGGAATCACTAAACGGGTGGCATCAGTGTCGTGGCCAAGCCAATAAAGCCAAAGGATTGCCACTAATGCCACAACAGACATCCAAAAATATTTCCAACGCGCAATCAAACCATCCGTGTTTTTACGGGTAATTTTACGGAAATCATCCACAAAACCAATTGCACCATATCCAAATAATACAAATAAGCAAACCCAAATATAAGGATTAGCAAGATTTGCCCATAATAACGTACTTACGCCAATAGAGAATAAAATCATCACTCCGCCCATAGTAGGGGTGCCTTTTTTTGCAAAGTGACTTTCAGGACCATCATTTCGCACTTCTTGGCCAAACTTTAAGATCTGTAAACGTTTGATCACTTTTGGACCAATCCAAAGTGAGATAAAAAGTGCGGTTAATAATGCAAGAATTGCACGGACGGTAATATAAGAAATCGCATTAAATGCGGTTTCATAACGAATAAGATATTCAGCAAGCCAGACTAACATTTAATTTTATCCTTTAATGAATAAATCACATCTTCCATTTTCATTGAGCGCGAGCCTTTTCCTAGCACCACGACTTTGTTATTTTGTTGTAATTGTGTTTCAATCAATGGCACAAGAAAATCAACCATTTCCACCTTATCAGTAAAATGCTTACCCGAAACAGCCTCAGAAATAACCGCACTTTCGTTGCCATAAGAACAAACTAAATTTAAATTTGCCGAGTTGGCATGTTGTCCTACTTCACGGTGAATAGCGAGAGAGTTTTCCCCCAACTCTTTCATATCACCGACACACAAAATACGGAAAGCTTCATAACTTTTTAAAACATCAATCGCAGCACACAGAGAATCTTTATTTGCGTTATAAGTATCATCTAATAACAATAAATTAGGCGTTACTTGAATTGGGAATAAACGTCCTTTCACTTGTGAACGTTGTTCTAATCCAGCTTTTACATCCGTAAGGGTTGCACCGACATTCATCGCAAGTGCGGTAGCAGCCAAGGCATTTTTTACATTATGTTCACCAAGGTAAGGTAAGTTAATCTCCATTTCACCTTGTGGGGAAATAAGTGTAAAAGTGGAGCCTTGAGCAGTATGATGAATATTTTTTGCAGAATAATCTTTACCGTTGAAATATTGAATTTCATGTTCACCGATTTCTTTTTGCCAAAAATCTAAATGGTTATGTTCTGCATTAATAATCGCCACGCCATTCGATGTTAAACCACGATAAATCTCACCTTTAGCTTGTGCAACGCCCTCTAAAGAACCAAAGCCCTCTAAATGCGCAGGCGCAATATTATTAATCAATGCGGCATCAGGTTGAGCTAATTTTGTGGTGTAATCAATTTCACCTTGATGATTTGCACCAAGTTCGATCACAGCGAAACGATGTTTTTCTGTTAAGCGAAGAAGGGTTAAAGGCACACCAATATCATTATTAAAATTACCATTGGTAAAAAGTATTGCTTCCGAATCACCAGCAGTATGTTGCAAAATACTCGCCGTCATTTCTTTTACCGTAGTTTTACCAGAAGACCCTGTCATCGCGACAGTACGCGGATTAATTTTCTCACGTAACCATTTTGCAAGTTCGCCCAAAGCAATTCGAGTATCCTTAACCACCAGTTGTGGAACAGAAATGGAAGAATTTTCTTGCTGAACAACAACGGCTACCGCACCTTGTACTACCGCTTGTTCAAGATATTGGTGAGCATCAAACTTTTCGCCTTTCAACGCAAAAAATAAACTATTTGATACACTTTTTCGGGTATCTGTATTAATTTCTTCAACTTGCACATTTTTATCGCCAATTAATTTAGCTTGAAGAATCTGTGCTAATTGTTCAGTAGAGAGTTTAATCATAATTTAATTGTTATTATTTTACTTTAAAAAATCATGTGCTACATCTTGATCAGAAAATGAAATCACTTCATTACCAATAATTTGATAATGCTCATGACCTTTACCCGCAATTAAAATTACATCATTTTCAATAGTACTTTCAATTGCAAATTGGATAGCTTGTTCTCTATCAGGAATAATACCCACTTTATCCATATTAATAAAACCAGAAACAATATCATCCTCAATTTGTTTATAAGGCTCTGATCGCGGGTTATCTTTTGTCACGATAACTTTATCAGCAAATTGTTCTGCCACTTTTGCCATTAATGGACGTTTACCTCGATCGCGATCACCGCCACAGCCAAAAATGCACCATAATTCACCTTGACAGTGCTCCCGTGCTGCAAGTAATGCCTTCTCTAATGCATCAGGGGTGTGAGCATAATCAACGATGACCGTTGGCTTGTTTGGATACTGAATCATTTCCATTCTTCCACATACTCCTTTCAAAGATTTCGCCGTAGCGAGTAAATTTTCCAATGGGTAACCAAATGATAATAACGTGGTCATCACTAATAACAAATTGCTTACATTGAAAGCACCGATTAATGGACTATGCAATACGCCATTACCCCAGCTAGATTCAAAAGTAATCTCTGCGCCTTGAGCATGATAGTGGATATTTGTTGCCTTCATCCATTGATGTGAGTTTGCTTGGAAATCGGTGCTTGTACTAACTGCAATCGCATCAGGCAATTCACTTAACCATTGGCAGCCAATCTCATCATCCACATTAATCACTTTAATTTGCGTATCTAATTCGGTGAATAAGCGTTTTTTAGCGGAAGCATAATTTTCCATTGTTTGATGATAATCAAGATGATCACGAGTTAGATTTGTAAAAATAGCGGCCTTAAAATGTAATGCTTCTACTCGATATTGGGCTAAACCATGTGATGAAACCTCAATTGCAGCGAAATCGGCTCCATCTTGTCTAAATTTGGCAAGGGAAGACTGAAGTTCTACCGCAGACCCTGTCGTATTCTTAGCCTCAACTACGGCACCTAAAAGTCCATTACCAATTGTTCCCATTACTGCCGCACGATGGCCTAATAGCTCCGCCCATTGTGCTAATAATTGAGAAATAGTAGTCTTGCCATTTGTCCCAGTTACGCCAACAAGCGTTAATTTCTTAGAAGGCGAATCATAAAAAATATCTGCCAACAACGAAAGATGGCGTGCAAGTTGATAAAACTTAACTACTGGCACATTCCCAATAAATATTACTGTTAAATGCTCGCTAGATAATTCCGTCTCAGAAAGCACCGCACTTGCACCAAAGTGAATAGCCGAATCAATAAATTGATTTCCATCGACTTGATGTCCTTTTATTGCTACAAAAAGATCCCCTGTTTTAACTTTACGGCTATCCAATACCATATTATGGAGTTCTATCTCATCCTTTAATTCAGGTAAATCAAAAAGTGCGGTGAGTTTTTTCATTATTTTTCCTTAATTCATTTTTTCATTCTTACGCTCACCAACATATACAATGCGTTTCGCACTTTTCATTGTTTTTTCTGTTGGTTCCGCATCTTGTGGAATTCCGTTAGCACGTAATGCATAACCCATAATACTAGAGAACACAGGAGCTGAAACCGCACCACCATAATATTCCCCAGCTTTTGGATCGTTAATCAAAATGACTAAGGCATAACGTGGATCACTAATTGGTGCAATCCCCGCTGTGAATGCAACGTATTTATTCACATAATGACCATTCTCTAATTTACGTGCTGTACCCGTTTTTACACCAACACGATATCCTTCAACCATCGCTCGCTTATTTTTAATCGCTACTTTTTCTAAAATACCGACAATATCCTTCGTGATTTTTTCAGAAAAAACTCGTTTCCCTATTACAGGTGGATCAACTTTTGTAATAGAGAGTGGACGATAAATACCGAAGCTACCAAGCGTTGCATAAGCTCTAGCTATTTGGAGTGGTGTTGCAGTAATACCATAACCATAAGAAACCGTTGCACGTTCAATATCCGCCCAACGTTTACGATTGGCATTTAAAATCCCAGCCTGTTCACCAATCAATCCCAAATCTGTCGACTTACCTAAACCTGCATTTTGATAGGTTTCCATCAAGGCACTTGGGGGCATACGTAACGCAAGGCGACTTACACCACGGTTACTTGAATTAATTAATATTTCATCTAATGTTTGTTGCGCACGTGGTGCTACGTCTACAATTTCTTTTCCACTTACTGTAAAAGACCCCGTATTAATAACTTCATCACGACGAACTACACCACGTTGAAGTGCAGTTAACACAACTAAAGGCTTTACAGTAGAACCCGGCTCAAAGGTATCCGTAATAGCACGATTACGCATTAATTCTGATTTAACGCCAACACGATTATTCGGGTTATAGGATGGCGCAGTAGCCATGGCTAATACTTCTCCTGTACGAACATCAACTAATACAGCTGTACCTGATTCAGCATTATTTTCTGATACCGCTTTTTTAATTTCACGATACACCATAGATTGTAATTTTTCATCAATACTTAACGTAACATCTTGCGCATCATATTTTTTTTCATCAGAAATGTGTTCAACAATGTTACCTCGCTTATCTTTACGTACTGTGCGTGAACCATCTTTCCCCACAAGCATGGTATTAAAACTTTTCTCTATCCCTTCTATACCATTCCCATCAATATCAGTATAACCAACTAAATGTGCAGCTTCTTCTACACGTGGATAAAAACGACGATGTTCAGTTTCTAAGAAAACGCCTTTAACGTTTAATTTTTTAATATAATCTGCTTTATTTGACTCTACTTGACGAGCCAAATACAAATAACCTGATTTTGAATTTTTCTCAATTTTTTTAATCAAGTCATTGCTACTCATTCCTATCTCTTGTGCTAATGCATTAATACGCTCTTTATCCGCTAAAGCATCTTCTTTTAACATCGTTTTGGGATCAGCTACTATTGCACTCATCGGGACACTTACTGATAATAATTGCCCATTACGATCTAAAATTGAACCACGCACTGAAAGAATTTCATCTTTACGTAACGAGCGTTTATCTGCCTCGCCAGATAAGGTATCAGCATTAATAGATTGGACATAACCAGCACGAGCTACCAATGCACACAAACCAAGAAAAACAAAAAATACCGAAATAATATAACGTCCACGCATAAAACATTTATCAAACACCATTTTCGGTTTGTTATGTTTCACGGCTTCAGGTGCGGTTAATTTTCTAATTGTTTTTTTAGACTTATTTGATTTACGAGAAGAATTGAATTTAACCATCTTTTTACCTATTATTCTCTAATCTCAACTTCTTGTTCTGTCGTTAAAGGTTTCATTTTTAAAGTACCTACAGCAATAGATTCTACTCTTGTGCTATCCCCTTCAGTCGCTTCCTGCACCTGTAAATTTCGATATTCATTTTCAAGCGCTTGCCGTTGTAAAATAAGTGCACCATTTTCAGAAATTAACTGACGTGTTTTATGCGTCACCCAAATAGCGCCCATTGCGGATACCAAAATTGCTATTAATAAGAAAACAATTAACTTATTTGAAGAAAATAAATCTTCAACTAAAATCTGCTGTAACGGATAACGAGGTTTATTATTTTCAGACATCACTAAATTCTCTCCGCTACACGCAATACTGCACTTCTTGAACGAGGATTTGCTTGAATTTCCGCCTCACTTGGTTGAATTGCTTTACCAATTAGTTTTAATTTCTGATTACGTTGAATTTGGTCTTCTCGCAATGGTAAACCTTTAGGGATATCCTCACCTTTACTTTGTTTTTTCATAAAATGTTTCACCATTCTATCTTCCAAAGAATGGAAACTAATAATTGATAAACGCCCTTCTGGCGCTAACATGTCTAAAGCAGAATTGAGTACACTTTCCAATTCGTCTAGTTCTGAATTGATGAAAATACGAATGGCCTGGAAACTACGAGTCGCAGGATGTTTATGTTTATCTTTAAAAGGTACCGCTTGTGAAATAAGCTCAGCTAATTGACTAGTACGTGATAAAAATTCTGTGCCATTTTTGGCCGCACTTTTGTTGTAATCAACAATAGCAGTGGCAATACGTTTAGCAAAACGCTCCTCGCCAAAAGTTTTCAAAACCCAAGTTAAATCCTCAACCGATACTTGTTTTAACCATTCTGCTGCTGATAAACCTTGAGTCGTGTCCATACGCATATCAAGTGGGCCATCTTTCATAAAACTAAAACCACGTTCTGCTTCATCAAGCTGGGGAGATGACACGCCAAGATCAAGCAAAATACCATCAATTTTGCCAACCAAATTTAATTTTTCACAAATTTCAGGAATATGAGAAAAGCTGTTATGTTCAATCTGAAAACGTGGGTCTTGAATTTTTTGAGCTTCAGCAATGGCTCTAGGATCGCGGTCAACGCCAATAAGACGACCATTTGGGGATAATTTAGAAAGGATTAAGCGAGAATGTCCACCACGGCCAAAAGTACCGTCAATATAAATTCCATTTTCCTTCAATGCCAAGCCATTCACGGCTTCGTGAAGTAAAACTGTGATATGTTCAGGTGAAGAAAAGGAATTTTCGGTATCCATAAATACAATATAAAAGTAAAAAACGGTGAATCATTTTCTATAATGAGAAATCTTTCAGAGCCTCAGACGCAAAGTCTGCACTTGAACCAATTTCCATATCTTCTTCAATTTGAGCATGCCATTCTACAGCACTCCAAATTTCAAATTTATTAAGTTGTCCTACTAACATTAAACCTTTTTCTAATTTTGCATGTTGGCGTAATGGTCCACTAAGCAAAATACGGCCCTGAGCATCCATCTCACATTCAGTGGCATGACCAAGCATTACTCGTTGCAAACGGCGTTGGGTAGGATCAAAATTAGAAAGTTCGAGAAGTTTTTGTTCGATTTTTTCCCATTCATCAAGGGGATAAAGTAAAAGACAAGGTTGGCGAATATCGACGGTACAAACCATTTGCCCTTGGTTCTTTTCAAGAATTTCAGAGCGATAGCGGGTTGGGATCGCTACGCGTCCCTTAGAATCTAAATTAACCGCTGTTGCACCACGAAACATATTACGCCTTCAAAATTAAACTTATTTTGAGAAATTTTTCTAAAAATCTCCACAAAACACCACTTTTCTCCACATCTACGTAAGTTTATAATTTGTTTGCTTAAGTTGCAAGCGATTATCCCTGATATAACCCTATTTTTTATCAAAATAAAAAGCCGTTTGAGAAAATATCCCAAACGGCTTTTTTCAACCAGATGTTCTTAATTAATTATTCACATAAGCTTCTTCGTCACGATCACCGAATGGTTTAAGTAACGTAAAGAATAATATGATACATACTACTGTTGTTGCCAAACCTAAATATACTGACAATTGATAATCTAAGTGGAAACCAATTGGATTGTAATATAAATAAGTTGCACACACTGTGGTAATAAACCAAGCAGGAATAGAAGCAACCCAATGGAATTTATGATAACGATATAAATATGCAGCTGCTGTCCATAACATTACCATTGCTGTCATTTGGTTTGCCCAAGTGAAATAACGCCATAATACGCTAAAGTCAATGGTTGAAACAAAATAGCCTAATACGAATAGTGGTACAGCAATTAATAAGCGTTTAGATAATGAACGTTGGTCAATATGGAAAATTTCCGCTAATTGTAAACGAGCAGCACGGAATGCGGTATCACCAGAAGTGATAGGTAAAACAACCACACCTAACACAGCAAAAATACCACCAACAAAACCTAAGAAATGTAATGAACTGTCATATACAACTTTAGATGGTGAACCTGCTGCAATTGCATCTTGTAACGCTTGTGGGTTTTCATAGAATGCAAGACCAACCATACACCAGATTAACGCAATTACACCTTCAGCAATCATTGCACCGTAAAAGATAAAACGGCCTTCTTTTTCATTTTCAGCACAACGCGCCATTAAAGGAGTTTGAGTTGCATGGAAACCAGATAATGCACCACAAGAAATAGTTAAGAACAATAATGGCCAAATTGGAACATCACCTTTCACTTGGAAGTTTTGCGTGAATTTCTCTAAAGTTAAACCTTGACCATCTGCATTGATAGTACGGAAGAACTCAATAGGATCAACCGCACTAAAGTGTGCAGAAACTAAGCCATACACCATACCCACAGACATAAATAGCAATAATGCGCCAAAGAGTGGATAGATTCGACCGATAATTTTGTCGATCGGTAATAAAGTCGCAAGAATATAGTAAGCAAAGATAATAATCGTCCAAACTGCAACAACAGTTGCTTTATCCATTCCCCATACTTTGATACCACCGGCTTCAACTGCATGATGAACAGCTTCAGCATCACCTAATTGTAACGCTCCTTGAGATGCGCCCAATAAGTCCATGGTAATCGTACCCATTAATTGAGCTGGGCTTGATACAAACACAACACCTACTAATAATAAAAGTACAAGAGCTAATGTGTTAATAAATACTTTTACAGGACGACCTAAGAATTTACCAGCTAAATATGGCATTGTTGCACCACCATGACGGATACTCAACATACCGCAGAAATAATCATGTACTGCCCCAGCAAAAATACAGCCTAGTACAATCCATAACATCGCGACAGGTCCGTATAATGCACCAAGAATAGGGCCAAAAATTGGGCCAGTACCAGCAATATTCAACAATTGAATTAACCAAATCTTAGTTTTTGACATTGGCATATAATCCACACCATCATTTATTTGATAGGCTGGTGTTTGACGTTTTGGATTAATGACAAAGATTTTTTCGATAATTTTTCCATAAATAAAGTAACCAAGAATAAGAATGGCTACACAAAAGAAAAACCACAACATAGAAATACTCCTCAAAAGATGGGTAATAATATTTAGATATACTCTAAATTAGCGGCCGTATTCTATGTCAAATTGATAGAAATCAAAAATTGAATTTAAGAGTTTTTTTAAAATTTGTGACTTTTATCACATTTATTAATAACACTATTTACATTAAAAGAATAAAACAGATTGATACTCTCAAAGTTAAATACACCCTCCACAGCTCCCGCAGCGCCAATCGGCCTGATTTACTGCTTGATAAAATGCTCTCATTATATTTTCCTCTAAAGGAATATTATGCTCAATAAATACATCAGAAAGCCATTCAATATTTTCAACAATCCAATCATCCTCACCCAATCCCTCGCGATAAAGCTCATCTTCAGGATCCATAAAATTATAAATATTTTCTGTTCCCATATCTTTATCTTGGCGCTCTCGAGGTAACACGACGGGTAAACCAAGATATTTAATTTCCCAATGTCCCAAACATAATGTATGTCCCTTAGATGACCAGTTAACTTGGAATGGATTATTATTCATGTTGAATTTTTATAGAAAAAGTTGAAATGTGTAATGAGTATAGAATGAAGTAAAGAAAATTCCCATACTAAGTACCGGGTATTATTTCAACTAAAATTCACTTATAAATGACACTTAGGCTAATATTTTGCCCAAAACAAAGTGCGATTAAAAATATTTCTTTTTTAACCGCACTTTGATCTTATGAAATTATCGTTTAAACATTCCGCCTAAACCACCAAGACCGCCCAAGCCTCCGCCCATTAAGCCTTGCATTCCACGCATCATTTTAGCCATGCCACCTTTACGCATTTTCTTCATCATACGTTGCATTTCATCGAATTGTTTAAGTAATTTATTGACATCTTGCACTTGAGTGCCAGAACCTAATGCAATACGACGACGGCGAGATCCTTTGATAATATCTGGGTTGGCACGTTCTTTTAAGGTCATAGAGTTAATGATCGCTTCCATTTTGACAAACATTTTGTCATCCACTTGATTTTTAACGTGATCAGGCAAATTTTTTGCACCGGGTAATTTCTCAAGCATAGACATCATGCCACCCATTTTTTTCATCTCGATAAGCTGTTCTCTGAAATCATCTAAAGTGAAATCATCGCCTTTCTTGAATTTCTGCGCCATTTTTTCTGCTTTTTCACGGTCAACAGAACGTTCAAGATCTTCAATCAGTGAAAGCACATCGCCCATACCCAAAATACGGGAAGCGATACGGTCTGGATGGAACGGCTCAAGCGCTTCTGTTTTCTCACCCACACCCAAGAATTTGATTGGTTTACCAGTGATTTGACGAATTGATAACGCCGCACCACCGCGTGCATCACCGTCCACTTTTGTCAAAATAACACCTGTAAGCAGCAATGCTTCATTAAAGGCTTTTGCCGTATTGGCTGCATCTTGACCAGTCATCGCATCTACGGTGAAAAGGGTTTCGATTGGATTTAACGCTGCATGGACTTGCTTGATTTCATCCATCATTTCTGTATCAACGTGCAAACGCCCTGCCGTATCCACAATCAATACATCGTAGAATTTCAGTTTTGCATCAGCAAGTGCCGATTTAGCAATATCAACTGGGTTTTGTTTAACATCCGATGGGAAAAAATCCACGCCAACGGACTGAGCCAAAGTTTCAAGCTGCTTAATCGCAGCTGGGCGATATACGTCGGCAGAAACTACTAACACTTTCTTTTTATGGCGTTCACGCAAGAATTTTGCTAATTTACCCACGCTGGTGGTTTTACCCGCACCTTGTAAACCCGCCATTAAGATAACCGCTGGTGGTTGAGTTGCTAGGTTTAAACTCTCATTCGCTTCACCCATGGCTTTTTCAAGCTCACGCTGAACGATTTTTAAGAACTCTTGCCCCGGCGTTAAGCTTTTATTGACTTCTTCCCCAAGCGCGCGTTCTTTTACTTTTGCGATAAATTCACGCACCACAGGTAAAGCAACATCTGCTTCAAGTAATGCCATACGCACTTCGCGTAAGGTTTCTTTAATATTATCTTCCGTTAAACGGCCTTTTCCCGTGATATTGCGTAAAGTTTTAGAAAGGCGATCCGATAAATTATCAAACATAACTCGTAATCCTGTTTTTTTCTAAAAAAATTGCCTTGATTATACCGAAATTTAGGCGTTTTTCATCATTTCAAATAAATTTATAGCGAATTGTGTGTGAGAACGATAAAATACGAACCATTCCCAAACAGAGAAAAGAAATTATGTGGTTTGCTATTTTTTCGATTTTATTTTATCTAATTAGTGTGTTGATGATCGCTCCTTTACTTACGTCCGTAGAAAACACACAACATTCTCCGAAAAAAACACCGTTGTTTTTTACCTCACTTTTTGCGATAGCATTACACGGTATTACGCTTTTCCCTTCCTTGAAGGAATTAGCTGAAGAGCATACATTCACATTAATTCAAATTAGTTCATTAATGAGTGTTAGCATCTCTGCCCTTGCAGTATTTGCTATTTTATCAGTGAATTCTATCTGGTTCGTTTTACCTATCGTCTTTGCCTTTTCAATTTTTAACTTAATTTTGGCAACATTTATACCAAGTCATTTTATTCAATTACTCAATCAAGATTCTGCGATGTTATTTCATATAGGCTTATCAATATTTACTTATGCCGTATGCTTTATTGCCATGCTTTATGCAATCCAACTCAATTGGATTGATCGTTCATTAAAAGCCAAAAAAACCAACTTTTCTCCGATTATACCTTCTTTAATGACCGTAGAACGTCATTTTGCAAGGGTATTTGCTTTTGGTGAATTATTATTAACACTGACATTAATTTCAGGTATTTATCATTCTATCAATGCATTAACTGCGGAAAATATTCACAAAGCACTATTTTCATTTTTTGCTTGGATAGTCTTTGGCATCGCACTTTTTGGTCATTGGAAAAAAGGATGGCATGGAAAAAGGATGATAATTTATGCAATTTCAGGTATTATCTTACTCACGATTGCTTATTTTGGCAGTCGGCTGATTTAAAAATAAGGGCGAATTCAAATTCGCCTTTATTATTCCATAGGGCATAACTTATTACATAAACTTAATTAGCTAGACTAATTTATGCTTCAATAAATTACGCCCTATGATGTGATTAACGAACAAAAGGATTTTCCCTTGGACAGTATTCCCCTTAGTACTTTATTTATTATTCTCATTATCTGTTTAGTGTTATCTGCATATTTTTCTGGCTCAGAAACCGGACTACTCTCTCTCAATAAATATCGTCTTCGTTTTCTATCCGAACAAGGCAATAAAGGCGCACAAAAGGCAGAAAAACTGTTAGAAAAGCCAGATACCTTGTTAAGCTTTATTCTTATTTTTAATAACCTTGTGAATATCAGCGCATCAGCGATTGCGACCATGATTGGTATGCGTTTATACGGTGATGCGGGCGTGGCGATTGCAACAGGTTTGCTCACTTTCGTGATGCTTGTATTTTCTGAAATTTTCCCCAAAACGGTGGCTGCAATGCACGCGGAAAAAGTCGGTTTTGTTTCCAGCCACATTTTGACGGTATTACTTAAAATCTTCTATCCGTTAGTTTGGCTGATGAATATTTTTACCAAATCATTAATGCATTTGGTGGGATTAAAACCCGATATGCAAAAACAAGTAATTAGCCGTGAGGAACTTCGCAGTATCGTATCAGAAGCGGGTGAAGCCACGCCTGATGAACAACATCCACAAATGTTGCTTTCTATTTTAGATATGGAAACCGTCACCGTCGATGACATTATGGTTCCGCGTAACGAAATTGGCGGCATTGATATTGATGATGACTGGAAAGCCATTATGCGCCAGCTCAATCACGCAGCACACAACCGCGTGGTGCTTTACAAAGGCAGCCTTGATGAACAAGTGCTTGGTATTTTGCGCGTGCGTGAAGCATTCCGCTTACTGCTTGAAAAAAATGAATTTACCAAAGAAACCTTAATTCGTGCTGCTGATGAAGTGTATTTCATTCCTGAAAGCACGCCATTAAAAACTCAACTTGCGAATTTCCGTGCAAATAAAGAGCGCATTGGCTTAGTGGTGGATGAATACGGCGATATTAAAGGTCTTGTGACGTTGGAAGATATTTTGGAAGAAATCGTTGGTGACTTTACCACTTCCACTGCCCCAAGCATTGATGAGGAAGTAACGCAACAATCTGATGGTTCCATGATTATCGATGGCTCTGCCAACCTACGCGATCTCAACAAAATGTTTAACTGGGAATTGGATACAGAAGATGCCCGAACCTTTAATGGTTTAATCCTAGAACACTTAGAAGAAATTCCCGATGAAGGCACGGTTTGCGAAATTGATGGCTTGCAAATTACCATTCTTGAAGTGGGCGATAATATGATTAAACAAGCGAAAGTCGTTAAACTTTAATCATAAAAACTCAGACAAATTGAACCGCACTTTTGACTTGGATCATAAGTGCGGTTCTTTTTTGCGCATTTTTCAGAAAACATTTTTATAATTCTTTCTAGGTATATTTTAATAGAGAACAAAGATATGGAGCACGAATATCAACGGGCGGTGACTCGCGTGTGCGTACAAACAGCACTGCTCTTGTTACAACATGGGGCAGAAAGTACCGTGGTGGTGCAAATGGCGCAGCGTTTAGGCATCGCACTTGGCGTAGAAAGCGTAGAATGTGCGCTCACGGCAAATGCGGTGGTGCTAACGACCTTATCAGATAATCATTGCATTACCACCGCAAGAAAAAATACGGATAAAGGCATTAATATGCAAATGGTCACTGATGTGCAGCGCATTGTAATTGCCGTTGAACATCATTTGTATGACTTAGAAATCGCACAAAGAAAATTGGATCAATTAAAACCGCTTAAATATAACCGATGGTTGGTTGTATTCATGATAGGCTTATCTTGTGCGGCATTCGCCCATTTATCTGGTGGAGACTGGGTGATTTGTGGTATCACCTTTGTGGCGGCAGCCATTGCCATGTTTGTGCGACAAGAATTTTCTAAACGGCACTATAATCCCCTTATCGTCTTTTCTATCACCTCTTTTGTCGCCTCACTGATTTCTGGCGTGAGCTTAAAATATAACTTAGGTAATGATCCTCAAATTGCCTTGGCATCTAGTGTATTATTACTCGTGCCAGGGTTTCCGCTGATTAATTCTTTGGCAGATATATTAAAAGGTTATGTGAATATGGGATTAGGCCGTTGGACGATTGCGACTATTCTCACTTTTGGCGCATGTCTTGGCATTGTATTCGCGTTAAGCGTATTACATATTACAACTTGGGGGCATTAAAATGTTATTAGACATCACAATATTTATATTGAAATTGCTCGATGATATGTTATTTGCCGCGATTCCAGCAGTGGGCTTTGCTTTAGTATTTAATGTGCCGCCAAAAGCCTTAAAATATTGCGCAATTTTAGCCGCACTTGGGCATGTGACACGCACATTATTACTGCATATTAATATGCCTATTGTATTTGCCACCTTCTTTGCCACTTGCGTAATTGGATTTTTAGGCGTGCATCTTTCCCATCGTTATTTAGCCCATCCAAAAGCCTTCACTGTTGCCGCAATTATCCCCATGATCCCCGGTGTTCATGCCTATAAAGCAATGATTTCAATGGTACAAATTCATCATTTCGGCTTTTCCGATGCTTTATTTGAACAAATGATTAGTTCCTTTATTAATACCAGTTTTATCCTAGGCGCAATAGTATTTGGATTAGCTTTACCAGGCTTATTGTTTTATCGACAAAAACCCGTGGTGTGACACTAAAATAGTTCAACAAAAAACCGGCATCAGCCGGTTTTCTTTTACTATTCTTGTGATTTTTTCTTGAGATATTCATAAAGCTCATCTTTAATCCGTAATTTCTCTTTTTTCAAAGCCTCAATTTCCATATGAGTGGCGAGCTGAATGTTTTCCTGCATGTTCTTAATTTCATGATCTAATTCGTTATGCTTTTCAAAAAGACGATCGAAATAAGCATCATTACTTTTAAGTTTGGTGATTAATTCTCGGTATTCGGGAAACATAGCATTGCTCCTATAGTGGTTTTAACTGATTTCAGTTTACTACATTTGCCTCAAATAAACAGAACGCAATCTTAAAAATTTGACAACGATCACAAAAATTTATTTCTCGCAAATAATCCTTTACTCTTTTGCTTTTTTATTTTTTCCAGCACCTAAAATCAGCATAGCTAATAAACTAAGAATAATTCCAAATCCAGTACCAATACCCGTTGAGATAACATAAGGTTTTTCTGACATCACAAGATTAGGCTGTTGAACAAAATGAAATGTCACCAAATTATTATCCAACGGTTGAACTGATTGCATCATTTTCAATTTGTTTTCCCAAGAAACGTCTATTTTGGCGTCTGCAGCATTTTTCACTTGTTCGAATAAAGATTTCCATTTTGTAATCAATTCATTATTTAATGTTTGGCGCGCTTGATTATTCACATAACGAATGTATTCCACAAAAAGGTGATCCACTTCTTCACGATCAAAAGAAGACAGGGTTAATTGAGCAAGATTATTTTCTTGGGAAAATTTAAAATGTGATGCAATCTGCTGAATCGTTTGATTTTCAACTTTAGCTCTCGCTTTCACAAAATCAGATTGATTTAAAAAAGCGATTAATTGAGCGGATGAATTAAGAATTTTTGTAAATTCATGATAGGCAGAATTGGTCGCCTTGCGTTCAATCTTTGTGGCATCCACCGCATCCGCATCACCGCTAACTAAACTATATGTAGAAAAAAGAGAAAAATAATTACCCAGTTCACTCATTTTGGGCGCTTCAAATTGCGCACTAACCTGCCATTTTGTCGGATGAAAATGAGCCCCAGCAAAACCAAGCCCACCTCCAATAATCATAAATAGAAAAGAAAGAATAAATTTTCTCATAACCCACCTAAAAATTTGATTAAATCGGCGCAAATTTTAACACAAAGTGCGGTGCATTTTTCTTTATTTTCAGAATATCGTTTTTCCCTTGGCTTTTAACTGGTTTATTTCAACAACGTGCGATAGAATAAAACCGTTTTCATTTCAACGAAAAAAGTAAGGAAATACCATGATCGATCCAAATTTACTCCGTAATAATTTAGCGGAAGTCGCAGAAAAATTAAAAGTAAAACGTAACTTTATTCTTGATACAGAAAAACTCACCTTATTAGAAGAACAACGCAAGAACTTACAAGTCACCACCGAAAATTTACAAGCTGAACGTAATACTCGCTCTAAAGCCATTGGCGCTGCCAAAGCACGCGGTGAAAATATCGAACCATTATTGGCCGAAGTGGATAATATGGGCAATCAATTGACTGAAGCAAAAGCACAATTAGATGCGGTACTTGCGGAAATCAATCAAATTGCATTAAGTATTCCAAATCTACCAGCAGATGAAGTGCCATTAGGCAAAGATGACACCGAAAATAAAGAAATCTTACGTTGGGGTACACCACGTACATTTGATTTTGAAGTGAAAGATCATGTCACTTTGGGCGAAGACGCCAATGGCTTAGATTTTGCCGCAGGGGCTAAATTAACTGGTGCGCGTTTTGCTGTAATAAAAGGTCAAATCGCTAAAATGCACCGCGCATTGGCACAATTCATGTTAGATCTTCACACTGAACAACACGGCTATTTAGAAACCTACGTGCCTTATTTAGTAAATCACGCAACACTTTATGGTACAGGGCAATTACCAAAATTTGGTGAAGATTTATTCCATACTTTAGCCTTAGAAGGCGAACAACCTTACGCATTAATTCCAACTGCAGAAGTGCCCGTCACTAATTTAGTGCGTGATGTGATTATTGATGAAGCAGAATTACCAATAAAAATGACCGCACATACGCCATGTTTCCGTTCTGAAGCAGGCTCTTACGGTCGTGATACTCGTGGTTTAATTCGTATGCACCAATTTGATAAAGTGGAAATGGTACAAATCGTTGATCCAGATAAATCAATGGAAGCACTCGAAGAATTAACTGGTCACGCAGAAAAAGTATTGCAATTATTAAATCTTCCGTATCGTAAAGTTTTGCTTTGCACAGGCGATATGGGCTTTGGTTCTTGCAAAACTTACGACTTAGAAGTGTGGGTGCCTGCACAAAATACTTATCGCGAAATTTCTTCTTGCTCAAATATGTGGGATTTCCAAGCTCGCCGTATGCAAGCACGTTGTAAAGCAAAAGGCGATAAGAAAACTCGCTTAGTGCATACCTTAAATGGTTCTGGCTTGGCTGTTGGTCGTACTTTAGTGGCTGTACTTGAAAACTATCAAAATGCAGATGGTTCAATCACCGTGCCAGAAGTGCTACGTCCATATATGGGCGGATTAGACGTTATCGGAAAATAATCCTTCTATAAAATAAAAAAGCGTGGATTTTAAAATTTCCACGCTTTTTTATTAAGCTATTTCAATGATGACATCGAGTTCTGATTTAGGTTTCAATTCACCCACTTCATATAAATCAATGCCCGCATCTTTGGCTATTTCAATGACCGTTTGAACGCTATTAGGCTCAACTGCCACTAATAAACCACCTGATGTTTGAGGATCACATAAAATCGCTTTTTGTTCTTCCGTTAATGCGCCAATTTTATGCCCATAACTGTCAAAATTACGCCCTGTTCCACCAGGTACGCAACCTTGAGCAATATAATCTTTTACACCGTCCAAGGTTTTAATTTTGTCCGCAAAAACTACCGCACTTAGATTTGAACCTTCACAGATTTCAATTAAATGACCAAGTAAACCAAATCCTGTGACATCAGTCATTGCTGTGACGCCATCCACTTGGGAAAATTGGCTTCCAATGGAATTCATTTGGCACATAGCAGCAGTGGCTAAACCTTGATGTTCTGGCTTAAGTTTTCCTTTTTTCTCCGCCGTCGTCAAAATACCGATACCAAGCGGCTTCGTCATATAAAGCTTACAACCTGATTTTGCAGAAGCATTACGTTTTACTTTTTCAGTGTCAATCACACCTGTCACGGCCAAACCAAAAATAGGTTCAGGCGAATCAATGGAATGCCCTCCCGCCAAAGTAATACCCGCTTGATGGCAAGCAAAACGCCCACCATCAACAATTTTCTGTGCAACTTCTGCAGGTAATATATTAGTTGGAAAACCTAAAATGGCGATTCCCATAATCGGCTTACCGCCCATAGCAAAAATATCACTGATGGCATTGGTCGCGGCAATTCGTCCAAAATCAAAAGGATCATCCACAATTGGCATGAAAAAGTCTGTGGTACTGATAATCGCAGTTCCATTACCAAGATCATACACCGCTGCATCGTCAGCAGTTTCATTGCCAACGAGCAAATTTGGATCATAAAATTTTTCCAGTTCTGAATGTAAAATTGTCCCTAACACCTTAGGCGAAATTTTACAACCTCAACCCGCACCATGGCTGTATTGCGTCAGCCGAATTTTTTCTTCCATTTTTATTTACCTTGTTAAATATCCGTTTTCGAGAGTATGAAGTTTAAACCTACTCTTAATCATAAAGATCTTCGCCATCCTTCCTTGTACGCAATAATTGCAAAATCCAAACATATTGCTCTGGCGCTGGCGTAACAAAAGATTCTATTTCTTCATTCATTGCTCGGGCTGATTGTTCAGGATCATCACTTAAATTCATTGCAGGATGAATTTCCATTTCATATTTGCCAGCCTCAGCGTTATAACGAGGAAACATTGGAATAACAACAGCTTTAGAAAGTTTTGCCATTTTATTTAATCCCGGCAATGTCGCTTTATAAGTTCCAAAGAAATCAACAAATACGCTTTGCTCGGCCCCAAAATCTTCATCAGGTAAGTAATAACCCATTTCGCCTTTACGAACATGATTTAAAAAAGATTTAATACCATTTTGACGAGCATGCATTTTTCCGCCAAAACGTTGGCGTGTAATCGTCCAAAGCCAATCCACCAATGGATTACGGTGTGGATTATACATAGAGGTCATTGGCATGCCTTGAGTGTGCAAAATAATGCCAGAAGCATCAATCGCCCAGCCATGTGGCACCATAAGAATAATATTATTACCCTCAGCTTTTGCCTGTTCGATATGTTCAAGACCGATAAATTCGCTGCGTTTTTGCAAATGTTTCTTTGAACGGATGGCAATCTCACCAATACCAAACATAACTTGTGCAACAACCGCAAACATTTTATCAATCACTTGCTCACGTTGTTGTTCAGTCCAATGAGGGAAGCAATATTGCAAGTTAGTTTGTGCACGCATGCGCTGTTTCTTTGCTTTATGCCCAATCCATACACCTAATTTTCCCGCCAATTTATCGCGCAGACGAAAAGGCACAAATGCTAACAACAATAAAAAGAAAATACCGAACCAAATTCCCCAATATTGAGGCTTTAAATACGACCATGAAAAGTGCGCTTCATAGCCCACTCTCGCCGTCAAACGTAAATTTTGTTGATTATCCGACATAATAAAATGAAATTAATTTTAACCGCACTTTGCTCGCTTTCAGAATTAAAAATGAAACCAACCCTGATCGTAAACCATTTTAGCCGTCATCATAAAAGACATGATAACAACCATCGGTCGAATCAAGGTTTTACCTTTCGTCATCACCATTTTGGCGCCTAAATTTGCACCTAAAATGCTCCCTGCCATCATCACGAAACCCACTTTCCAAAGAATTTGTCCGCCCAATAAGAAAAGCGCAAAAGAAGCAAGGTTAGAAGTGAAGTTCATCACTTTTGCATGTGCTGTCGCTTTCGAGAGATTAAATCCTAGCAAAGTAACACAGGCTAAACTCATGATTGAGCCAGTCCCGGGCCCAAAGAATCCATCATAAAAACCTAAAAATGGGCTAACTAAAAGACCAAATAGCATATAACTTAAACGCTGTTTTCGATCTTCATCACCTAATTTAGGGGTAAATAAAAAATACAGACCAATAGCTAAAATCAAAAAAGGCAGAATTTTTTTGAAAATCGCCACATCAATTGATTGAATTAATAATGTACCTAGGGCTGAACCTAAGAAAACCCAAATCAAAATAAACCAAATATCGCGTAAATTGACCGCTCTTTTTCGCAAGAAATAAAGGCTTGCGGATAATGCGCCCCCCATGGCTTGCAATTTGTTGGTGCCTAACGCCATTGCAGGTGGCATGCCAGTCATAAGCAACGCTGGAATAGTAATTAATCCACCACCGCCAGCAATTGCATCGATAAATGATGCGACAAAACCAACACAAAACAATATTGCTAAAAGATCAATGCCGATATCCATATTGATTTACCTTAATTCTATTCTAACCATTCACTCCGATTCGGTGAGTTCAAAATTTGTTGGCACAAAAACGGCTCAAGTGGTGTAACTTTAGGTTTACTCACTGAAGTGCCTGGTTTTGGCGGTTCAAACCAAGAATATAATTCGTCTCCACAACCATCACCGGCAGGCACAGGCGCTTGATTTTCACAATAAGGCGCATCTGCTGGGCAAGTTAAACGAACATGAAAATGAGAGTCGTGTCCATACCAAGGACGAACTTTGTGTAGCCAACCGCGATCATTGCCAGCGGTTTGGCATAATTTTACCTTAATCGCAGGATTAACAAAAATACGCGTCACATTTGGATCTTGCGCGGCTAATTTGATTAACGTCGCGTGATTGCTATTCCATACACGTTCATCTACTCGTTGCGCCTTTCTATCCACAACTAATAAACCTTTACCATCAGAATTCAGCGCATCGGCGTCTGACATTTCGCCCATTCTTAACCAAATATCCGCATCTAATCCCATCTGATGGCTAGCATGACCCGTTAAAAACCGTCCACCACCCGGCATGGCAATATCGCCTACTAACATCGTTGGCAACCCAGCAGCTTTAGCGCGTTGTCCTAAACGTTCAAGATACTGAATCATATTTGGATGGCCATAATAGCGATTGCGATTCATACGAATCACTTGGTAACCTTCACCTTTTGGCGGTAATGCTTGTGCCCCTATAATACACCCATTGGTATAACTACCAATAGGTTTTGCTTTCCCATCGTCACTTGGAATAGGACGTTTCACTTTTTGCCAATCTAGAGGAGACGCAACAACGTTCAGAGAGAAAAGTGCGGTAAAAATTATGGTTGTTTTTAATAAAATTTTATTCATTCTAATATTATCATCAATAGTTTCATCGTCGATAAATATACCCACTATAAAAAAATAACTCCCCTTTGAGAAATATTCATTGCTCAAAGGGGTAACATCAAAGCTTATCTAGGAGATAGCGACCTAGCCTTAAATATCACATTAAGATCACTTACACTGCGCCTTAAAACGCAATAGATGATCTAATAAGACAATCGCCATCATGGCTTCTGCGATGGGTACAGCACGAATACCCACACAAGGATCGTGTCGGCCTTTTGTTACAACTTCTACGGCTTCACCATTAAGATTGATTGAACGACCAGGAATCGTAATACTTGAAGTCGGTTTTAGCGCAATAGTAGCGATGATCGGTTGACCAGAACTAATTCCGCCTAAAATGCCACCAGCATGATTGCTTTCAAATCCATCGGGGGTCATTTCATCACGATGTTCACTTCCACGTTGCTCAACCACCGCAAAACCATCACCAATTTCGACGCCTTTTACTGCATTAATTCCCATTAATGCATGGGCAAGATCCGCATCTAAACGGTCAAATACTGGCTCACCTAATCCTACGGGCACATTTTCCGCGATAACGGTAAGTTTAGCACCAATAGAATCCCCTTCTTTTTTAAGTTCACGGATCAATTCATCGAATTTTTCTACCGCACTTTCATCAGGACAAAAAAATGGATTGCTGTTTACCTTTTCCCAATCAATGTCTCCGATGGTTTGCGGCGCAATTTTCACATGACCGATTTGACTTAAAAAACCGCGGACTTCAATACCAAAATGTTCGCGTAAATATTTTTTTGCAATCGCTCCTGCTGCAACTCGCATTGCTGTTTCACGCGCTGACGAACGCCCACCGCCACGGTAATCACGGATGCCATACTTTTGCTGATAGGTAAAATCCGCATGTCCTGGACGAAAACGATCTTTAATCTCGCCATAATCTTGCGAACGCTGATCACCATTTTTAATGATCATTCCGATACTTGTGCCTGTCGTTTTTCCTTCAAACACACCAGACAAAATTTGAACTTCATCGTCCTCACGACGCGGCGTGGTATATCGAGATGTCCCTGGTTTACGACGATCTAAATCTGGCTGAATATCTTTCTCAGATAATTCGAGATTTGGCGGTACCCCATCAACGATACAGCCTAATGCAATACCATGTGACTCCCCAAAGGTTGTCACACGAAAAAGTTGTCCGATTGTGTTACCCGCCATATTCTTTCTCTTTAATTAGTTTTAGTTAATTTTTCCATATTAATAAAAGGAATCTCTTCACCCGTGTCTTTATTTTTAATAAAGATATCCAATTGATTGAAAGCAATGTCTATATTATTTTCTTTAAACAATTGATTTACACGACGATTTAATAAATCAAGCGTATCATTACGATCTGAAACTTGTCCGACATAAACTCGTAACTCATGGTCTAAAGTGCTTGCACCAAAATTTAAAAACAACGCTCTTGGCTCAGGCTCTTTTAAAACGCTCGGCAATTCATGAGCAGCTTGTAACAACAAACGTTTTACTAATTCTAAATCGGAGTTATAAGCAACCCCCACAGAGATGACTAAACGAGTAATGGTATTTGATAATGCCCAGTTGGTCACTTGCCCTGTTACAAACGATTTATTAGGTACAATCACTTCTTTTCTATCTGGATCAATCATCGTAATAGCACGAATACGGATTTTTGCTACTGTACCTGTGACACCGTTTATGGTAACGGTATCGCCCACTCGAATTGGGCGTTCAAACAATAAAATAATCCCAGATACAAAGTTTGCAAAGATTTCTTGCATACCAAAGCCCAAACCAACTGAAAGGGCTGCAAACAACCATTGCAATTTAGACCACGACATGCCTAATGTAGCAAATGCCCACGCCCCGCCAACCGCAACTAAAACATAAGTTAATAATGTAGTAATAGTATAAGGCGTGCCTTGTGAAAGTTTAACCCGTGAGAAAATTAGTACTTCTAAAATACCTGAGATATTGCGTACTAACACATAAGTAATCCCTACAATCACCAAGGCAACGAGAAGATTAAATAAAGTGATACTTTCCATCACTGTGCCAGCTTCAGTAGTTGTTGTTTGCTGCCATAAGGTAACTTCACGCAAATAACTTGCCACCGTTACAAGATCTGACCAAACATAGTAGAAAATGCCAAACAAAGCAGTCCAAATGAAAAGATCCGCAAAACGCAATAATTGGCTACGCACTTCATTCAGCGCTAAGCCTTCTTCTTTTTCATTAAGAACAAGCTCATCGGATGTTGATCCTTCATTGATGCTTGCCCGTTTCTGATTACGTTTTTCTTCTAAACGGCGATGAGCCAAGCGACGAGAGGATACAGTAATACCACGATAAATGACTTGACGAATTAACCACCACACACACCATGCGATATAAGAATTAATCAGATGCTGTATTAAATTCAACGCAGTGTAATAGTATCCCAAGGCAACTAATATCACTAAGCCAACAGGAATAATCTGTAAACCGAATTGAACGATTTTGACAATAATGTGGTTATGGCTTTTTTTCTCATCTTCGTAAGAACGTAGCACATTTTTGAAACGTGGGGCGATGATAATAATGCAGAACAGCAATGAAACTATTGTATTCACCTGTCCAATCACATCATTTGCTAACCCATAATCGGTCACGTTACTAAATACTGATGTATTCAGTAACAACACAACCGCTACAACAATACGTTTAATTACACTTTGAAAACGCACCGCACTTTGTTGAGAAAATTCAAAGTGATGGACAAAAATCCCATTCGGGCGGAATAAAGAAAGCCAAAACGTGAAGAACCACCAATAGCCCGCCATACTAAACGACCAATCCCAAAACTCAGTTGGATTTTTCATAAAGAAGAAACCAAGCATTTGACAAATGGCTAAAAACCATAAAGTTCCAGAAAGCGTTAAAAATGCAGTAAGCAATAAAGCTTGTG
This sequence comes from Haemophilus sp. oral taxon 036, assembly GCF_002998595.1. Classification (NCBI taxonomy): domain Bacteria; kingdom Pseudomonadati; phylum Pseudomonadota; class Gammaproteobacteria; order Pasteurellales; family Pasteurellaceae; genus Haemophilus; species Haemophilus sp. oral taxon 036. The sequence continues at coordinate 334,842 of NZ_CP027235.1, forward strand.
GTGTATTCCACTGATTATCATATTTTAATCGGTTAATTTCGCCGTTAATTTTTGATAGGCGTTGTTTGATGCGATCTTTGAATTTAAAAATAGCGCCCCCCACGACAAACAAGCCCAAGCAGTACATCAGTAAGTAAGGCAAGTTACTATAATTTGTGGGTAAACCAATTTTTTTCACAATACCATCGACTTGCGCCATAAATGCTCGAGGCAATTCAGCAAACCAATCTAAATTAATAGGATTATTGCTTTTAACCCAGAAACTTTGTTGCTCCAATTTTGATTGAATTTGATCACTAATTTGAGTAATTTGTTGCTGAGTAAGCTCTAAAGAAATAGCTAAATTAAGTTGATTATTCAATGACTTAATTAAGTCAGAAGCCATTCTACGACGTTCAGTTAGCAAATTAACTAATTGTGTTTTTTCAGCGTGAGTAAATTTCTCACCTTCATCTGATTCGACTTTGGCAATATAGGCATCTAAATCATAAAGTTCATTACGTTTTTGAGTTATATCGAAAATTTGTACCCGTAAATCCGCAATTTGTTTTGATAAACCTTGAATATTTAAGTTCGTCGGTAATTTTTGTTTTTGTTGTTGAATAATACGAGAAAGCACCAACGTACCTTGTAATGCGCTAATTTGCTCTTCGATAGTGTGTTGAGTTTGGGTTAGGCTATCAAACACATTACGCATTCTTAAATCATCTTGCGTCAAGATGTTCGTCTTTTCAGTTTGTTGCAACAAATATTGACTCAACTCTGCATTACGCGCCAATTCTTTCTGAATATAAGCATTTTTCGCGCTATTTTGTTGTTGCTGAACTTGTTCTACTTGGTTTTGAGTTTGCGCCAAGTTTTTCTGATTAATCACTTCTTGGATCGCCACAATTTGTTGTTGTAGCAGTTGCAAACGAGCATTCAACAAATCATAACGGCTTTGATAAAGCAATGTCAGCTGATCGCTATTTTTCAATAAATCTTGGTTGTAAACGTTTTTTAAATCAATCAACTGTAATTCTATTTGATTTTTTTGACGTAAAGTTTTTGTAAGATTGCTATCGGCTAATTGTTGATTAATTTCTTGTGTGCGTTTCAAATTCTCAGTAAGACTGGTTTGCGCACGCTCAGATACAGAACTTTGCCCCGCTAATTGAGTATTCGCTTTACTTAATGCAGTTTGGGTTTCCTGCTGTTGAGCATTAAGTTTACTTAATGTAGCCTGTAAATCTGCTAAATTTTGAGCTTGATAATCGACTGATTTAGATTGTTCTAACTGCTTCTTAAACGCCAATAAATCTGCATTATTTTTCTTAATTTCACTATCAGCATGGGCTAAAACATCATGTAAATCTTCATTATTTTTTTGTTGAGTTTGAATGAGCTGCAATAAATCCAAAGAGGTTTGCAATTCATTAATAAGTGCTGTTTTTACATCACCATCAGACATTTTTTGCGCATCAGCTAAATCTGCAGAGAGCTCTTGCTCCGTAGGTAATAATATATTGCTTTTATTTGCAGCCAATGTTGGATACACCGTTGCCCAACCAATTAAAGCTGTCGCTAAAAGTGCGGTGAAAAAACGTGATGTTTTCATAATTTACCTGTATTTTTTATTGTTCGTTTATTTGTTTTGCTAACCAATCGGCAAGCACTTTACGTGATATTTTTATTGCGCCAGCAGATAAATCTACAGGCAATTCATAATAAGCTATTGGCTGTTTAAAGCGAGCCAATTTATCTTGTAAAAATTCAGTGAGTTTTTCGACCGCACTTTGATTAAAGGGTTCATTCAAAGCAACAATCGCGACTGGGCGATAGCCAAATTCATGATCGGCTTTGGGTAAAACAAAAACTTGTTTCACCATAGCATTTTTCAGCATCACTTGCTCTATTTCTTCTGGCTGAATATTTTCACCGCCTGAAATAAACATATTATCAAGTCGTCCGATAATAACCAGTTCGCCCTCTTGCAAAATGCCTTTATCTTTTGTCTGAAGCCAGCCGTCTTCATTCGTTAATGGAAAAATTTGTCGATCTTTCCAATACCCCATCGCCAAACCCGCACCTTTTAGCCAAACTTCATCATCCACCAAACGATATTCTCGACCTAATAACGGTTGCCCTACGCCTTGTTTTTTATCAGATTGTTTGGCAAAAACCGTAGAAGCCATTTCCGTCATTCCGTAACCAGAATACGTTTCGACACCATATTTCACCATTTTTTGTGTAAGTTCTGTCGGAATATGCGCACCACCCAGTAAAATATGACGCGTAGCGAATGAAATGCTCGGATTTTCCTGTAAATAATCTAATAAACGCTGTAATTGCGTTGGCACAAGAGAAACGTGAGTCGCCTCCAATAATGAAGCGTAAAAATCCGTTTTCGGAAAATGCAATTCAGCGCCACAACTCAACCAACGCCAAACAATACCTTGACCTGAAACATGATATAACGGCAACGAAAGTAGCCAAGAATGTACGCTATCGAACTTCATCAATTCACATACGCCCTTCGCATTATCTAAATGCGCTTGAACATTATGTACTACCGCTTTTGGCAAACCTGTCGAGCCAGACGTGAGCGTCATTGTTGCAGAGCGAAAGAAATCAGCTTTTTGTATAACTACGTCAGCTTTTGGAAAATCCCTCAAATCTTCATCATAAAAACAAAAATCGATGTGATGAACATCACACAATTCTGTAATTTTTTCTTGAGGAAACGCAGGGTTAATACCTAAAATTTTTGCACCCAGTTGGATTGTAGCAAGATATAAAAATAAAATGTTTTCTGTATTTTTTCCGACAAAAGCAACCGCACTTTCAGGATTTACACCTTTATTTTGTAAAAAGGAAATAACTTGGTTCACTTTCTCGGCTACTTGAGCCCAATTAAAAACATCGCCCTGTACAGTGCGCAAGGCGATTTTATGAGAAAACTTAGGTTGGATAGCAAACGCTTGCCAAGGATACATCATTAATTTACCGTGAAATATGCCCGCACTTCGTCAATTAAACTTTCAGGCAAATCCATTGATTGCATTGCGCCTTCCAACATCAGCATTTTACGACCACTATTTGTGTTAGTGATAACCCAATAAGGCGTATCTGGAATTTGTTTTGGTTTTGTATGATTGCCTGTCATTAATAATGTTGCTTCGTCGCGCGCAAAATAAACTCGAGTGCGGCCTTGTAAAGATTCTGTGGCTTGCGCAAAACTCTCAGGATTAGTGCGATAAAGCACGCGCAGAATAGCTAAGAAACGGGTAACAGCTTTGCCTTCTTCTTGAAATTCTGTCGAGTTTAATAGAGTTTGAACTTTTTCTACGATCTGATTAATTGCAGTTATCGGCTGTTTTTTCGTCGGTTTTACACTTTCTGACTTAGCAGGTTCGGGCTGTACTTCTACTTTTGATTCTGTTTTTTCGTTATTTTCAGCCGGAGCAAATGTTAAATCATCAGCGAAAACACTCGCATGTGCCGGTAAATTAAGCAAACGGCGTAAAATATCCGAAGCACTTTCCCCAATAGAGCGGGTTTGGCTAGCAATGTATTGGTATAATTCTTCATCAACTTCAATGATCTTCATTTTTTTCTCTCTGTTTGCTAGAATTTTTTTAATTATAACTACTTCTTTACAAATTCTCACGCAAAAATTATGGCAAATTCATTGCTCAATTATCAATTTCATCAAGTAAAACAAGCGATTAATTCTCCAACTTTAGTTTTTATTCACGGTTTATTCGGGGATATGAACAACCTTGGCATCATCGCCAGAGCTTTTAGCGAAAATCACAATATTTTACGCGTAGATCTGCGTAATCACGGCCATAGTTTTCATTCGGAAAAAATGAATTATCAACTTATGGCTGAAGATGTTATTGCCGTAATCCGCCACTTGAATTTACCCAAAGTGATATTAATTGGCCATTCTATGGGGGGAAAAACCGCCATGAAAATCACCGCACTTTGCCCAGAATTAGTCGAAAAATTAATTGTAATTGATATATCTCCCCTACCTTACGAAGGATTTGGACATCAAGATGTGTTTAATGGCTTGTTCGCTGTCAAAAATGCAGCCCCTAAAACTCGTCAAGAGGCTAAACCGCTCTTAGAAAAAGAAATTGATGATCAGGATGTCGTGCAATTTATGCTGAAATCTTTTGAACCCAATTCACCTGATTATTTTCGATTTAATCTCACCGCACTTTTCAACAATTACGCTAACATTATGGATTGGGAAAAGGTGCATGTACTCACGCCGACGTTGTTTATCAAAGGCGGAAATTCTTCTTATATAAAAATAGAGAATAGCGAAAAAATTTTAGAACAATTTCCTCATGCGACGTCTTTTACTATTAGTGGTTGTGGGCATTGGGTGCATGCTGAAAAACCTGAATTTGTTATACGTGCGATAGAGCGATTTGTAAATAAGAATTAATTAATTTAAATGAGAATACTTTTGTAGTATACTCCCACATAATTTAGGGTATATCCCCTATTTATAATCAATACGTTAAATTTTAAAAGGAAAGAAAAATGGCAGTTGTTGGTCTATTTTATGGCAGTGACACAGGCAATACCGAAAACATCGCGAAAATGATCCAAAAACAATTAGGTAATGACTTAATCGATATTCGTGATATTGCCAAAAGTAGCAAAGAAGATATTGAAGCATACGATTTCTTACTTTTCGGTATTCCGACTTGGTATTACGGTGAAGCACAAGCTGACTGGGATGATTTTTTCCCAACGCTAGAAGAAATTGATTTTACAGATAAACTCGTAGGTATTTTCGGCTGTGGAGATCAAGAAGACTATGCTGATTATTTCTGTGATGCTATCGGCACCGTGCGTGACATCGTAGAACCGCGGGGCGCAATCATTGTGGGTAACTGGCCAACTGAAGGTTATACTTTTGAAGCATCAAAAGCATTATTAGAAGATGGAACTTTCATTGGGTTGTGTATTGATGAAGATCGCCAACCTGAACTCACTGCAGAACGTGTAGAAAAATGGTGTAAACAAATTTACGATGAAATGTGTTTAGCCGAGCTCGCTTAGAATTTTTCACATAAAAGGAAGGGAACTTTATGTCTGAAGAAAACATTAAATTACTTAAAAAAGCTGGATTAAAAATCACTGAACCTCGTTTAACGATTCTTGCTTTAATGCAAAATCACAAAAATGAGCATTTTTCTGCAGAAGATGTATATAAGATTTTACTTGAACAAGGTAGTGAAATTGGGCTTGCAACGGTTTATCGTGTACTTAATCAATTTGACGAAGCACACATTTTAATCCGTCATAATTTTGAAGGAAATAAATCAGTATTTGAATTAGCTCCGGTCGAGCACCACGATCACATTATCTGCGAGGATTGCGGAAAAGTATTTGAATTCACAGATAATATTATTGAGCAACGCCAACGCGAAATTAGCGAACAATATGGTATTAAATTAAAAGCTCACAGTTTATACCTTTACGGTAAGTGTAGTGACATCAATAAATGTGATGAAAACTCAAATAAATAATTTCAGCAAGGCGACTAAAAGTCGCCTTTATTTTTTCCATTTATCAATTTCAATAAAAATACCAAATCGCTTCTCTAACCTACTTCATTGGTCAGTTTTTGAATCTAAATGTGATTCGATAGGCAATAAACTTGTTATTGCTTACGCCAAGTTGTCCCATTCGGACCATCTTCTAATACTATGCCCATAGCTGTCAATTCATTACGTGCTGCATCTGCGGCAGGCCAATCTTTAGCCGCTCGCGCTTCGTTGCGTTGTTTGATGAGTGCTTCAATTTTTGCCACTTCATCATCGTCAGAACCAGCTTGTAAGAATTTTTCTGGATCTTGTTGAAGTAAGCCTAAAATCGCACCCAATTCACGCAAACACGCGGCAAGTCCATTGGCTTTCTCAACATCTTCTGTTTTTAACTTGTTAATTTCACGCGCCATTTCGAATAAAACAGAAAGTGCATTTGGCGTATTAAAATCATCATCCATTGCTTCACGGAAAGTTTCTACAAAATTTTCTCCGCCAAAAGCAACCGCACTTTGATCTGTTCCGCGTAAAGCCGTGTATAAACGTTCCAATGCACCTTGTGCTAAATTCAAGTTTTCTTCGCTGTAATTGAGCTGGCTACGATAATGTGCCGTTAATAAGAAATAACGTACTGCCTCTGCATTATAGTGATTTAATACATCACGAATTGTGAAGAAATTGCCGAGAGATTTCGACATTTTTTCTTTATCCACCATAATCATGCCAGAATGGATCCAATAATTCACATATTGGCCACCATGCGCACAGCAAGATTGTGCAATTTCATTTTCGTGGTGAGGGAACATTAAATCAGAGCCACCACCGTGAATATCAAAATGCTCGCCAAGCTGTTTGCAGTTCATTGCGGAACATTCAATGTGCCAACCTGGACGACCTGCGCCCCAAGGAGAAGCCCAACTTGGTTCGTTTTCTTTCGACATTTTCCAAAGCACGAAATCCATTGGATTTTTCTTGATTTCATTGATTTCAATACGTGCACCAGCTTGTAATTGCTCAAGATCTTGACGAGATAATTTGCCATATTCTTTGAAGCTTTCTACATCAAACATCACATCGCCATTATCCGCGACATAAGCATGACCACGTGCAATCAGTTTTTCCACAATCTCAATAATTTCAGGGATATGATGCGTCGCACGAGGCTCAAAATCAGGGCGTAAGACATTAAGTGCATCAAAATCTTTATACATTTCCTGTACCATACGATCCACAAGTTGATCGCAGGTTTCTTTGTTTTCTAATGCACGTTTAATGATTTTATCGTCCACATCAGTGATATTACGCACATAAGTTAAATCGTAATCCAAAGAACGTAAATAACGAGCAATCACATCAAAACACACAAAAGTGCGTCCATGACCGATATGGCATAAATCATAAACAGTGACGCCACAAACATACATTCCCACTTTATTTTCGTGGATAGGTTTAAAGATTTCTTTTTCTCTCGTTAAGGTATTGAAAATTTTTAGCATTTTTAAGCTCGTAAAATGAAATAAAAACAAACCGCACTTTTATAGCACTTTTACCTCGATTGTGGAATAATACGACCCTTAATTTTTCAGAAGGAAAACAAAATGGTTACGTTACACACAAACTTTGGCGACATTAAAATTAAATTGGATTTTGATAAAGCTCCAGTTACAGCAGAAAACTTCTTAAATTACTGCAAAGACGGTTTTTATAATAACACAATTTTTCACCGTGTTATTGATGGCTTTATGATTCAAGGCGGCGGTATGGAAAGCGGTATGCGCGAGAAAGCAACTAAAGCACCAATCCAAAATGAAGCGAACAATCGTTTAAGTAACAAACGTGGAACCATTGCAATGGCTCGCACTTCAGATCCACATTCAGCGACCGCACAATTTTTCATTAACGTGGCAGACAATGATTTCTTAAATTATCGTTCAAAAGAAATGTTTGGCCGCGAAGTCGTTCAAGAGTGGGGCTATGCAGTATTTGGTGAAGTGGTTGAAGGCATGGATGTTGTTGATAAAATCAAAAAAGTGAAAACAGGCAACAAAGGCTTTCATCAAGATGTTCCAACCGAAGATGTAGTGATTACATCGGTTTCAGTAGAATAATGGTGAATGGCGGATGAATTCCGCCATTTTTTATCGACCCAAAGGAAAATGCTCATGCCTTTCTTCGACACTCACACACATCTCGATTATCTCCAACAATTTACAGGGGAACCTTTGTCACAGCTTATTGATAATGCTAAGCAAGCCGATGTGCAAAAAATACTGATTGTGGCGGTGAAAGAAACTGATTTTAAAACAATCCAAAATATGACCGCACTTTTTCCTGATAATTTATGCTATGGGCTTGGGTTACATCCTCTTTATATTAAAGATCACGCCGAAAATGATTTAATTCTGTTAGAACAAGCCTTAAAAAATCGTGATGCAAATTGCACGGCGGTGGCAGAAATTGGTTTGGAATGCGCGATTCCTGATTTGCTCACCGATGAACTTTGGGCAAAGCAATGTCATTTTTTTGAAAGCCAACTTTATTTGGCAAAACAATTTAATTTACCCGTCAATATTCACAGTCGAAAAACCCATGATCAAATTTTTACTTTTTTAAAACGTATTCCATTATCTAAACTTGGCGTGGTACACGGTTTTTCAGGAAGCTACGATCAAGCAAAACGCTTTGTTGATTTAGGTTATAAAATCGGGGTTGGCGGCACTATCACTTATGAACGCGCCAATAAAACTCGTCAAGCGATTGCAAAACTACCACTTGATGCCTTAGTGTTGGAAACAGACAGTCCAGATATGCCTGTATTTGGTTTTCAAGGCCAACCTAATCGACCAGAGCGTATTGTGGAAAGTTTCAAAGCCCTTTGCGCCTTAAGAAATGAACCTGCTGAATTGATTAAAAAAGTCACATGGGAAAATGCTTGCCAGATTTTTTCTTGATCCACGTCACATTACTGAAATTATTTTGAATTAAATACTAGAAAAAAGAAACTGAGCATAATAATATCCGCCTTGTAGAAAGTTTTTCTCAACACACAATAAGGATATATTATGTCGCAAATCTATACTCAGGTGAGAAAGTTAGCGGAACAGTTTATTGAGCCTTACGCCGACGAACTCGATCAAAAAAAAGAATTTCCTGTTCAGGCATTTAAGGAATTAGGTAAAGCCGGTTGGTTTTCACTTTTAATTCCGAAAGAATACGGCGGAATGGGATTAACCCTGAAAGAACATGCTGAAGTCTGTATGGCGTTAGCAGAAAGTTCAGCCTCTGCTGGTCTCTGTTACATGATGAGTAATGTTGCAGTGAATTGTTTAAATCTATTCGGCAGCGATCAACTCAAACAAAAAATCTTTTCTGACATTGTTCAAAATCAAACCTTTGCCGCACTCGCCTATAGTGAATTAGGCACAGGTACTCACTTCTATATTACCGATGCAACCGCACAATTTAATGCTGAACATGCAGTATTCAATGGCTTAAAATCCATGGTGACATCGGGCAATTATGCTTCTTATTATTTAGCGCTTTTGCCTTCCGAAAATGGTGAAACTATTGATAACTGGGTGCTTCCACTTGGCACTCAAGGCTTAACTTTTGAAGCCGATAGCTGGAATGGCTTAGGTATGCGTAGCAATGTCTCTTGCTTTATGCGCATGACCGATATGCCATTAGATCGTAACTGGCGTATTGGCGAGGTTGGCACAGGCGCAGAACAAGTATTTGGTGGCATTGCACCAGCCTTTATTTGTGGTTTGGCAGCTGTCTATAGCGGCGTATGTAAAGCCGTGCTTACTGAGGCAATTAAACATTCAACACACCGTAAATACACATCGGGCACTGCATTAGCTGAAATCGAAACCGTGCAAATTCACTTAGCTAAAATCTATGCAAATACGAATGCGGCTGTATGCGCTACGCGAAATGCGGCTCGTGCAGCCACAGAAGGTGATGCAGATGCATTGGCTAAATTATTAGCTGCCCGAATTCTCGCGAGCGAAAACGCGATTACTCTTGCACAAATTGGTATGCGTATTGGCGGTGGCAAGGCTTATAACAAAATTGGGCCAATGGAACGCTATTTACGCGATGCATTAGCAAGCCAAGTGATGGCGCCAAGTGTCGATGTACTAAATATTTGGTTAGGTAAAGCCATTACAGGTCAACAAATTCCATAAAGTGCGGTGAAAAATGAGTGAGAAATTAAAAATTGGGGCGGTAATCTACGCCCCACAAGTGACAGTGATTTGGGGCATTATTGCAGACTTTTTCGAAAAAGAAGGTTTCCCTATTGAACCCGTGTATTTCAAAGACTACAAAGGACAAGTTGATGCGTTACTCAATAATGAAATTGATGTGGCGTGGAATTCTCCTCTTGCTTGGCTAGATGGTTACTTACGTAGTGGGGGTAAAACCTTAAATGGTGCCATGCGTGATACCGACCAAGATCGTCAAAGCTATTTAGTTGTTAATGATCCAACTATCCAATCGATTGAAGATTTAAAAAATAAAACTATTGCTTTTGGTGCAATTGATTCCCCACAAGCGCGGTTAATTCCAATCGAGTTTTTACATCAACATGGCTTAGAGTTTGGTCAAGATTATGTAGAAAAACGCTTTGATGTGGGTGTTGGTTTGCACGGCGATCATGTAGGCGGTGAATTAGATGCAGCTAATGCATTAAAAGATCGCCAAGTCTCTGCAACATGGATGTTAGATTTCAACTTTGAACGTTGGACAAAAGATGGCACGCTCGATCCAGCAACAGTTCGAGTACTTGTAAAAACACCATCATTTGACCATTGTATTTTCAGTGGGCGCGTGGGATTAGATGAAACCAAATTCAATGCATTCACCGAAACCTTGTTCAAAATGGATTACAACAATCCAGAACATAAAGAAATGATGGATTTGGAAGGATTAAAACGTTGGGTTGCGGGTAGAACAAAAGGTTTTGCTCAATTACAAGCTGCCAATGAATATTTAAAATTCTTTTAAGATCAATATGTCATGATGGGCGTGTAATAAACGCCCATCATTGTGGATTTTCTATGAAACCTTTCACAACTTCCCTTTTAGGCTCAATGCCTCGTAGCCAAGCACTTTTGATGGCGCGTAAAAAACATTCACTCGGCAAAATAACCACAGCAGAGCTGGAGCAAATCGTTGTTCAAGAAACAAAGCAAATTGTCGAACTTCAACAACGTACTGGCATTGATATTATCACGAGTGGTGAATTACTTCGTGACAATTACCTTTCTTTTATTGCACAAAAAATTCAAGGCGCGACCTTAATGAGCATGAGTGAAATACTTGATCACATTAAAGAAAAGCAAATTTTTGAGTCAATGCTAGAAACCTTGGATGTTCCCGCACTTTCCATAAAAAATGCTATTTGCGTGGGAAAAATCAGCTACAAACAATCTTTAGTCGCAGATGAAATGTTGCTACTAAAAAATCTAACCAAGCAACCAATTAAAGCAACCTTGCCAGGGCCTTACTTAATGGCTCGCTCGATGTGGCTTTCGCCTGTGTCAGGGAAACATTATTCTTCAAAAGAAGAAATGGCGAAAGATGTTGTTGCTATCTTAAAACAAGAAATTGATCATTTATGTGAACTAGGCGTAAGTGTTGTTCAATTTGATGAGCCTGTTTTGACAGAAGTTATTTTTAGCCATCATCAAACACGTTCATTTATGTGTGCCGCATTAAGCGAAAAACAAGATTTTGCATCGGAACTACAATTTGCGAAAAGTTTAATTACTCAAATCTTTGAGTATGCAAGAAATAAAAATATCAAAACCGCATTACATGTATGCCGAGGCAACTGGAGCAAAGATGAAAGCGTATTACTGCGCGGGCCTTATACATCACTAGTGGATTTATTTGAATCGGCATTACCTGATATTTTAATACTCGAATTTTCTACGCCAAGAGCGGGAGAGTTGAGTTCGTTATTAGAAAGTGAAATCTTAAGACAAAAATGTATTTTAGGCTTAGGCGTCATCAATCCTCGTTCTGATGAAGTAGAAACCGTAGCACAGATTGTTCAACGAGCGGAAAAAGCCTTAAATTACCTTCCACCAGAGCAAATTTGGCTAAACCCAGATTGTGGATTTGCCACTTTTTCTAACCGTCCTTTAAATGGTTTTGACATTATTGAAGCCAAACTTAATGTATTAAATGAAGCAAAATCAATATTGAGGGAACGTTATGTATCACGTACCTGAAAGTGAATGTTTTACAGCGAAATATCGAGCCGTATTACGCGGAGAAGAAATTAAATTATTCACACCGAATGACAGTATTTCGCTCTATTCACAAGTCAATTTTGATAACCAATCGTTACAAAAAAGTGCGGTGGATTATTTCGCTGTTTCTATTTTAGGTGGAATTTTGAGCAGTGTAAAAGCCCATTTTGCTCAACAACGTGCCGATATTGTAGAAATGGAAGGAAAAATTTGGCTCAACCTCGCCAATCCTTTAACCTTACTGGGCGTTCGCGGTTATAATGAACAACCCCAAATAACAGATTGTAAAATCAAGATTTTTATTTCATCTGATTTAGATGATCAAACATTTGATCACCTCACTCAAACTGCATTAAGGAATTGTTTTATCTATAACACATTAAATAAAACGTTTTCTTTTACCGTCTTGTTTGAGCAAGTGTTGTAATTCATTATATTAGTCAAAAATACAACTTAAACACCATCGATATTTTTTTAATTTGAAATAATTATTACTTTTTGATATAATAAATGAAATTTTGGAAACAATCCTTCATATTCTACTGAGCGTTTCCTTCAAAATCGCACTTCTCCGTGCTGTCATTTGCGATGGTTCCATCGCACCATTTAGGGCTTAAGGCCTTGTTTTATTTAATCTGATTTTATTTTTATTCACTTAATTTTAAGGGGGAAGCGTTGTCTTTATCTAAATTTATGGAAAAGCAAACGTCGTTCAATCCTTTAGTGATTGGTGCAACGTTATTTTTTGTGGTGTTACTCGTTGCGATGATTTTAATCGCTCCGGAACAAACGCAAACTTTATTAAATGCCGCCAAATCGGGCATTTTTGCCAACTTTAGCTGGTTTTACGTATTAGCATTCTCAGTATTTTTGGGCTTTTTAGTCATTTTATCGGTCAGTAGCCTAGGTAATATCAAATTAGGCAATGATGAAGAAGAGCCTGAATTCGGTTTTCTCTCTTGGTTGGCAATGTTATTTGCTGCCGGCATGGGTGTAGGGTTGATGTTCTTTGGTGTAGCCGAACCCTTAACGCATTATTTATCTGATATTACCGCGGGTACAGCAGAACAAAAACAACAAGAGGCCTTGTTACACACCTTATTCCACTGGGGAATTCATGCGTGGGCGGTGTATGGCACGATTGCGTTGGCATTGGCTTACTTTGGATTCCGTTACAAATTACCTTTGGCATTACGTTCTTGTTTCTATCCGTTATTGAAAGAGCGTATTAATGGCAAGTTAGGCGATCTTATCGATATTATGGCGTTACTTGCCACCTTATTTGGTGTTATCACGACATTAGGTTTTGGAGCATCACAATTGGGTGCAGGCTTACATCAATTAGGCTGGATTAGTGAAAATAACTTCAGCTTGCAAATTATTGTGATTGCTGTGGTGATGACTTTGGCGACATTTTCCGCGATTTCTGGCGTAGGAAAAGGGGTAAAAATCTTAAGTGAGCTGAATTTAACACTAGCTTTCTGTTTGTTGATTTTCGTGTTAGTGGCGGGACCGACACTTTATTTATTATCTGCTTTTAGCGACAACATCGGAACTTATCTCAGCAATTTAGTACAATTAAGCTTCAAAACCTATGTGTATGAACAAGAACATACTGACTGGTTTAGCGGTTGGACAATTCTATATTGGGCATGGTGGTGTTCTTGGGCGCCATTTGTAGGTTTATTTATTGCGCGTATCTCGAAAGGACGTACCATTCGCGAATTTATTTTTGGCGTGCTGGTAATTCCTAGCATGTTCGGTATCTTGTGGTTTACCGTATTTGGTAATACGGCCATTTGGTTGAATGATGGTGAAGCTGCAGGTACGTTAGGACAAATGATTTCCTCACCTGAAACGTTGCTTTTTAAATTCTTAGATTATTTACCGCTTTCTAGTGTGACCGGTTTAGTGAGTTTGGTGGTGATTTCTTTATTCTTTATCACCTCGGCAGACTCCGGTATTTATGTATTAAATAACATTGCATCACGCGATAAAAGCCTTGCAGCACCTCGTTGGCAGGCCGTGATGTGGGGTGTATTAATGTCAGTCGTCGCAATTGTTTTAATGCAATCAGGTGGCTTAGCTAATCTACAGGCAATGACCTTGTTAGTGGCGTTACCTTTCGCAACGTTGATGTTATTGATGTGTTTTAGTTTATGGAAAGGCTTGAATGCGGACAAAAAATATTTTGATACCAAAGTTAATCCAACCAGTATTTTCTGGACGGGAGATAAGTGGAAAGAACGCTTGGAACAAATGATGAACCAAACACAAGAAAAAGATATTTTACATTTCCTTAAACATACGGTATTACCGGCTATGCGAGAATTACGTCAAGAGTTGATTGGCAAATATGACTTGAGCGTGCAAATTAACACGTTATTTGATCAAGATGAACCTGCAGTCGAGTTAGTCATTCAGAAAGAGTTGATGCGAGACTTTATGTACGGGGTAAAATCTATTGGTCGCGAGGTATCAGAGCAATTAATCAATGATGATAACTTGCCACATATCCAACATAGCATGACCTATGAGCCATACACCTATTTCTTTGATGGTCGAGTGGGTTATGATGTGCAATATATGGATCAAGACGAATTGATTGCTGATATGTTGAAACATTATGAACGCTACTTAAGTTTGTTAGATGATGTGGGGCAAGAATTGATGGCGCACGAGCAAACAGAACTGGCTGAATAATAAGACTAAAGTGCGGTTGAAAATAACCTTCTTTTTGACCGCACTTTTAAAATTACCTCTTGAGGCCAATGCATAAAAAGAGTATATTCAAGCCCAAATTTTCAATTTAATTCTAACGGAGTTTTTCTATGTTTGGTTTATCCCCAGCACAAATGATTATTTTATTAGTCGTGATTTTATTAGTATTTGGTACTAAAAAGTTACGCAATGCGGGCTCTGATCTTGGTGCAGCAGTAAAAGGTTTTAAAAAAGCAATGTCTGATGACGAGCCTAAAAAAGATGCTGAGTTTACCCAAATTAAAGACGCTACGACAACCTCTGAAAAAACTGAAACTGTAAAAAATAAAGAACAGGCATAACCGTGTTTGATATTGGTTTTTCCGAACTTGTTTTATTGATGCTGGTGGGCTTAGTGGTGCTAGGCCCTAAGCGTTTGCCCGTGGCTATTCGTACAGTTATGGGTTGGGTAAAAACCATTCGCGGCTTAGCTGCCAATGTGCAAAACGAATTAAAACAAGAACTAAAATTACAAGAATTACAAGATAGCATTAAAAAAGCTGAATCTTTAAATTTACAAACACTTTCTCCAGAATTAAGTAAAACGGTAGAAGAATTAAAAGCACAAGCAGATAAAATGAAATCCGAGCTGGAAGCCAAAGCTGCTGAAGCAGGCACGACAGTAGAAGAACAAATCAAAGAAATTAAAAATGCGGCAGAAAATGGGGACAAATCCAAAGATGCTGTAGTAGCACTGGATTCATCAGAAATTTTGCCGAAAGAAGAAAATCAACTTACTGATTTAACCACGCTTGATGCTCACGAGCAGGCAGAACTCACAGAACGCCTATCTGATTACTATCCTCCAGATGATATTGAAGTCATACCTGTATCGAAATCTCAATCGAAAAAATCTGAATTATAGGGAATTTGTATGAGTAATGTGGATGAATCTCAACCCCTAATTACACACCTTGTTGAATTAAGAAACCGTCTTTTACGCAGTGTGATTTGCGTTGCATTGGTATTTGTTGCGCTCGTTTATTTTTCAAATGATATTTATCATTTTGTTGCAGCTCCCTTAACTAACGTTATGCCAAAAGGCGCAACAATGATCGCAACAAATATTCAAACGCCCTTCTTTACGCCTATTAAATTAACGGCAATAGTCGCAGTATTTATTTCCGTTCCTTATTTGCTCTACCAGGTTTGGGCATTTGTTGCACCAGCTCTATACCAACATGAAAAAAGAATGATTTACCCATTGTTATTTTCAAGCACTATTCTTTTTTATTGTGGGGTGGCTTTTGCTTATTATGTAGTGTTTCCTTTTGTATTTAGCTTTTTTACCCAAACTGCGCCTGAAGGTGTCGCAATTGCCACAGATATTAGTAGTTATTTAGATTTTGCATTGGCATTATTTTTAGCTTTTGGCGTCTGTTTTGAAGTCCCAATTGCTATTATTTTACTTTGTTGGACAGGTGTAACAACGGTAAAGGCCCTTTCTGAAAAACGCCCTTATATCATTGTAGGTGCATTTTTTATTGGAATGATTCTAACCCCACCAGATGTATTTTCACAAACGCTACTTGCTGTACCAATGATTCTTCTATTTGAATTAGGTTTATTAGTTGCTCGTTTTTATCAGCCAAAAGAAGATGAAAGTGCGGTTGAAAATACTGAAGAATCAAATAAAATGGAATAATAATTGGGGGGCATCGCCCCCTTTCTCATTATATAAGAAAAAGGACTATAATATGACTCAACAAATTTTTACAGGATTTCCTACCCGCCGCCTACGTCGTTTACGTAAACATGATTTTAGTCGTCGTTTAATGGCTGAAAATAAACTCACCGTAGACGATCTTATTTATCCGGTATTTATTCTTGAAGGTAAAAACTATCGTGAGGCTGTTCCCTCTATGCCAGGTGTTGAACGTCTAACTATCGATCAACTTCTTATTGAAGCAGGTTTGCTAGTTAAATATGGTGTTCCTGTCATTTCATTATTTCCTGTAATTGAACAAGATAAAAAATCTCTAATGGCAGAAGAAGCCTATAATTCAAACGGTCTAGTACAACGCGCAGTTCGAGCATTAAAAAATGCTTATCCAGAATTAGGGGTATTAACAGATGTTGCACTTGACCCTTATACAAGCCATGGACAAGATGGAATTATTGATGAAGACGGCTATGTTCTTAACGACATCACCTCTGATATTCTCATCAAACAAGCTATTTCTCATGCTGAAGCAGGCGCTGATATTGTTGCGCCAAGTGATATGATGGATGGTCGTATTGGCCGTATTCGACAAGCATTAGAAGAAAAAGGATTTATTAACACACAAATTATGGCATATTCTGCCAAATATGCTTCTAATTATTATGGACCATTTCGTGATGCTGTCGGCTCATCAGGTAATTTAAAAGGCGGTGATAAAAAAACTTATCAACTTGATCCTGCAAATGGAGATGAGGGTTTACAAGAAGTCGCATTAGATCTACAAGAAGGCGCTGACATGGTCATGGTAAAACCAGGTATGCCATACTTAGATATGGTGTATCGCGTAAAAACACATTTTGGCGTACCTACTTTCGCTTATCAAGTTTCAGGTGAATACGCAATGCATATGGCAGCCATTCAAAATGGCTGGCTAAAAGAAAAAGAATGTATTATGGAATCACTACTTTGCTTCAAACGAGCTGGTGTCGACGGAATTTTGACTTATTTTGCAAAACAAGTCGCAGAATGGCTTTATTTAGAAGGGAAAAATAAGTAAAACCATAATATTATGATTAATAATTTAGATTTCATCTAAAAAAAGCAAGAAAATTTAATTTTCTTGCTTTTTTTATTCTCTTTTTATATTTTTATCACAATAAATATTGCAATATTAAGTCTCTCGTTACATATTGTCACTAAGCCCCATCTAGAGGGTGATTCAAATACATACAGAAAAATACAACATCAATAGAGGAAACACATTATGACAATAATTACATCATTAGACGAATTTCTTGGGAAAATCGCTCAAAGAGATGCTCACCAACCTGAATTTTTACAGGCTGTTCGTGAAGTCTTCACTTCAATCTGGCCTTTCTTGGAAGCAAACCCTAAATACCGTTCAGAAGCTTTATTAGAGCGTTTAGTTGAGCCAGAGCGAGCATTCCAATTCCGTGTGGCATGGACTGATGATAAAGGCCAAGTTCAAGTAAACCGAGCTTTCCGCGTGCAATTCAACAGTGCAATTGGTCCTTTTAAAGGGGGAATGCGTTTTCATCCATCCGTTAACTTATCGATTTTAAAATTCTTAGGTTTTGAACAGATCTTTAAAAATGCCTTAACCACATTGCCAATGGGTGGTGCGAAAGGGGGATCAGATTTTGATCCTAAAGGAAAATCAGATGCTGAAGTGATGCGTTTCTGTCAAGCTTTAATGGCTGAATTGTATCGTCATGTTGGCCCAGATACCGATGTGCCCGCCGGTGATATTGGTGTAGGTGGTCGTGAAGTAGGCTATCTTGCAGGCTATATGAAAAAATTATCAAACCAAGCAGCTTGTGTGTTTACTGGTCGTGGTCTTTCATTTGGAGGGAGCTTAATTCGCCCAGAAGCAACAGGTTATGGATTGGTTTATTTTGCCCAAGCAATGCTTGCTGAGAAAGGGGATAACTTCCAAGGTAAAACGGTTTTAGTTTCCGGTTCAGGTAACGTGGCACAATATGCGATTGAAAAAGCGATGGAGCTTGGTGCGAAAGTCGTAACCTGTTCAGACTCAGCAGGTTATGTGTATTTGCCTGAAGGATTTGATCGTGAAAAATTAGAGGCTTTATTAGAGCTCAAAAATGTAAAACGTGGTCGAGTAGAAGAATTTGCAAAACAATTTGGTCTTCAATATTTTGCAGGCAAACGCCCTTGGGAAGTGAAAGCCGATATTGCTCTTCCTTGCGCAACCCAAAACGAATTAGAGATTTTAGATGCGAAAGCCTTGATTAAAAATGGTGTGAAATTAGTCGCTGAAGGTGCAAACATGCCAACTACTATCGAAGCAACAGACGCATTCTTAGAGGCTGGTGTATTATTTGGTCCAGGTAAAGCAGCCAATGCTGGTGGCGTAGCGACCTCTGGCTTAGAAATGGCACAAAGTTCCCAACGCTTATATTGGACAGCAGAAGAAGTTGATGCCAAATTGCATCGTATTATGTTAGATATTCATGCTAACTGCAAAAAATATGGTTCTATCGCAGGTCAACAAAATATTAACTATGTGGTAGGAGCGAATATTGCAGGTTTTGTTAAAGTTGCTGATGCCATGTTGGCTCAGGGTGTATATTAATTTAACACATACAACATAAACGTTTCTTATCAACCGCACTTTAATTAGTTAAAGTGCGGTTATTTCTTATCACTTAATTTGATACTACATTTCTATATCTGGAAACAACATTTTAATGACGTTTTTAGTCAATCTTCTTGATTTACCTTGATAAGGGAAAATATGCATCATCATCATTGGATTAAAATTAGCTTCAATTACTCCCCAAGAGTTTAAGGATGATTCAGCTTGTTTTGTTAAATCAGGAATAATTAAATCGACCCCGCAAACTTTAGCCCCCATTGCATGAGCAACCCCTACAGCAATCTGTTTATAACTCTCATGCATGTTATCAGTCATATCAATAGAATCACCACCTGTACTGATATTAGAATTAGCACGTAACTGAACAATTTGACCAGCCTGAGGTACACTATCAGGTGTTAATCCTTGTTCTTTTAACTGTAATAATTCTATGTCACCTAAAGCGATCTTTTTGAGAGGTGAACGAGAACCATCTCCCCGTAAAGGATCCGCATTTTTTATCTCGACCAATTCACGTACCGTGTTCTTTCCATCACCTATAACATTTGCAGGTACACGCAACAACACTGCAAGCGTTTCATCCCCCAAAACAAAGAAGCGATATTCTGTACCAACTAAATAATCTTCAACCATCACTTCTTTATCTTCGCGAAAAGCAATCTCAATCGCTTTAACAAAATCATCTCGGTGTGTCACACCCTGTTTGAAAATTGTGATACCTAAACCATAATTTGTGGATTTTGGTTTAATAACAACAGCGCGTCCTTCAAATAAAGCATAATGTGCAACAGCCTGTTCAATCGATGTAAATTCCAAGCTTTTTGGTACATTAAAACCAGCCTTTGATAATACTTTCTTTGTCACTACCTTATTTTCCATAATCAATGGAGAGATATATTGATCATGACTAGTCATATTACCATTTTTAACATATTCAAGGTGTTCACCAAATTTAAGCGCAAGAAATTGATCATTCTCATCTAAAATTTCAGTCGTAACACCTTTTTGAATTAAATCAAATAATAAAGCTTGAGTGGAGAGTTCCATATTATCAAATGAAGATAAAGCATAAAAACGTTTAAAAGCTTGAGCTTTATATTGCTTCGCAAGTTTTACCCCCAAGGCTTTATAACTTCCCTCCTGCTCAATCGCTTTGAGCAATTTTCCATTTACTGTTAGACTTGGTTCTGCCAATTGCACCAATTTTTCTTCCGAAATTTTAACCGCTCTTTCATCTGCATTGATAATTTTCAACATATCAATAATTTGGCTTAATATTGCTTCACCTTCTTCTCTAAATGCTGTTTGCTCACGAGGATCTTCAAGAGATACTTGATATAATCTTTGTTTACCAAGCTCTACTTCTTTTTGACCACTTGTCTCATCAAGCCATAACATTCCTAATAAGAAAATATGAATAAATTTTGCATCATCTAGACTGATACCATATGGCTCAAGTGGATTCAAATCAAACAAACGAAATTCTGCATATTGAACGCCTTTTTCTAGCAATTCACGAGCTTTTTTCGAACCTCGTAAACGAACATTAGAATAAAATTCTTTTTCTGCAATCAAATGACCAGATTTAACTTGAAACTCTAATGTTTCTACATAATTTTCAAGGTTATCATGATTCACCACAACATTAGATGAATTAACGTAACCATAGGGACTAGAACGTAAACTACGTACTAACTGCCCCTCTTTCAAAGGAAAATTAAGTACGCCATTTCGAGAAAAATAATTTGCTTCCACTGTCGGACTTGCAGCAAGTAAATAAACTAAAATCCACTGATAGCGTAGAAAATTATTAGCTAATTTCATATATAAGGCATTTTGAAAATCTTTAAGATGAGCATATTCATCTTGCAACAAGAATATAGCTTTCACAAATTCAGATGACAGTTGGAAATTGTAGTGAATTCCACTTACCATTTGCTTGTATTTGCCATATTGTTTAGACAGATGCTCGCGATATTCAACATCTTCCTGTTTATCAAGCTGCGCCTCTTGAATCTCATTTTCTGGTGGTAATCCCGCTGGCATACTAAATGGGAAAATGTATTCATTTTCAGGTAAAGAACGCAACACCACCTCATGAATTGCAGAAAGCCAACGTAGGCTATCTTCCAGTTTAGCATTTGGTGGCGTAATCAACTCAAGCTGGCTTTCGGCAAAATCTGTTTGAATATAGGGATGATAAGAACGATTACCAAATACACGTGGATGAGGCGTCGTTACAATATTTCCCTTATCGTCAATACGTTGACTTTCCTTTTCTAAACCAAATTGACCTTGCTGAAAAAGTAAACCTAGTTGATATTGTTTAACCCATTGTTGTAATTTCATTATGTACCCTTTCAAATAAAACTTTTGTTGAAATAATATCACACTAAAAGAGTCTGCTTTATGTTGAAATAGAACTGAATAGATGATTTAGTTATATAAAAATTAACTAAATAAACTAAAAGGGCCAAGTTCCTCAAATAACAGAACTCAGCCCTTAAATTATTTTTAATCTTCTATTTTATCCGTTTTCTCATTCGAATATTTATCATTTCGACCACAACAGAGAATCCCATTGCAAAATAGATATAACCTTTCGGGATGTGGATATCTAAACTTTCTGCAATTAAACTAATTCCGACTAAAACCAAGAAGGCTAAAGCTAGAATTTTCAAGGTTGGATGCGTATCTACGAAATCGCCGATTGGTTTTGCCGCAAACATCATCACGCCAACGGCAATAATAATCGCCAAAATCATAACCGGAAGGTGGCTTGCCATACCTACCGCAGTAATCACAGAATCTAAAGAAAATACAATATCTAGCACTGCAATTTGAATTAATACGCCAAGATAACTCACTTTATTTTTTCTTTCCGATTCATGATGGTCTTGATGATTGATTGCCTCTTTAATTTCGCCAGCACTTTTTATAATCAGGAATAAACCACCGATTAATAAAATCAAATCACGCCCAGAAATTTCTTGATTAAACACAGTAAATAACGGTGCAGTAAGTTTCATCATCCACGCTAGAGACATTAAAAGTAAAATTCTTGTCAGCATTGCCAAACCAAGTCCAACAATACGACCAGACTGGCGTTGGCGTTCAGGTAAACGTCCAACTAGGATACTAATAAAAATAATATTATCGACCCCTAAAACGATCTCCAAAGCAGCAAGTGTCGCAAGTGATATCCACGCTTCAGGATCAGTAATCCATTCAAACATAATTTTTCCTATAATAGAGTTAAATAAATCCGAAAGTGCGGATCATAATGGCTTTATGATGAAAAGCAATCGTTATTTACATTTAAGATATAATTGATTAATCATTTTTGAGCGTTTCAAAAATCGTTTCGGCAAGTTTAAGCGAAATTCCAGGTACAGAGGCTATTTCATCTAAGGTCGCCTTTTTCACACCTTGTAAACCACCAAGATATTTCAGTAAAGCCTGACGACGTTTAGCACCCACACCTTCAATGGTTTCTAAACCACTTTGTGTAAAGGCTTTTTGACGTTTTTTACGGTGCCCGCTTATTGCGTGATTATGGCTTTCATCACGGATGTGTTGAATCAAATGCAATGCCAAACTATCATCAGGCAAATGAATTTCGCGGTCTTGTTTGCTGATAATCAGTACTTCCTGCCCTGCTCGACGATCCACACCTTTTGCCACGCCAATTAAGTGCGGTCTATTTTTATCCCATTTTACTTGAAGATGTTGGAACACATTCAATGCACGATTTAATTGCCCTTTTCCACCATCAATAAAAATAATATCGGGAATTTTATCTTCTTCTAAATCACGCTCATAACGTTTCTGCAGGGCTTGTTCCATCGCAGCATAATCATCCCCGCCAGTAATCCCTTCAATATTAAAACGACGATAATCAGATTTTAGTGGACCTTCTTGATTAAAAACAACACAAGATGCTACTGTTTGATTTCCCATCGTGTGGCTTATATCGAAACATTCCATACGCTTAATTTCAGGAAGATTTAACAGCTCGCACAACGCTTGATAACGCTCTGACATTCGTGAAGATTGTTTAAGTTGTACATTTAAAGCCGCTTTAGCATTAACCTGTGCGAGCTGTAAATATTTACTCTTATCGCCTTTTACACTTTCTTGAATCGTTACTTTTCTGCCCGCTTGATCAGTAAGAAGTTGCTCAAGCTCTGATTTTTCAGCTAATTGACGATCGACAATAATACTATTCGGGATACTTCGTCCTTGATGACCTTGTAAATAAAATTGCCCTACAAAAGTTTCTGTAAGTTCCGATAAATCCGTATTTGCGGGTACTTTTGGGAAATAACTGCGATTGCCGAGCACTTTTCCTTGACGAATAAACATCACTTGTACACAGGCTAAACCGTGTTGGTAAGCAATAGACATAATATCCATGTCATCTAAACGCTCATTGGATACAAATTGTTTTTCAATAACCGAACGTACCGCCTGAATTTGATCACGATAACGAGCCGCCTGTTCAAAATCTAAATTTCTGCTTGCCTGCTCCATTTTACCGATTAAATAATCTAACACCTGTTGATCTTTGCCTTGCAAAAATAAGCGCGCTAATTCAACTTGCTGATTATATTCTTCATCAGAAACATATCCCTGAACACAAGGCGCAGAACAACGCCCAATTTGATATTGCAAACAAGGACGAGAGCGGTTGGAATAAACTGAATTTTCACATTGTCGAACAGGGAAAAGTTTTTGCAAAAGTGATAACGTTTCACGCACGGCTCCCGCATGCGGATAAGGCCCGAAATATTCACCCGCAAATTTTTTAGAGCCACGATAGGAAGTGATTCTTGGATGACGTTCTTTGGTTAATAAAATAAATGGATAGGATTTATCATCACGCAATAATACGTTATAACGAGGCTGATAAAGCTTGATGAAATTATGCTCTAGCAGTAAAGCTTCCGTTTCAGATGAAGTTAAGGTGGTGTCAATATGATGAATTGATGCCACCAACGCCTCTGTTTTTTTACTGCTCAGATTTTTACGAAAATAGCTTGAAAGACGTTTTTTTAAATCCTTTGCTTTCCCAACATAAATAACCTGATCTTTATCATCATACATACGATAAACACCAGGTTCGTGAGAGACATCCGCTAAGAACTTTTTAGCATCAAACATTTTAATTCGCCGCTAAAATTGCCCGCACTTTTTCCAAATCTTCAGCAGTATCCACCCCCACTGCAGGCACTTCTTTCGCAAGCTCCACATGAATGCGTTCGCCGTTATATAACACACGAAGCTGTTCAAGTTTTTCTAGATTTTCAAGTTGAGTTGGTACCCATTGCACGTATTGCTTTATGAACCCCGCACGATATGCGTAAATGCCAATATGACGTAAGTAAGCATCCGCAAGCTGTACTTTCTGAACATCCTGTAAATTCATAAACTGATCACGATCGTAAGGAATAACCGAACGGGAAAAATACAGTACATAGCCATCTTTATCTGTTAACACTTTCACTGCATTTGGATTGAATAATTCCTCAGCATCATGAATTTTTACCGCAAGGCTTGCCATGTTTACGTTAAATTTTGCTAAATTATCTGCTACTTGTCGCACAATAATGGGTGGAATCAAAGGCTCATCGCCTTGAATATTGACAATAATTTCATTGTCAGGAATCGCTAATTTTTCTACAACTTCCGCTAAACGTTCTGTACCAGAATTATGATTAACCGAAGTCATGCATACTTCCGCGCCAAAACTTTTGGCTACATCAGCCACATTTTCATTATCGGTGGCAATAATCACTCGGCTCGCCCCTGACTGCAATGCTTTCTCAAATACATGTTGAATCATTGGCTTACCCGCAATATCAGCAAGAGGTTTTCCTGGCAAACGACTTGATGCAAAACGAGCGGGGATAATCACGGTAAATGACATAATTTATTCCTTATTCTTTAATATTTCAGCTTTATCGGCAAGCAACACTGGCACACCATTTTTAATAGGATAAGCAATCTGTTCATAACAACAAATTAATCGTTGATTTTCTTGATCATATTGCAATCGAGCTAAACAACGCGGGCAAGCTATCACTTCAAGCAACTGAGGATTAATCTTTTCAGACATTTCTATATTGCTCAACAAGTTTGTCTATTTTGGCCCAAAAGAGCGGTAAATTTTCACTTTGTTTTTCAGCCTCAAGAATCTCTGCATCCACAGGGATATACCACCAATTATCTTTAGCAAAAGATTGGCATTTTACGGCATCTTTTTCCGTCATAAAGAGCGGTTGATTTTCAGCAAGTTTTTCTAATTGAGATGCTTCAAAATGTTGATGATCTTGAAATCCTTGAGTTTGCTGTAATTGAATCCCTAACTTTTTTAACATAGTAAAAAAACGCTGTGGATTGCCAATCCCTGCAATGGCAACACCTGATTGAAATTCCTTTAATTGGCGTTTTTCATTGGTTTTTAAATTAATCGCGAAATGAGGCACGAGACGCATAACCGCATCTGAATACTGATTTTTTCCACCATTAGTGATCACAAAATCTACGGATTTTAATCGACTTGGTAATTCACGCAATGGGCCTGCTGGCAATACAAAACCATTTCCCAATGCGCGCTCAGCATCCATTACGACAATTTCCAAATCACGCTGTAATTGATAATGCTGTAAACCATCGTCGGAAATAATAATATCGCACTCTTCTTGGCTTAAGAGTAATTCAATCGCTTGCTGGCGATTCGGGGAAATCACGACTGGCGCATGGGTGCGTTTCGCGATCAATACAGGCTCATCACCACCTTCAATCGGATTCGTATTTTCAGTAACGAGTAACGGATAAGTTTTAGATTTGCTTCCATAACCACGAGAAATCACACCTACGCGCAGACCTCGTTTTTTTAATTCTTCCACAATCCAAACAACCACGGGCGTTTTGCCATTTCCACCAACAGACAAATTCCCCACAATTATCACCGGTTTTGGTGCGCGATAAGAAGGCTTGAGCCCCAAAGAGAATAAGGCGCGACGAATTTGGCTAATCAACCAAAACAATAAAGAAAAAGGCGATAAGAGCCAAATAAGTTTGGAGTTGGAATACCAGAAGGGCATAGAAAATCCTTTCTAATAAGTGCGGATAAAATAACGCGAGTTTTTCAACTCGCGTTTTCGATAATCAATAAATTAGCCACTAAACTGCATACTGTGTAATTGTTTATAGGCGCCATTTTGTTCAAGCAATGTTTTATGGCTGCCACGCTCACAAATTTCACCATGATCAATCACAAGAATTTCATCCGCATTTTCAATAGTTGATAAACGATGAGCAATTACGATAACAGTACGATCTTTCTTCAATTCATCTAATGCAGATTGAATTGCTCGTTCTGACTCTGTATCTAGTGCAGATGTAGCTTCATCTAAAATTAATACTGGCGAATTACGCAATAAAGCACGAGCAATCGCTAAACGTTGACGCTGCCCACCAGATAAGCTCGCACCGTTTTCACCAATGACCGTATCAAAACCTTGTGGTAATTTTTCGATAAACTCTAAAGCATAAGCCGCTTTTGCTGCAGCAATAATTTCTTCACGAGAATACTTATCCTGCGCTGCATAAGCAATGTTATTCGCAATGGTATCGTTAAATAAATGGACTTGTTGAGAAACCACAGCGCAGTTTTCACGTAAATTGGATAAACGATAATCTTGAATATTTACACCATCCAGTAAAATTTCACCTTGCTCAATATCGTAAAAACGGGTCACCAAATTAGCAATGGTTGATTTACCCGATCCAGAACGTCCCACCAAAGCAACGGTTTTTCCTGCTGGCACGCTAAAAGAAATATTATTTAATGCAAGTTCATCTTTTCCTTGATATGCAAAACTCACATTCTTAAATTCTAATTCGCCTTTCGCGGGTTCAGCTTGGTAAGTGCCATTATCTTTTTCTGGTTCTAAATCTAAAATGGCAAATAGTGTTTGACATGCTGCCATTCCACGTTGGAATTGAGAATTTACGTTCGTTAAAGATTTTAATGGACGCATCATCGCCAACATAGATGAGAAAACCACCGTAAAAGAACCCGCACTTAGGTTATCTTCCGCAATCAACGGAGTCGTCGCTAAAAACAATACTGCCGCCAAAGCAAGAGATGCAATAATCTGCACAACAGGGTCGGAAATGGAATCAGCAGTAACCATTTTCATACCTTTACGACGCATATTGTTACTAACTTCATTAAAACGCTCTTCCTCGACAAGCTGACCACCAAACGAAAGCACGACTTTATGTCCTTTCAACATTTGCTCGGTCGTTGCTGTTAATTCTCCCATTGAATCTTGTAAATTCTTACTCAATTTACGGAAAATTTTTGACACGATAGTGATCAACACCGCAATAATTGGCCCGATAACAAATAAAACAAGGGTTAATTCCCAGCTTGTATAAAACATTACGGCCAATAGCGAAATAATATATGCCCCTTCTCGCACAATAGTAATTAAGGATCCTGAAGAAGAACTTGCAATCATCTCAGAATCATAAGTAATACGAGAAAGTAATTTGCCTGTTGAATTTCTGTCAAAGAAACTCACTGGCATAAACATCAAATGTTTAAACAAGCGGCGACGCATTGTCATGACAACTTTGCCTGATACCCACGCCAAACAATAATTAGAAATAAAGTTGGTAATGCCGCGTAAAATAATCATTCCAACGACGACAAAAGCCATAATTTTCAAAAATGAATTATTTGCCTTGCCAAAACCATCGTCCAACAAAGGTTTTAACAAATAAATCAAGCCTGAATCAGCCAATGCATTCAAAACTAATGCAATACCCGAAACAACAAGCCCCGCTTTAAAAGGTTTAATTGTTGGCCATAAACGCTTAAAAGTTTGTAAGGTTGAAAAATCATTTTCTTGTAATTTTTGCTCTTGCATAATCGCTATCTAATGGTAAAAATTGCGCGCATTGTACCTTTTATTCGCTCGAGAATCCAATTACACGCGCATACCAAGGGGAAAATTCTGTGCGTGCTTGTTGGATTTCTAATCGATCTTTAAAAAAATTTACCCGAACTTGCCCTGAAATAGCGGTATTTTCTACCGCACTTTTATAACGATGTAGCCTTTCCATAACCGAATAATGAGGGAATTTCCACGGATTCCAACGCCCACTAGAAATAATCGCTATATCTGGTCTAACCTGAGAAAGCAAGTATTCACTTGTCGATGTTTTACTACCGTGATGTCCTACTTGTAACACATCAATTTTTCCTAAAGTGCGGGCAAAAATTTGCTCATTTTTTGTTTCAGCATCGCCAGTTAGCAAAACTCGATGCTTTCCATCATCGACTAAAGTTACACAAGAATGGGGATTATCTGCTCGCTCCACAATAGAATATGGTGAAAGTATTTGAAAATGTAGCCCTTGCCAATCCCAATGACGTCCAGCAGTACAAAAAGTGCGGTGATTTTCCCCATATTTTTTTTGTGAAGGGGTAATAAATTCCACATTCGGATACGCCTTTAAAATTGTCGAAGCACCACCTGCATGATCGTTATCGTCGTGGCTCAAAATCAACTTTTCCAAAGTAATCCCTTCTCTATGTAAATAAGGCAAAATTTCTAATTCAGCCATATTTCCTCCTTGCCATGCAGGGCCTGTATCATAAAGAATCCCTTTGCCATTTTTCACAATCAACGTAGCTAAGCCCTGTCCCACATCTAAAGTATCTACCTGCCAAATTGGCTTGCTTAGTTGCTTGAACAACAAAATCATAAAACATAGCGACATAATGCCGAAAGAACATCTCAAAACCTTGATTCGATCATTTTTTAGCAAAGGTTTACTGAGATTTAATGTAAAAAATCTTGCCCGTTTTATTTGCCTGATTGATGATAAAACCTTGGGTTCTCGGTAAATACTCCAAATAATTAACATAAACATGCCACAACAAAGTGCGGTTAGAACCAGCGCTAAATTAAATGAAACACTGAACCAATTTCCTTGAAAAAGAGAAATTAACCAAGTAATTCCTTCGGCTAACTTATTCGCAAGTTGCCAAGAAAAAACCGCACCGTTGGTAAAAACAGCAAATAAAATCAAAGGAACAAGCAAAAAACTATAAAGTGGTACGGCAATAAGATTGGCTAAAAACCCGCTCAACGATAAGCCATTAAATAAAAAAAGTTGCAAAGGCGTAAAAAAGAGCAATAACCCAAATTGCAAATGAAATAAACTCAAAATCCACCGCACCTTTGATGAAAAGGGACGATTTTTCCATTGAAAAACTGAAAAAGGCACATAACGATACCAGACAATCAAACAACCAACTGCACCACAAGAAAGCCAAAAACTGACAGAAAGAGGCATTAATGGATCGCAGAAAAGCAAGAATCCGACAACCAATGTAAAAAGCTGGAGAGGCGAATAATGTCGCCTCATTATTTGAATAAAGAAAACGAAAATAAGTGCTGAAATGGCACGAAAAGTTGGCACGCTAAAACCAGCCAAATACGCATAAATTAAAGCAAATAAAACACCAAAAACTAAAGGAAAATAAGGATGAATAAAACGGGTGGAAAAAAATACTTGTACAACACGCGCCAAGTAAAATCCAATTCCCATAGCCAACCCAATATGTAAGCCAGAAATAGCAATAAGATGCGCAGTATTCGTTTGTTGGTAAATTGACCAAGTATTTTTATCTAGCCAAGCCCGTTCGCCAAAGGCTAACGCAATCAATAAACCTTGTAGAGATAATCCTTCTGTTTGTTTTTTCACTTTTTGCAATTTTTCTGCGCGCAATGATGAAATATCAGCAATTTTCACCGCATTTTTTACGGTTCCAACAGCCGTAATTCCCTTTGAGAAATACCATTGTTGCCGATCAAATCCACCAAAATTTAATCGCGCTGAAAGAGGACGTAAGGAAATTTCAGCTTGCCAAACTTCCGATAGTTGAGGTACCTCTTTCGCTTTCCAATTTAAAAAAATTCGTTGCCCTAGTAAGTTATCCGCCAATGTTGTTGTAGCAATGAGAGTTTGATAATCCTGTTGGTACAAAATTTCTTGGATCTTAAAAGTCACCACTTGTTTTTGAGCGGTAATACTTTGTGCTTGTTGTAACAAGCTAAGCGCTGAATGATGTGTATAACCGAGAGAAACAACAAAAAAAGCAAGAAAAACTAAGAAATTTCTACGCAAAAAAATAAAAAGAAAAATCAAAACAAGCGCAATAACGAGAGCAACTAGCCAAGGCAGTAGCAATGACTGCGGTAGAAATAACAACGTTAAATCTGCAACAATCAGCAAGATAACTAAGGTTATTAAGTTTAATTTCATTTTTATCGCAATTTTAGGCTTATCGTTCTAAGCCTAAAATAGATTCATTTCAATGTGCAAAAGGTTACTGACGTTTCTGCGATCTATATCGCAAAAATAAATGTTTCAGGAAAATTTACTTGCTAAAACAAACAACTTCTGATATTTATACCGCCCTCAAAAATTGGGTTCCTAAAAGTGCTGTCAGGAACAAACTAAAATAACAAGACAGGAAGTCGTGAAGTTCACGCTTAAATTCTGTATGTATTAGGAGTGAGAGATGTCAAAAGCATCGTTAAGCTTGCTAGATTTAGCAGGCGTAAAGCCTTATCAAATGAAAAAAGATGAAGAATATATGAGTGAAGATCAAATTCTTCATTTCAGAAAAATTCTTAATGCTTGGCACGAGCAAATCGTGGAAGAAGCTTCTCGCACCGTTGCACATATGCAGGATGAAGTGACCAATTTCCCCGATCCCGCAGACCGAGCAACTCAGGAAGAGGAATTTAGTCTAGAATTACGTAATCGCGATCGCGAACGTAAACTAATGAAAAAAATTGAAGCAACCTTGAAAAAACTTGATACTGATGATTTCGGTTACTGCGATTGTTGTGGTGAAGAAATTGGCATTCGCCGTTTAGAAGCACGCCCAACAGCAGATCTTTGCATTGATTGCAAAACTTTAGCTGAAATCCGCGAAAAACAAGTCGCTGGTTAATTCATTCTATTGAAAAATACAAAAGTGCGGTTAAAATTAGCCGCACTTTTTTTACATTTAAAAATGCGGAAAAATCCCCTTGCCTTTTTCTTTACAGAAAAAGAGCTAAGCCATTTATTTCTAACAAAAAAACGGAGTAAATTATTCTTACTTATATCAAAAATTTGTTTGGCAAGAAGACAAAAAAATCAAAAGAGGTTGCCAAAACAAGTGCTCATTCTAAACGAGTTGAGCGTTCTAATACTCAAATGCCAAAAGCGCGGGCAAAAAAATCAGAACAAACACACCGCTACGATAAAAATGTGATTAAAGCGGCTCAATTTGATATTTCACCGCGTGATTTTAGCCGTAATGCACTCACTGTAGTGGAGAAACTGCAACGTCAAGGTTTCGAAGCTTATATCGTCGGTGGATGTATCCGCGATTTATTGCTCGGCAAAAAACCAAAAGATTTTGATGTTGCAACAAACGCCCGTCCTGAGCAAATCCAAAATATTTTCCAACGCCAATGCCGTTTAGTGGGCCACCGTTTCCGATTAGCACATATTATGTTTGGTCGAGATATTATTGAAGTCGCCACTTTCCGTGCTAATCACAGTGATGCTCGCAATGAAAATCAAGCGAAGCAGAGCAATGAAGGCATGTTACTGCGCGATAATGTTTACGGTACGATCGAACAAGATGCAGAACGCAGAGACTTTACGGTCAATGCGCTGTATTACAATCCACAAGACAATACCTTACGTGATTATTTTGATGGTATTCATGATCTCACAGCGGGAAAACTACGCTTAATTGGTGATCCAGTTACGCGTTATCAAGAAGATCCTGTACGCATGCTACGCTCCATTCGTTTCATGGCAAAACTTGATATGTTCCTTGAAAAACCGAGCGAACAACCAATTCGTGAACTTGCGCCTTTACTAAAAAATATTCCGCCAGCTCGCTTATTTGATGAAAGTTTAAAATTATTACAAGCAGGACAAGGGGTAAAAACCTATCGTTTATTACGCCAATATGGTTTATTTGAACAACTTTTCCCTGCATTAAGCGCATATTTTACAGAGAAAGAAGATAGCTTTGCAGAACGCATGATCGTCACCGCACTTACTTCTACGGATGAACGTGTTGCGGATAAACTTCGTATTAACCCTGCATTCTTATTTGCAGCATTTTTCTGGTATCCATTACGAGAAAAAGTGGAAATCTTGAAAAATGAAGGCGGTCTAAATAACCATGATGCTTATGCTTTGGCGGGGAATGAAGTTTTAGATTTATTCTGTCGCGCTTTGGCTGCACCACGTCGCCATACTGCGGTCATTCGGGACATTTGGTTCTTACAACTACAATTATTGAAACGTACTGGTTCAGCACCAATGCGCACCATGGAACATCCAAAATTCCGTGCTGGCTTTGATTTACTGGCGATGCGTGCGGAAATTGAAGGTGGCGAAACGATTGAATTGGCTAAATGGTGGCACGAATATCAATTCAGCAATGGTGAACAGCGCGAACAGTTGATACACGAGCAACAACGCTTACATCCTAAACCAAAGAAAAAATACTACCGTCCACGCCGTCGTAAAACAACGCGTTCAGCAGAATAAGGGAAGAGATGATTACTGCATATATTGCTCTTGGTAGCAATTTGAATACACCAGTAGAACAATTACATTCTGCGCTTAAAGCGATAAGTCAGTTACCAAACACACATTTGGTAACGACGAGCGCTTTTTATAAAAGCAAACCACTCGGCCCACAAGATCAACCCGATTATGTGAATGCCGTTGCAAAAATTAAAACCGAGCTTAGCCCGCTTGCACTATTAGATGAATTGCAATGCATTGAAAATGAGCAAGGTCGAGTACGTTTACGCCGCTGGGGTGAGCGTACGTTAGATTTGGATATTTTGCTTTACGGCAACGAAATCATTCAAAACGAGCGCTTAACGATTCCCCATTATGATATGCATAACCGTGAGTTTGTCATCGTGCCGTTGTTTGAAATTGCATCAGATTTGGTCTTACCTAACACTCAACCACTAGTAGATTTGGTCAAGCAATTTGATGACCATGAAATGATAAAATTAAATCCCTAGAAATTTCACCGCACTTTTATGAACCTCAAAAGTGCGGTAGAATCTGCCCACATTTTTCTTCATTCATGACCCGTTATGGAAAGCTTAACTCAATATATCCCTGATGAATTTTCTATGCTCCGCTTCGGCAAAAAATTTGCGGAAATTCTTCTAAAATTGCATACCGAAAAAGCAATTATGGTTTATCTTAACGGTGATCTTGGGGCAGGAAAAACAACGCTGACACGCGGAATGCTACAAGGTATCGGCCATCAGGGTAATGTAAAAAGCCCAACTTATACGCTGGTTGAAGAATACAATATTGCAGGCAAAATGATTTATCATTTTGATTTATATCGTCTAGCAGATCCTGAAGAACTCGAATTTATGGGGATTAGAGATTATTTTAATACGGATAGCATTTGCTTAATTGAATGGTCTGAAAAAGGCCAAGGCATATTGCCGGAAGCAGATATTTTAGTGAATATTGATTATTACGATGATGCACGAAATATTGAATTAATCGCACAAACAAACTTAGGTAAAAATATTATAAAAGCATTCTCTAATTAATTTATGAAAACTAAAATTTTATTTTTTCTTTTTTTCTCAACGTTTAGCTTCTCTCTTTTGGCTGCCCCAATTACGATTGCGATTGACCCAGGTCATGGAGGAAAAGATCCCGGTGCAATCAGCCGAAACTTAGGCATTTATGAAAAAAATGTCACCCTTTCGATTGCAAAAGAGTTAAAAGCCTTACTCGATAAAGACCCAAATTTTCGTGGCGTATTAACGCGAAGCGGCGATTACTATATTTCCGTGCCTGAGCGTTCAGAAATCGCACGTAAATTTAAAGCGAATTATCTCATTTCCATTCACGCGGATTCATCTGAATCACCTGAACGTCGCGGTGCATCAGTCTGGGTGTTGTCAAACCGTCGAGCCAATGATGAAATGGGTCAATGGTTAGAAGACGATGAAAAACGCTCCGAATTACTCGGTGGCGCAGGAAAAGTGCTTTCACACAATAACGATAAATACCTAGATCAAACTGTGCTTGATTTACAATTTGGTCATAGCCAACGTACAGGTTATGAACTTGGCAAACATATCTTAAGTCATTTTTCAAAAGTGACGACCTTAAGCCGCAGCGTTCCTCAACACGCAAGCCTTGGCGTTTTACGTTCGCCCGATATTCCTTCCGTATTAGTGGAAACAGGTTTTCTATCAAATTCTGATGAAGAACAAAAACTTAACTCCCCAGCTTATCGCCGTCGTATCGCCTATATGATTTATGAGGGATTAGTGGTTTTCCGTGGCGGAAAAGCCAAATCTTTCATTAGTGATGATATTGTTCAGAATAGCAAACAAAGTGATACAAAAAATACTGAAAAAAATGACCGCACTTCCGATAAAAATACCAATGAGAACAGCGTAAAAGATAGTGGACTTCGCCACACCGTCAAAAATGGGGAAAGTTTAGGAAGCCTTGCGAATAAATATGATGTCAAAGTGGCGGACATTGTGGCGTTAAATAAATTAAAACGCGAAGCGCTTTGGATTGGTGAAACCATCAAAATTCCAGATAATGGAAAAACTCAAAAGGCACAAGATGAAAAAATAAATTCATCAAAAAATAAAGAAAGTGCGGTGAAAAAGGCAGAGAAAACGACTGAGAAAACCAATATTGTAAAAGTAGAAAAATCAGAAAATAGAACGGATAAAAATACATCCTCAAATAAAACGAAAAAAGAGGAAACCTCATCCACTAAAAAATCTGATGAGAAAAAAGAAATTCCGCTTTACCATGTCATTCAAAAAGATCAGACAATCTATGCTGTATCGCGAGAATACAATATTTCAGTCAACCAAATTTTAAAACTAAATCCAAAATTAAAAGATGGTAAAGCCCTGAGCGGACAAAAAATTAAATTAAGAGAAAAATAAATGCCAATTAAAATTCTTTCCCCACAACTTGCGAACCAAATTGCTGCTGGTGAAGTGGTAGAACGCCCTGCGTCTGTGGTGAAAGAATTAGTGGAAAATAGCCTTGATGCAGGTGCAAATAAAATCCAAATCGATATCGAAAATGGTGGGGCAAATTTAATCCGTATTCGTGACAACGGCTGTGGCATTCCAAAAGAAGAATTAAGCCTGGCTCTAGCCCGACATGCTACGAGTAAAATAGCCGATCTTGACGATCTAGAAGCCATTTTAAGTTTAGGTTTTCGTGGTGAAGCTTTGGCAAGTATCAGCTCTGTATCGCGCTTAACGCTCACCTCTCGCACAGCGGAGCAAACTGAAGCGTGGCAAGTTTATGCGCAAGGTCGTGATATGGAAACCACAATCAAACCCGCATCACATCCTGTTGGCACAACAGTTGAAGTCGCCAATCTTTTTTTCAACACGCCAGCCCGCCGAAAATTTTTGCGCACAGATAAAACGGAATTTTCTCACATTGATGAAGTCATTCGCCGCATTGCTTTAACAAAATTCAATACGGCATTTACATTAACGCATAATGGGAAAATCATCCGTCAATATCGTCCTGCTGAAGCGCTCAATCAGCAACTAAAACGTGTCGCCGCTATTTGCGGGGATGATTTTGTCAAAAATGCCTTACGAATTGATTGGAAACACGATGATTTACACTTATCGGGCTGGGTAGCCACACCAAATTTTAGCCGAACTCAAAATGATTTAAGTTATTGCTATATTAATGGCCGAATGGTTAGAGATAAAGTGATCAGTCATGCTATTCGACAAGCCTATGCACAACATTTACCAACGGATGCTTATCCTGCGTTTGTGTTGTTTATTGACTTAAACCCGCATGATGTGGATGTCAATGTTCATCCAACCAAACATGAAGTGCGCTTTCACCAACAACGCCTCATTCATGATTTTATTTACGAAGGCATCAGCCATGCGCTAAACAATCAAGAACAGCTTAATTGGCACACAGAGCCAAGTGCGGTAGAAAATCCCGAAGAAAATACGGTGCGTGAACCCCAACCGAATTATAGCATTCGTCCTAATCGTGCCGCAGCGGGGCAAAATATCTTTGCGCCACAATATCATGAAAAACCACAGAAAAATCAACCGCACTTATCTAACACAGCAGTGTTGCCAAATTATATAAGCACTGGTTATCGAGATTACCGTTCTGATGCACCAAGTAAAACTGAGCAACGTTTATATGGTGAATTGTTACGCACATTACCGCCTACAGAGCAAAAGGATATATCGAATACAGCACAACAAAATATTTCAGATACAGCTAAAATCATCTCAACTGAAATAATTGAGTGCTCATCACATCTGCGCGCCCTTTCACTTGTTGAGAATCGCGCGCTGTTATTAAAACAGAACCAAGATTTCTTTTTGCTTTCATTGGAAAAATTACAACGCTTGCAATGGCAATTGGCTTTACAACAAATACACATTGAACAACAACCTTTACTGATTCCAATCGTGTTTCGCTTAACTGAATCACAATTTCAAGCATGGCAACAATATTCAGATGACTTCAAAAAAATTGGCTTTGAATTTATTGAAAATCAAGCACAATTACGCTTAACCTTAAATAAAGTGCCAAGTGTATTACGCACACAAAATCTACAAAAATGCGTGATGGCAATGCTGACTAGAGATGAAAATTCATCACCATTTTTAACCGCACTTTGCTCACAATTAGAATGCAAAACCTTTAACGCTTTAGCAGATGCACTCAATTTATTGAGCGAGACGGAACGTTTACTCACGCAAACGAATCGCACGGCATTCACCCAGTTGCTAAAACCCGTTAACTGGCAGCCTTTATTAGACGAAATTTAGATTCTTCATGAAACCAACCGCAATTTTTTTAATGGGCCCAACAGCCTCAGGTAAAACAGATTTAGCCATTCAACTACGTAGCCAACTTCCAGTCGAAGTGATTAGTGTGGATTCAGCGCTCATTTATAAGGGAATGGATATTGGAACAGCGAAACCATCAAAAGAAGAACTTGAGCTTGCGCCTCATCGATTGATCGATATTTTAGATCCGTCAGAAAGCTATTCCGCAATGAATTTTCGCGCCGATGCGCTACGCGAAATGGCAAATATTACTGCACAAGGCAAAATTCCATTATTAGTGGGCGGCACGATGTTGTATTACAAAGCCTTAATCGAGGGGCTTTCTCCCTTGCCTTCTGCTGATGAAAATATTCGAGTTGAGCTTGAACAAAAAGCGGCTCAACAAGGTTGGGCAGCATTACATACAGAACTCGCCAAAATCGATCCTATTTCTGCCGCTCGAATTAATCCAAGTGATTCTCAACGAATCAATCGTGCTTTAGAAGTTTTTTACATCACAGGAAAATCACTCACAGAACTGACGGAAGAAAAAGGCGAAGCCTTGCCTTATGATTTTGTGCAATTTGCAATTGCGCCGCAAGATCGTCATATTTTGCATGACCGCATTGAACAACGCTTTCATAAAATGATTGAACTAGGCTTTCAAGCAGAAGTGGAAAAACTTTATGCGCGTAGCGATTTAAATATTAATCTACCGTCGATTCGCTGTGTGGGCTATCGTCAAATGTGGGAATATTTGCAACGCGATTACGATCACGAGGAAATGATTTTCCGTGGTATTTGTGCAACTCGACAACTTGCAAAACGCCAGCTCACTTGGCTACGCGGTTGGAAAACACCAATACAATGGCTGGATAGTTTACAACCTCAACAAGCGAAAGAAACTGTATTACGTCACTTAGATTCCTATCAAAAAGGTTAGAAAAAATGACCGCACTTTCTGCCCTCATTGAACAAAAATTACAATCTCTTGGCACAATTCTGTGCCAATCTTTTCCAGAACTATCCTCTGAAAAAATTCGCAACGCCATTCAACAAAATTTAAATCACCTTGAACTGCCTATTTATCAATTAGGCTATGCTATGGCAATGTCTGACTTTGTGGAAAAAGTCTTGCAAAAAGACCCGCACTTAGGGAAACAATGGTGGGAAAAATCGCCCTGTTTTGCAGATTGCTCTGCCTATACTGAACGTTTGAATAAAGAGTTAGCCAATGTTCATAACGAAACCGCACTCTATCAAACATTACGCCAATTCCGTAACATTGAAATGGCAAAATTAAGTTTTTGTCAAAGTTTGAATCTTGCCACTGTAGAAGAAATTTTTGTTCAGCTTTCACAACTTGCAGAAAGTTTAATTATCGCTGCTCGCGGTTGGCTTTATCATCAAGCCTGTGCGGAAATGGGTACGCCAATGGATGAACAAGGCAACCCGCAACAGCTTTATATTCTAGGCATGGGGAAATTAGGCGGCTTTGAACTCAATTTTTCCTCGGATATTGATTTAATTTTCACTTATCCATCACAAGGGGAAACTTGCATTGAGAATACGAATGCTCGACGTTCTGTGGATAATGGAAAATTTTTTACGCGTTTAGGGCAACGCCTTATTTCTGCCTTAGATGAATTTACTTCTGATGGTTTTGTATATCGAACCGATATGCGCTTGCGCCCATTTGGCGATAGTGGTGCGCTTATTCTCAGCTTTGCGGCAATAGAACAATATTATCAAGATCAAGGTCGAGATTGGGAACGCTATGCGATGATTAAAGGGCGAGTATTAGGCGCACAAACAAAGGATCCCAACGTATCCAAATTGCAAAAAATGTTACGCCCCTTTGTGTATCGTCGCTATATTGACTTTAGTGTGATTCAATCTTTACGCGAAATGAAAGGCAAAATTGAGCGAGAAGTACGTCGTCGTGGTTTGAAAGACAATATTAAACTAGGTGCAGGGGGGATTCGTGAAGTCGAATTTATCGTGCAAGTTTTTCAACTCATTCGAGGCGGGCGAGAAATCAATCTACAACAACATTCACTCTTAAAGATCTTGCCTGAAATTACCAAACTAGGATTAATTACTGAACAACAATTCCACGATTTACGTGAAAGTTATATTTTTTTACGCCGTGTAGAAAACATTCTACAAGCTATTAACGATCAACAAACTCAAACACTACCAACCGATGAAATAGATCAAATTCGTTTAGTCGAGGCATGTAAAACATTCACCTGTTTAAATGAAAATAATCAACCCATTGAAAAACATTATCCAATAGAAAATTGGGACGATTTTTACCGCACTTTGCAACTAAAACAAGAAAAAGTGCGGGCAGTATTTACTCAATTAATCGGTGATGAACAAGATGAGCCTTCACAAACTGATAGCCAATGGCAAGATTTTTTAGAATCAGATTTTGAGGATATTGAACAAACATTATTAGAGAGTGGTGTATCAGAAAATAATATTGATGACGTTTTAGAAAAGCTTGCTCAATTCAAAGACAGCCTAAATCACAGAGTGATTGGTTCACGTGGGCGTGATGTTTTGAGCCATTTAATGCCAATAGTACTTGCACTCATTTTTGAACAAGAAAATTACCGCACTTTGCTCCCCCGAATTCTGAACATTATTGAAAAAATTTCGAGTCGCACGACTTATTTAGAATTATTATTGGAAAATCCTCGTGCCCTTCAGCAAGTTATTGAACTTTGTGCACAGTCTCAACTTATTTCAGAACAACTTGCTCGCCACCCTATCTTATTAGATGAATTGCTTAATACAGAAGCGCTACGCCATCCATTGCCATTTACCCAATATCCAGCAGAGTTACATCAATATTTACTTCGTTTACCACCTGATGACGAAGAACAGCTTATTGATGCTTTACGTCAATTTAAACAAGCAACCCTATTAAAAGTCGCTGCGGCAGATATTTTAGGGGCATTACCGGTGATGAAGGTAAGCGATCATTTAACCTATCTTGCTGAAGCGATTATTGAAGTCGTTGTGAATCTAGCTTGGAAACAAGTTTCCTCTAGATTTGGCATACCTGAACATTTACAAAATGATGAAAAAGGATTTTTAGTGATTGGTTATGGAAAACTGGGGGGTATTGAACTCGGTTATAAATCCGATTTAGACCTCGTATTTTTGTACGATGCCGTAGAAAGCCAAACAACAGGTGGCAAAAAAGTGATTGATAGCAATCAATTTTACCTACGTTTGGCACAAAAGATAGTAAGTATTTTCAGCATAAATACTTCCGCTGGCGTACTTTATGAGGCAGATATGCGCCTACGCCCTTCTGGCGATGCTGGCCTAATTGGCTGCTCTCTTTCTGCATTTTCCCATTATCAATTAAATGAAGCTTGGACATGGGAAAAACAAGCGCTTGTGCGTGCTCGCCCTGTATTTGGTGAATCATCTCTTAAAGCTAAATTTGAGCATATCCGCCAACAAGTACTTTCTGCATCTCGAGATATTGAGCAATTAAAGCGAGATGTTGTGGAAATGCGAGAAAAAATGTTCACACATTTGTCCCATTCAAAAGATGGTGAATTTAATCTTAAAACAGATCGC
This sequence comes from Haemophilus sp. oral taxon 036, assembly GCF_002998595.1. Lineage (NCBI taxonomy): Bacteria > Pseudomonadati > Pseudomonadota > Gammaproteobacteria > Pasteurellales > Pasteurellaceae > Haemophilus > Haemophilus sp. oral taxon 036. Next base: position 375,284 of record NZ_CP027235.1, read on the forward strand.
GGCGGTATCACTGATATTGAATTTATCGCTCAATATTTAATGCTTGCCAATGCCCCACAAAACCCACAATTGACAAAATGGTCAGACAACGTACGTATTTTCGATGATATGGCAGAGGCTCAAATTATTAGCCAAACAGACTGCGACACATTAAAACAATATTATGTTGATTTACGCAATGCTATTCACCATTTAAATTTGATAGGTAAATCCTCTGTTGTAGATGAAACTGAATTTGTCAAAGAGCGGTCATTTATTCAAACATTTTGGGATAAGCTATTTAGTTCATAAAATAGTAATTAAATCCCATTTTAATGAACTAAATCTAGCATTTCCTGTGCATTGGCTAAGGCTAATTCGGTAATTTCACTTCCGCCCAAAAGTCTTGCCAAGGCTGGTACACGTTCAGCTTGTGAAAGTGCGGTCATTTGTGTTTCAGTTTTATTATCCACAGTAAATTTTTCTACATTGAACTGATGGTGGCCATGACAAGCAACCTGTGGCAAGTGGGTTACGCATAATACTTGGCAACGTTCACTTAATTGACGTAAAAGTTTTCCGACAACACTTGCTGTTTTTCCGCTAATACCCACATCCACTTCATCGAAAATTAACGTTGGAATAGCCGATTGATCAGAAGTTAAAACTTGAATGGCTAAAGAAATACGAGAAAGCTCACCACCAGAGGCAATTTTAGCTAACGGTTGAGGTTGTTGACTTAAATTACTACGCAAAGTAAAAATCACATTATCCGCACCGTTTGATCCCACTTTATCTAAATCCGTATTCAACTCTACATAAAATTCTGCATTTTCCATTGCAAGTTGTTTTATCGACTGCGTGACATCCTGCGCTAAGCGAGCTGCAGATTGCTGACGACTTGCAGTTAATGCTTTAGCCGTTGCTTGCATTTGTTCAAATGCGAGTTTTTCTTGCTCAATCAACATCTCTTCACTTTCAGAAAAATCTAAAAGTGCGGTTAATTCTGCTTTTAATTTTTTGTGATGTTCTACAAGATCTTCAGGTTTAACTTGATGTTTACGAGCAAGTTGTAAAGCCTGACTAATTCTTTGTTCGATTTCCTGTAAAAGTTGAGGATCTTGCTCGATATTACCCGATAAATTTCGCACTTCACTGGTTGCTTCTTGCACTTGAATCAACGCATCGTTCAACATACTTTGCACTTCAGCATATTGCGGATCAAGTTCAGCTAATTCATCAATATATTGTGTCGCACGATAAAGCAAGCTATCGATATTTACCGTATCATTTTCACTTAAAATTTGCAGGGCTGATTGAGAAAGTTGAGTTAACTGTTCACTGCTAGATAAACGACGTTGTTCATCTTCTAATTCCAAATATTCATTTGGTCGAAGATTAAATTCATCTAATTCATCCACTTGATACTGTAAAAGTTGTTTACGTGCTTCATTTTCTGCCACTTTTTGTTGAAAGGTTTTAACTTGATTTTGAAGATTTTTCCATGTCTGATAATCTTCACGCATTTTCACAAGTAATTCAGGATGAGCGGCAAAATTATCAACTAACTGAAGCTGATAGTCATTTTTTAACAATAATTGGGAAGCATGCTGCCCATTAATATGAACAAGATATTGACCAATTTCTTTTAATTGAGACGCGGATACAGGAGTACTATTAATAAAAGCTTTAGAACGTCCGTCGGCATTAATCACACGACGCAAAATACACTCAGAGGGATTATCTGGATCTTGCAATTCTTGCTCATTCAACCATTGATAAGCAGGATTCTGCGATTCTAGTTGGAAAGTTGCACAAATTTCTGCACGTTCCTGCCCTTCGCGTACCATTGAGGTTTCTACTCTTTGCCCGAAACATAAACCTAAAGCATCAATGGCGATAGATTTACCTGCCCCAGTTTCCCCAGTAATAACAGACATTCCTTTAGCCAATTCGATATCAAGCTGGCGAACAATCGCAAAATTATTAATAGTAAGTTGAGTAAGCATAGCAAAATCCTTTAACTGTATATCAATCATATTACAACTGATTTAATTTACAGTAAAGGATTTTTTTACAGTATTTTAATGATGCGTTTATACTATGCTTTTTTATAAAAATCAAAATGATTTCAACCAACCTAATTTGGTACTTAATACATTGTAATAATTATAATTTTTTAGATGAAGCAATCTAAGTTTATGCTCACTTTTTTGAATATGAACCACATCATCAGGCGTAAAAGGTAAGGCTATTTGACTATCACAGCCTACTTCCAATTGAGATGTATTATGCTCAGCAAAACGAATCGATATTTTGCTATCACCATCAATAACAAGAGGACGAGAAGTCAATGTATGTGGAAACATTGGCACTAGCGCAATGGCATTAAGGTTTGGGGTCAAAATAGGTCCACCAGCGGAAAGAGAATAAGCCGTAGAGCCTGTTGGAGTAGAAACAATCAATCCATCAGAACGTTGTGAAAATGCAAACTTATCATTGATATACACATGAAAATCGATCATATGCGCAATTTTAGCAGGGTGAATAACCGCCTCATTCACTGCATTACCTGTCGATACAATTTCACCTGCACGCTCAATTTTTGCTTCCAATAAAAAACGCTCCTCCACAAAGAATTCACCGCGTTCTAAACAAGCTTCAAGTTGAGCATAAGCATTTTTCGGGTCAATATCTGTTAAAAATCCCAAATTACCACGGTTGATACCAATCAATGGAATATCATATTTTGCTAATACGCGAGCACGGCCCAACATATTTCCATCCCCACCAATCACGATAACCAACTGTGCTTGGCAACCAATTTCATCAAGTGTTGCAAGATTTTCTGCAGGAAGCCCCAGTTTTTCAGCAACATCTTTTTCCATCATTACTTGATAGCCACGTTCCGTTAACCAGTGAAACAAATTTTTGTGCATTTGTAGGTTAATGTCATTTCTAGGTTTTCCTACAAGTCCAATGGTTTTAAAGGAACGATATAAATTATTCATAAAATAAACCGCACTTGAATTTAACATTTTCGTCATTATATAGTTTTTTGTTAGACTATAGCTAACGACTATTGCGAATTTTGTATTTACGGAGAAAAAAATGTCAGAACAAGAACAAAAAGTTGAAACCCCAGAAGTAGAAAAAGAAGAGGCGGTTGTGGAAGAAACACAACAAACAGAGCCTTCTCAAGAACTTGATCCTTTAGAAGAAGCAATTGCCCGAGTGCAAGAGCTTGAAGAGCAGCTCAAAACTCAAATAGAAGAAGCAGCAAACAAAGAACAGGATATTTTACTTCGCTCTCGTGCTGAAATTGAAAATCTTCGTCGTCGAACTGAACAAGACGTTGAAAAAGCCCATAAATTCGCATTGGAAAAATTCTCAAAAGACATTTTGAATACTATCGATAACCTAGAGCGTGCCCTTGCCACTCCAGCAAATAAAGAAGATGAAAGCGTAAAAGCCTTATTTGACGGCGTAGAACTGACCTTAAAAGAATTAGTTTCAACCGTTAGTCGTTTTGGCGTGGAAGCGGTGGGGGTTGTCGGTGAAACATTTAATCCTGACTTACATCAAGCCATTTCAATGCAACCTGCTGAAGGCTTTGAAACCAATCAAATTAGCGTTGTATTACAAAAAGGCTATACCTTAAATGGTCGAGTTATTCGCCCAGCGATGGTAATGGTGGCTGCATAAGCTATAAGATAAAAAGAGCGGTCGATTTTTCGGCCGTTTTTTATATCCATCAATAAAAATTATATGATTAATTTTATTATTCACCCTCTCCCTCTAGTTAAAAAATCAAAACTTTGATCTCGCTCACAAAATCAAAAAATATTTGAGAAAAGTTCTCAACAACTTAATTTGATATTTTTCTAATAAAATCAATCTTTAACAAAATTCTCTTACAATAAAATGCCTAAAAACACTACATATTGTGTGTTGATTATCTTTTTAGATCTATATATAGTGCACTCCGCATTTCAAAAACACTATATATTGGAGCTATATTATGAGTAACTTTGGGGTCATCAAGCGCGATGGTTCTCGTGCAGAGTTTGAGATTCAACGTATCATCAATGCCATTAAAAAAGCCGCAAGTGCGGTCAATATTTCCGATGAATTTTATTGCCACCAAATTGGGCAAGAAGTAGGGAATGAAATTTTCACCCATCATCACGGCGAGATTGATATTAATCAGATTCAAAAAATCGTTGAAGATAAATTGATGGCAAGTCGTTATCCCGAGGTTGCTCGTGCGTATATTGAATATCGTCATGATCGTGATTTAGCCCGCGAAAAACGTAGCCAGCTAACAAAAGAAATTGAAGGTTTGATTGAACAAAGCAACGTCGAATTACTTAACGAAAACGCCAATAAAGACGCGAAAGTGATTCCAACGCAACGGGATTTGCTAGCAGGAATTGTGGCAAAACATTATGCCAAACACCATATTCTTCCACGCGATGTGGTGGAGGCTCACGAAAAAGGTGAAATTCATTATCACGATTTAGATTACGCGCCGTTCTTCCCAATGTTTAACTGTATGTTAGTGGATTTAGAAGGGATGCTTTCTCGTGGTTTCAAAATGGGCAATGCGGAAATCGAACCCCCTAAATCTATCGGCACCGCAACGGCAGTGACAGCACAAATTATCGCCCAAGTCGCCAGCCATATTTACGGTGGCACAACTATTAACCGTATTGATGAAGTACTTTCCCCTTATGTGCAAATCAGTTACGAAAAACACCTCAAACATGCCCAAGAATGGAATGTGCCTGATGTTGAAGGTTACGCAAAAGCATTGATTGAAAAAGAATGTTTCGATGCCTTCCAATCTTTAGAATATGAAGTTAATACACTACATACTTCGAATGGACAAACACCATTTGTGACCTTTGGTTTTGGTTTAGGTACAAGCTGGCAATCCCGTTTAATTCAGCAAGCTATTTTGAAAAATCGGATTCGTGGACTCGGAAAAAATCATAAAACGCCAGTATTTCCAAAACTTGTTTTCACCATCAAAAAAGGCTTGAACCAAACTAAAGGCGATCCAAATTACGATATCAAACAACTCGCATTGGAATGTGCATCAAAACGTATGTATCCAGATATTCTCAATTACGATCAGGTTGTTAAAGTCACAGGCTCTTTTAAAGCCCCAATGGGATGCCGTAGCTTTTTAGGTGCATACGAAGAAGACGGACATGAAATTCACGATGGGCGTAATAATCTGGGTGTGGTGAGTTTGAATTTACCGCGTATTGCGTTGGAGTCTAAAAACGAAGAAGATTTCTACCGCACTTTAGATGAGCGTTTAGCTATTGCGAAAAAAGCATTAATGACGCGTATTGCCCGCCTTGAAAATACCAAAGCTCGCGTTGCTCCCATTCTCTACATAGAAGGCGCATGCGGAGTGCGGTTAAAAGCGGATGAAAATGTGGCACAAATTTTCAAAAATGGACGCGCCTCTATTTCGCTCGGCTATATCGGTATTCACGAAACCATTAATGCGCTATATAACAAAGGACATATTTTTGATGATGAACAATTACGCGAAAAAGGCATTTCGATTGTTCGTCACCTTAGCGAGGCAGTAAAACGCTGGCAAAAAGAAACAGGCTATGCCTTCAGTCTTTACTCCACGCCAAGCGAAAACTTATGCGACCGATTCTGCCGTCTAGACACCAAAAAATTTGGCGTGATTGAAGGCGTCACGGATAAAGGCTACTACACGAATAGTTACCACTTAGATGTAGAAAAGAAAGTGAATCCTTACGATAAACTGGATTTTGAAATGGCATATCCCCCACTCGCCAGCGGCGGTTTTATTTGCTACGGCGAATATCCAAATATTCAACACAACTTAAAAGCATTGGAAGATGTGTGGGATTATAGCTACGATCGCGTACCTTACTACGGCACAAACACACCGATTGACGAATGTTATGAATGTGGTTTCACTGGCGAATTTGAATGTACCAGTAAAGGTTTTGTTTGCCCGAAATGTGGCAATCATGATAGCACAAAAGTGTCTGTCACTCGCCGCGTATGTGGCTATCTAGGCAGCCCTGATGCTCGCCCCTTTAATGCGGGAAAACAGGAAGAAGTGAAAAGAAGAGTTAAACACCTTTGATTAACACTCTAGCAAAAGCACGCGTTTTTTAATGCGTGCTTTTTGTTTCTAGCTTTGGCATTCCCCAAAATCTCCGCTAAAATAACCGCACTTGTTCTTATCCTCAAGGAAAGCAATATGTCAGATATTCTCAATAACCTCATTCATCTTCTTAAACTTGAAAAAATTGATGATTTAATCTTTCGTGGAGAAAGCCAAGATTTAGGTTTTCGCCAAGTATTTGGCGGGCAAGTTGTGGCTCAAGCATTATCAGCAGCAATGCAGGTCGCGCCTGAAGATCGCATTTTACATTCTTGTCATGCCTATTTTCTTGCTCCGGGAGACAGCCAATATCCGATTATTTACGATGTGGAAACCTTGCGTGAAGGGCGTAACTTTTCTGCATTACGCGTGAAAGCCATTCAACATAAAAATACCATTTGTCATGTAACCGCTTCTTTCCAAGTGCCTGAAAAAGGTTTTGAACATCAAAATACGATGCCAAATGTTGGTACACCTGAAGACTTTACAGATGAAAATGTGATGCTACAAAATGTGGCTCAAACCTTGCCAGAACCACTCAATGAAAAATTTGCCGCAGAGCGTCCATTTGAGGTACACACCAAATATTTGAATAACCCATTTAATGGGACAAAATTGCCAGCCGAGCAATATTCTTGGTTTAAAACCAATGGTGAAACGCCGCTTGATATAAAAATTCAGCAATGTTTATTGGCTTATTTTTCCGATTTTCACTGTATTTTGACCGCACTTCATCCGCACGAAAAAGGCTTTTTACAAAAAGGAATGAAAGTGGCAACCATTGATCACAGTATTTGGTTCCATCGTCCATTTGATTTAAATCACTGGCATTTACACGCAATTGAAAGCAACAATGCCTTTGGAGGGCGAGGCTTAGCACGTGGGCAGATTTTCTCGCAAGATGGTCAATTAATCGCGACAACACAACAAGAAGGCTTGATCCGTTTTAACGAATAAGAGAGAAAAAATGACCGCACTTATTACACAATTTTGGCAACAAGTTGAAACCGCACTAAAAACAGCAAATCCACAAGAAAAATGCAGTTTAGTTAATGATCTCTACGATAATCTTCTGCCACAAATTCAGTTGATTAAATTAGAAGATTTTCCCGAAGTCGTACCGCAAGATAATATTGCCGCTTTTCCTGAAAAACCGCTCTTAGTTGCACCGAAAGATGTGCCAAAACGTTCTTTTGCCACAGAAGAAGGCTATGCAGCTACATTGCACGCTATCGCACATATTGAGTTTAATGCAATCAATTTAGGCCTAGATGCCGCTTGGCGATTCGGACGTAATGCACAAGAAGAACTTAGTGAAGGTTTGGCTTTTATAAAAGATTGGCTGCGTGTCGCTCGTGAAGAAAGTACACACTTTTCCTTAGTCAATGAACATTTGAAAACATTGGGTTATCAATATGGTGATTTTGAAGCCCATGCTGGATTATGGGAAATGGCGCAAGCCACCGCGCACGATATTTGGGAACGAATGGCGTTAGTTCCTCGTGTATTAGAAGCAAGAGGCCTCGATGCAACACCGGTTCTGCAAGAGAAAATCGCACAACGTAAAGATTTTGCCGCAGTGAACATTTTGGATATTATTTTGCGCGATGAAATTGGCCATGTGTATATTGGCAATCATTGGTATCACGCACTTTCTAAAAAACGTGGTTTGGATGCGATGAAGTGCTTTACTGAGCTGTTACACAAATACCGTATTGTAATTTTTAAAGGTGTCATTAATACCGATGCTCGTATTCAAGCGGGTTTCACGCAGCATGAGTTGGATTGGATTTATGAAGTGGAACAAACATTAAAATCTTACATCAAAAAATAAATATCTTGATGTCTTAGACTTTTTTCGTTTGTGATATTTCTTATTTTCTCATAATGATCTTCAAACTGGAAAACGGAACGCTCAACACAGTCATCATAAAATAACTAAAACAAAGAACCACTCAAATTAAAATGATAGGTGATATAAAAAAGCCATACAATTTGTAACTGTATGGCTTTATAGAACATAAAATTAAATGTGTTGATTAATAAAATTTGCCAATTGTATTTTTGGTAATGCTCCAACTTGAGTAGCAACAACTTGACCATTTTTGATCAATAATAATGTTGGGATACTACGAACACCAAATTGTGCTGGCGTTGTTTGGTTATCATCCACATTCATTTTTACAATTTTTACTTTACCTGCAAATTCAGGAGCAAGCTCATCTAAAACAGGTGCAATCATTTTACAAGGACCACACCACGGTGCCCAAAAATCTAATAATACAGGGATATCTGAATTCACAACGATACTTTCAAAATCAGCATCATTAATATGTAATACTTCGCTCATTTTTATTTCCTTATTTTATGAATAATGTTCAAAACAAGAACATTTTTGATTTACTAGTGAAATGAAGAATAACACTGTTTTAACAAATGTAAACTTATTGTTTTAATTGTCAAAAACTAAATAGCAAGTAAAATCTCACTTCATCCTCATTATTTCAAATTAGAAAATGCCTGTAATAAATCAGCCTTAATATCTTCTACATCTTCAATACCGACTGAAAAACGCAGCAAGGTATTCGTAATTCCACGGGCTACACGCTCAGATTCTGGAATATCCATATGAGTTTGAGTGGCAGGATAAGTAATAAAACTTTCTGTGCCTCCTAGACTTTCTGCAAAAGTAATCAATTTGATGGATTTTAAGAATGTATTAACCCAAGCTTCATCTTGCAAACAGAAAGACAACATCCCACCCTTATTTGGATAAAGCACAGATTCCACTTGTGGTTGAGCTTTTAAAAACTCCGCAATAGCTTGGGCATTTTCTTGATGACGTTTCATGCGCAAAGAAAGGGTTTTCATACCACGAATAGTCAGCCAAGAATCAAAAGGTGAAAGCACCGCACCTGCACCATTTTGAATATAAGCAATGCGATCACAAAGTTCTTGCCCTTTCGCAACAATCAAACCAACAAGTGCATCATTATGACCAGCAATATATTTAGTCCCGCTGTGAATCACCACATCTGCGCCTAAATCCAATGGACGAGAAAGCACTGGTGTTAAAAACGTATTGTCCACGATCAACATCAAGTTATGTTTTTTCGCAAGTTTTGCAATTTCAACCACATCACATTCTTCCATTAAAGGATTTGATGGAGTTTCAATAAAAATCGCTTTCGTATTTGGATTAATTGCCGCCTCAATTTCAGAAGTAGATGCTGTATTGACATAAACAGGCTTTACACTATTGTTATTTTTATAAGAGAAATCTAATAGTCGATAAGTACCACCATACACATCGCTAGAAACGATCCATTCATCTGGAGCAGTGAAAAGCGTCATCAAAACTTGAATTGCAGCCATACCAGAAGAAAAAGCAAAACCACGATCTCCATTTTCTAATTTAGCTATCGTTTCTTCTAATACTGTACGAGTTGGGTTTTTAGTCCGCGTATAGTCAAACCCTGTACTCTCACCAATTCCATGATGCCCATAAGCCGTAGAAAGAAAAATTGGCGCAGAAACTGAACCAGTTCTCTTATCACTTCGATTACCAGCTTGCGCTAATAAGGTATCAATTGCATATTGTTGTATCATAACATCCTCTAAAAACAATAAAAATTCACCGCACTTTCATGCTATAAAATATGCTGAACATTTTGGCATAAAGGGGAAAGTGATAAAAGCAGAAATTATGTAATTGAATAAATTTCTATTTATTCATCATTTTGTGAGAATTATTTAAACAAAATGAATCTTTTTTAAACGGTTAAAAAAAATTTTTTACTCTATGATTGACAGCTTTTTAAATTTCCGTAAAATGCGCACCACTAACAGCGAATGCGGGAATAGCTCAGTTGGTAGAGCACGACCTTGCCAAGGTCGGGGTCGCGAGTTCGAGCCTCGTTTCCCGCTCCAATTCGTGGCGTGTTAGCAAAGCGGTTATGCACTGGATTGCAAATCCATGTAGCTCGGTTCGACTCCGGGACACGCCTCCATAATACGCAAATGTTAGTTGTCTATATGCCCGAGTGGTGGAATCGGTAGACACAAGGGATTTAAAATCCCTCGCCTTTCGAGGCGTGCCAGTTCAAGTCTGGCTTCGGGCACCATTTAAACACCAATCCAAAGATTTTAAAATTTACTTTAAAATCATCTAATTGGGTCGTTAGCTCAGTCGGTAGAGCAGCGGACTTTTAATCCGTTGGTCGAAGGTTCGAATCCTTCACGACCCACCAATATTAAAAACTTACAACGCTTAAAATTTTATCTTGCGATTAAACAAAAAATACTAAATATATTATTCATATTCTATTTAAAATGAAAAAAATAACTGCACTTAGTTTCCTAATATGCAGTTATCTTCGTATTAGCCAGAGAAATTAACGTACCTGACCTAATGGAATCTCAGCATCTGGTTCATTTGTAATGCGATTACGTAAATCACGACGAATCACTTCAATAGTCCAGAACCAGAAAATATGTCCCACTAATTCTGAAATATGTTCATATAATGGCCACTCTGCAACTGGCGGTGTTAAACCTAATGCAGGAAAAGTAATATAGTGAACACAAATATTGGCAATAATACCAGCTCCGATACCCTGCCAAAATTTAATTTTAGGGAAGCGTTCTGCAACTATACAATAACCAATAGCAAATACTAAAGAGAAAATAATATGCGTGACACCAATCCAGTTAAATGCATGATCCGCAAATGTAAATGCAGCTTGAGTAGGGTCAATACCAATGTAATCACGTAAAAAAACATGTGGTGGATTTAGAAATGCACGTGAGCATACAGAAAGAATCTGGTCTTGACTTAAACCTGTCACATCCACTTTACAAGCTGCGGCAAAGAAATCAATTGGGCTGCGTGGTGGAAATGGATGCTCAGCTCCCCATTTTACAAATGCAGAAATAATTCCTGCGATGATGCCTACAAAAATAGCTACGCCATAACGACGACGATTTGCAGGGCTTTGAGTAAAAATACCTGACATATTTTGCTCCGAAATTAAGAAAAAATAACCGCACTTGCTATACAAAACTCAGTCATAACCAAAATGCGACACAAATTTTGTTTTAATAACAAAATCTAGGTAGAAATGTTAAAGAATTTAAAAGATTAGTCAGGTGCCAACTATAAACAATAAATAATTTCACTTATAATGACTAAAAATGTTCATTGAGAAGTACTATGTTAGAAATGTTGAGAAATTGGTATATACGCCGATTAAGCGATCCTCAAACAATGGGGTTACTTGCTATTTTATTGTTTGGCTTCCTCGCTATTTATTTTTTTGGAAATCTAATCGCACCGCTGCTTATTGCTATCGTATTAGCCTATTTACTCGAAATGCCAATTCGTTTCTTAAACTTACGTTTACGCTTTCCAAGGATCATGGCCACTATCCTTGTCTTTGGTAGCTTTATCAGTATCGCTACCATATTCTTTTTAATTCTTGTACCAATGCTTTGGAATCAAAGTATTTCCTTATTAAGCGATTTACCTGCGATGTTTAATAAACTCAATGAATGGTTACTTAATCTACCAGAGCATTATCCAGAACTCATTGATTATTCTATGGTAGATTCCATTTTTAATTCCGTACGAGAAAAAATTCTTGGTTTTGGTGAATCAGTGGTGAAACTGTCTTTAACATCAATTATGAACTTAGTTTCTCTCGGTATTTATGCTTTCTTAGTACCACTAATGATGTTCTTCATGTTAAAAGATAAAAAAGAACTTTTACAAGGGGTGAGCCGCTTTCTGCCAAGAAATCGTCATTTAGCTTTCAAGGTTTGGATAGAAATGCAACAACAAATTTCTAATTATATTCATGGTAAATTATTAGAAATTTTGATTGTAACTCTAATTACTTATATTATTTTTCTTATTTTTGGCTTGAATTATCCACTTCTCTTAGCATTTGCTGTAGGGCTTTCAGTGTTAGTGCCTTATATCGGAGCTGTGATTGTCACCATTCCTGTTGCCTTGGTCGCATTATTCCAATTTGGTGTAAGCCCAACATTTTGGTATATCATCGTTGCTTTTGCCATAAGTCAACTTTTAGATGGCAATTTACTTGTTCCTTATTTATTCTCTGAGGCAGTAAACTTACATCCATTAGCGATCATTATTTCAGTATTAATTTTCGGTGGATTGTGGGGGTTCTGGGGCGTATTTTTTGCCATTCCACTAGCAACTTTAGTGAAAGCAGTTCTAAATGCTTTACCTGAAGATTAATATGAAATATTCAGATAAAGGAATAATTTAAAACAGCTTATTTCATTACTACGCGTTTTTAATTACCCTCTAGGATGAAATCTTTCATGCAATCGTTTCAATCGCTCTTTTGCCACATGAGTATAAATCTGTGTTGTGGATAAATCTGTATGCCCTAGCAACATTTGCACCACGCGTAAATCCGCACCATGATTCACTAAATGGGTGGCAAAAGCATGCCGAAGAACGTGAGGGGAAAGTGCACCAGCATCAATATCCGCGAGAATGGCATAATGTTTTACACGATGCCAGAAAGTTTGACGAGTCATTTGCTGTGCACGCTGACTTGGAAAAACAACATCAGAACTCTGCCCATTTAATAGAACAGGGCGACCATAAAGCATAAATTGACGAACCCAATAAGCAGCTTCTTCTCCCATTGGAACAATACGTTCCTTGTTCCCTTTACCAATCACTCGTACCACGCCTTGTTGCACACTCATGTTTTCAATCGTAAGAGAAACTAACTCCGTGACACGAAGCCCCGTCGCATAAAGCAATTCTAACATTGCTTTATCACGCAATTCCAAAGGCACTTCAACATCTGGCGTATTGAGCAAATCTGACACTTGTTGCTCAGTTAAATATTTTGGTAGGCGACTGGGTAATTTAGGCAAACTTAGCACCGCACTTGGATCATCCACTCGGTATTTTTCTCGATATAAATATTGGAAAAGTTTACGCATTGCACTTAACATTCGCGCTGTGCTCGTGGCTTTGTAACCTTTCTCCAAACGTTCACCGAGAAAACCTTGCAAATCAACAACATCTAAAGTTTCCAAAGACAAGTCGTTTTTATCCAACCAATTACAAAGTGCGGTTAAATCCAAACGATAAGATTGAACGGTATTTTCTGAAAGCCCTTTTTCAATCCAATATTCGTTAAGAAACAAATCAATGAGCGCAAGATTTTTCATATTACTTTTCTACAAGGAAAGCGATGCGTCCTATTTATGCTGAACAATCAAAAAGGCATTTAATTTGCGTGGAATCACAAAAAATGCTGCCGCCGCAATAATACTCATCAATACAAATGTCATCGCTGGAGAAGTTGGATAAATCGTGCCAGCAATCGCGGTGAAAATGGCAATGAGCACCCCATTCGATAAGCCATTATACAAACCTTGCAACTTCGCAATATGACTTTGCGGTTGCGTGGTGATATAGCGAACAATCGCATAATGGCAACCGGCATAAGTCAAACTATGCATAAGTTGCAATAAGAATATCAACCAAAAATCTTCAATATATCCCATTACAGCCCAGCGTCCGATGCACGCAAGCGCAGAAATATAAAGCAGCACACTGATAGAAATATTTTGAAATAAGCGACGAGAGAAGAAAAATAATACGATTTCTGCCAATACCCCAATTCCCCAAAGTAAGCTCGTTTGAGAAACAGAGATCCCAATACTTGTCCAATAAATTGTGCTATAAACATAATAAGCCGCATGAGAGCCTTGAATCAGCCCTACTGCAATCATGATTCGTAATGTAATAGGATTTTTCAGTAAAGCAATAAAACCAATATTATTTTGAGCACCATCTTCAGGTATTTCATCTTTTGGGGGAATAGTCGGTTTTAAAAGCTGAATGATGGTATAGAAAGATAAAAGTGCGGTTAAAATCCACACGATATTTTGCTCGCCGACCCAGCCAATCATGCCGCCGAACACCACTACGCCAAGGATAAAGGCAGAAGAGCCAATCAAACGCACTTTGCCGTAATCTAAGCCGATTTGTCGTTGCCAAGTGGATGCCAACGAATCCCCAATCGGCATTCCCGCTGAATTCACAGAGGCATACAAACCGATAGCAATAAATAACAGCCAAAAATTATGTGCAACTAAACTCATAGCCGCCATAATAATGGCCGATGCTAACGCCAATAGACGTAAGGAACTAATAATATGATTGGCTTTTTTAATTAGCGATGAAAAAAATAATCCGCCCGCAAATCGGAAAATATAAGCACTCCCTATCACCAAACCAATCATTTCTTCACCATATTGTTGTGATTTCAACCATGCGGGGAAGAACGGCAAAAACACGCCATAAGCGCAGTAGTAACCTAGAAAGCTCAATGCGAGCCAATAAAAAGGACGAACTTGCATCAGAATAAAGTTTCCATTTCTTGTGAACGAGACAAACAAGCTTGCATGGCTTGCTCTATTGTTTGATTAAAATGTTGTGCATCAAATACTGCTAACGCCGCCGCAGTGGTGCCACCTTTCGAGGTGACATTTTCACGCAAAGTTGAAAGTGCAATTTGCGGATTTTCTGTCACCATTTTTGCTGCACCAAGCATGGATTGCTGCACTAATTCACGCGCAGTTTTCTCATCAATATTCATTTTGATTAAGGCTTGCTGCATCGCTTCCAGAATTAAAAAGAAATAGGCGGGGCTACTTCCTGACGCGGCAGTTACTGCGTGCATTTGAGTTTCATCCTCCACCCAAACCGTTCTTCCCACTGCGCCCAATAAATCTTGTGCAAAAGTGCGGTAATTTTCACTCGTATTTTTCGGTGCAAATAAACCCGCCATACCTTCCCCCACCAATGCGGGCGTATTTGGCATAACACGCACCACTGCTTTTACGCTTGGAATTAATACATTCAAACGTTCAGTTGAAATACCCGCTGCAATGGAAATTAATAATTTATCGGAAAAATCCACCGCACTTAGTGGCGAACAAACTTCAGCCATCACTTGAGGTTTTACCGCAAGCAACACAACCTCAGCTTTGATTACACTTTCCACATTATTTTCTGAAGTTGCCACGCCAAGATTGGCAAAAAATGCTCTTTTTTCCTCATTCGGATCATTCACAATAATTTGCTCGGCAGGATAACCTTGTTTCAATAAGCCAAGAATAATCGCCTGTGCCATATTACCGCCTCCAATAAAGGCAATTAATTTGTGTTGCATCGTTTTTCCTACTTTTATGGGCTATAATGCTGCACATTCTACCCTATATTGAAGGAAGTGTTACGATGTGGTTCAAAAATTTAATGACTTATAGGCTGACGAAACCGCTAGATTGGGAGCTTGCACAGCTACAAACTCAACTGGAAGATTGTCAATTCCATCCTTGCTGTGCTCAAGATCAAAGTAAATTTGGCTGGTCAGCCCCATTACGAGGAAGTGATTTACTCTATTTTTCTGTAGGAAAGCAAATTCTATTAGTGGCGAAAAAAGAAGAAAAAATCTTGCCGGCAAATGTGGTCAAACGTGAATTAGATGAACGCATTGAAAGCCTTGAACAAAAAGAAAATCGCAAACTTAAAAAGGTAGAAAAACAAACATTAAAAGATGATGTCGTGATGAATTTATTACCTCGTGCGTTTAGTAAAAATCAGCATACGGCGCTATGGATTGATACGGAAAATAATCTTGTTCATGTTGATGCAGCATCGAGTAAACGCGCGGAAGATGCGCTCGCATTACTGCGTAAATCCTTAGGATCGCTCCCTGTTGTGCCTTTAGCCTTTGCTAATGAACCCAGCACGATTTTAACAAATTGGATCCTTCAAGATAGTTTACCGCATTGGTTAATTGCATTAGAAGAAGCCGAGCTTCGCGGCAGTCAGGAAGACAGCGTTATCCGTTGCAAAAAACAACCTTTAGAAAATGAAGAAATTCTCGCACTTCTGCAAGATGGCAAAAAAGTAGTAAGTAAATTAGCCTTAGAATGGGAAGACACCTTAACTTTCGTTTTTAACGAGGATTGCACCCTCAAACGTTTAAAATTTGCAGATAGTGTACGCGAAAAAAATGATGATATTCTGAAAGAAGATTTTGCACAGCGTTTCGACGCAGATTTTGTACTGATGACAGGTATTTTAGCCAAACTCACCGAAAATTTATTAGATGAATTTGGCGGAGAAAAAACTAGATTATAAAGATATGCGGCTAAAAAATGCCACAATTTTATTTTTTAATGTTAGTAAATAACTTTCCTATAAAAATGCTCACTACAAGCATCACGAATGCTGGCACTAACCATGCCATTCCCTCTGATGAAAGAGGAAAATCTTTCAATAATATGTTAATGCTTTCAGGTAACATTTTCACATTATTTAAACTATCACATAAGCTAAAGCATAGCGTGACAATTAAAGAACTATAGTAAGTCAATTTGATTGATGGTAATTTATCACGTAAAAATTGCAAAAACACTAATACAATCGCTATAGGATAGATCAATAATAGAGCTGGAATCGTAATACGAAGCAAATCAGTTAAGCCATATTGAGAAACAGTGATTGTCATTGCGGTAAAAATTGCTACCCAAAACGGATAAGAAAAACGTACTGAAAATTTTGCAAAATAATCAGCTGCAGCACTCGTTACACCAACAAGAGTAGTTAAACTTGCTAGTACGATAATTCCCGCCATAATCCAAGTACCTGCGGAACCAAACAATGCACTCACATAACGTGAGAAAACTTGTCCACCATTTGTTACACCTTCAGCAACCGAGGCACTTGTTGCACCAAGGTAAAAGAGTGAAAAGTATAATCCAGCAAGCAAAATGACTGAAACAAAACCTGCTGAAATGGTATATTTCACAATATCTTTTGTATGAACCACATTTTTTGCGGCAAGTGCACGTGAGACAATTCCTCCAAATGCAATGGCAGCAAGCACATCCATAGTTTGATAACCACTTGTTAAACCGATGAATAAAGCCTGACCTGACTCATAAGCTTTTGTGGGAGCCTGAATCTCGGATAATGGAGAAATAAAAACTGTTACCGCTACCACAACTAATAACACCAATAATGCAGGCGTCATAAATTTACCTACACTTGAAATAATCGTGTTTGGACGAATCATAAATCCCATCGAGATTAAGTTAAAAACAAGAGAAAAAACAAATCTAACTGTTGAATTATCCTCCATCAATCCTAAAGGTAACCATGCCATTTCATAAGCAACATTTGTAATTCGCGGCATGGCAAAGGTAGAACCAATTGTTAAATATAAAATAACAAGAAAAGCAGTCCCTGCCCATTTAGGTAAATCTTTCGTTAATTCTTCACCTCGCCCTAAAATAGAAACAACAACCAATGTAATAAAAGGCATAAAAACACCAGTTAATACAAACCCAAAAGAAGCACTGGCCCAATTGTACCCGGCAGTAAAACCTTCCATTGGTGGAAAAATAATATTCCCAGCTCCTAAAAATAAAGCGAAGATCATCATCCCCAAAACAATAATATCTTTACGTGAAAACATAATTTCTAACCCTAAAATAAAAAGGCGTGCATTCTACAATAATTTATTACAATGCACATAAAATCCCTATTTAATAATACGAAAAATGAGATATTCATCACAATATAATTCATGTTATCAGCAATTCATACAAAATGCTGGCAAAATCTTTCTCTCGTTCCCCATTTCATATAAAAATATGCTAGTATGCACCCTTTGTTAATTTTTTGTTATTAGTTTTTGAAGGGGGATTACGTGTTACAACTTATCCAGCGATTTTTAAAATTAGAATCTGCCGGTGGAATTTTATTACTTTTATCTGCTGTAGCTGCAATGTTATTGGCCAATTCACCATTAAGTGAACAATATAATAACTTCTTAAATTTACCCGTAAGCATACAAATTGGCCATTTTGCAATCGATAAAACATTAATTCATTGGATCAATGATGGCTTTATGGCTGTATTTTTTATATTGGTCGGTATGGAAGTCAAAAAAGAATTATTTGAAGGCTCACTTTCTAGCTACCAACAAGCTATTTTCCCTGCTATAGCCGCAATAGGAGGAATGATTATTCCTGCTATCGTATATTGGTTCATTGCTAAACAAGATCCTAGTTTAGCGAATGGTTGGGCGATTCCTATGGCAACAGACATAGCCTTTGCTCTTGGCATTATGGCGTTACTCAGTAAACAAGTTCCACTTCCACTCAAAATTTTCTTGCTAGCGCTCGCTATTATAGATGACTTAGGTGCTATCGTTGTCATAGCCCTATTCTTTTCACATGGATTAAGCGTGCAAGCACTCTTCTTTTCAGCTATCACTATTATCGCATTAGTTTTATTAAACCGATTCAAAGTTTCTGCACTATGTGCCTACATGGTTGTTGGGGCAATTTTATGGGCTTCCGTTTTAAAATCAGGCGTTCATGCAACATTAGCTGGCGTAATTATTGGCTTTTGTATCCCATTGAATGGAAAAAATGGTGAAAAACCACTACATGATTTTGAACATATCCTCGCACCTTGGTCGTCATTTATTATTCTGCCTCTATTTGCTTTTGCTAATGCCGGAGTAAGCTTTGAAGGACTCGATTTCACAATGCTCTCTTCCCCGTTATTATTAGCTATTGCACTTGGCTTAATTATAGGCAAGCCAGTAGGTGTTTTTAGCTTTAGCTATATCTCCGTAAAATTAGGTTTAGCCAAATTACCTAACGGTGTTAATTTTAAACAAATTTTTGCCGTTGCGCTTTTGTGTGGAATTGGCTTTACAATGTCAATGTTTCTCGCAAGCCTTGCATTTGAGGCTGACGCAGGTGAAACTATAAACACTCTATCAAGATTAGGTATTTTATTAGGATCAACTATTTCCGCCATCATCGGCTATTTTTGTTTAAAACAAACGACAAAGCCTTAGCATTATAATTGCAAAGTGCGGTGATTTTTTACCGCACTTTATAACACAATACCACTATCCGCCTTTGTAAAATTCATTACAAATAAACTTTTGAAAGTACGCACATGATACTCCCCTGTTAAAACACGACGAGTAAACGCATGATAACTTTCCATATCTTTAACATGTAATAGCAACATAAAATCATAATCTCCAGAAATTTCATAACAACTGACAACATCTGATTCTTGTCTCATTTTACGCTCAAACTGCTCTTGATAATAAGAATGTTGATTGTTCATTTCCACCATCACAAATACACTAATTGTCCGTCCTACAGCTTTAGGAGAAACAATAGCCACTTGTTTAGTTATCACGCCTTTTTCTATTAAAAATTGAATTCGTCGTTGGCAGGTTGCAATAGAACTATTAACATTTACGGCCAATTCTTTTAAAGGTATTGTTGCATCTTGTTGTAATGCATTTAGAATATCTCGATCTAATCTATCAAGGGAATTCATAAAAATTTTTCTCACAAATCTGGCTAAGTGGATAAAATTTATCACAAAACTTCATAAATTGAGAATTTTTATTTCTATAACAACCTATAATAATTTCATCTTCAATGATGGAGCTTTCAATGAAATTAATGACTCAAGGCATATTGCTTTGCATCTTTTCTCAACTTTTATTTGGTATCCTTTATTTATTCAGCTTATGGTTACAACCATTAAGTGGAACTGACGTTTTCGCGTGGCGAATGGTAACAATGATATTTGGTCTATTATTGATTTTATTTCCGACAATTGGTTATAAATCAATTTTACATTTAATAACCAACATACTTGGCTATAACTGGAAACGTTGGATACTTTTCTTACTCGGTACACTTGATGCTGGAAGCCAATTTTGGCTCTTTATGTGGGCACCGCTTAATAATGAAGGTGTAAATATTGCTATGGGATACTTTCTTTTTCCGCTTGTGATGGCTCTATTTGGAAGAATTTGGCTTAAGGAACAATTATCATCCACTCAAAAAATTGCTTTATTACTTGCCGCTTGTGGTGTATTCCATGAACTCTGGCATACACAAAGTTTTTCATGGACAAGCCTTTGGGTTTGCGCAGTATATCCCTTCTATTATTTAAGTAGAAAAGCCATGAAAATTCCTGCCTTGCAAGGCATTACCCTTGATGTAATCTTAATATCCATTCCTTCTATCATTTATTTATCTTACCAAAGCGATAGTTTGTCTTTGATTCTTCATAATTTTCACTACTGGTACTTATTACCAGCACTAGGAATTGTCAGTGCAGTTTCACTTTCTGCAAATTTAAAATCTAGCCAGCAAATTCCTGTTAGCATTTTTGCCGTATTAAGCTATATCGAACCAGTCTTATTATTTTTAGTTGCAGTATTTATTTTAAATATTCCAATGACGATAAGTGACTACTTCACCTACGTTCCTATTTGGCTAAGCTTAGGCTTGTTAGGATTAAATGGATTAATAAAAAAGCGAGATAATTATTAATTACATTATATGATTACTTACTATCAGCTTTGTTCCTCTATAACAATAGAATTCCCCTTATAGGATCATTTCACACTAGCCTGTTTTAATCCTTTCGGCTAAAATCGCGCCATTTCTATTTAAATGAGGAGAAAATCTATGAACTTCCCGAAAATAGCTGAACAAGTGATTGAAAAACTTGGTGGTAAAAATAACATTGCTACAGCAGCTCACTGTGCAACACGTTTACGTATCGTATTAAACGATGAAAGCAAAGTGGATAAAGAAGGTATCGAAGCAATTGAAGGGGTAAAAGGCCAATTCTCTGTGGCAGGTCAGTACCAAATTATTTTTGGCTCAGGTACGGTCAATAAAGTTCATGAACAACTTACTAAACAACTTGGTATTGGTGATGTAAGTAAAGCTGAAGTTGCAGAAGCTGCCTTAGGCCAACAGAATTTACTACAACGGATAGTAAAAGGTTTAGCCGATATTTTTGTCCCAATTATTCCAGCTATCGTTGCCGGAGGTCTATTAATGGGACTTTATTCAATGCTAACCTCTATCGGTTTCTTTTGGGATAATCATTCTGTTGTCACAAAGTATCCTGAAATATCTGATTTAGTTGATTTCATCAATACAATTGCAAATGCACCGTTTGTATTCTTACCTGTATTACTTGGTTTTTCAGCAACACGTAAATTTGGTGGAAATCCCTTCTTAGGCGCAGCATTAGGTATGCTTTTAGTCCATCCTTCATTATCTGATGGCTGGAATTATGCAAAAACATTGATGGAAGGAAATATTAAATACTGGAATGTATTTGGTCTTGAAATTGAAAAAGTTGGCTATCAAGGAACAGTTATTCCAACAATTATTTCGGCTTGGGTATTAGCAACATTAGAAAAGAATTTCCGTAAATTTATACCATCTTATTTAGATAACTTAATTACCCCAATGTTTTCACTTTTTATTGCGGGTTTCCTTGCATTTACGGTAATTGGTCCATTTGGTCGAGAGGCAGGCTCTCTTATTTCAGCTGGATTAACTTGGTTATATGATACATTAGGTTTCTTTGGTGGAGCGATTTTCGGTACTTTATACGCACCAATTGTCATTACGGGTATGCATCAAACCTTTATCGCAGTAGAAACTCAATTACTTGCCGAAATCACACAAACTGGAGGAACATTCATCTTCCCGATTGCAGCAATGTCAAATATTGCACAGGGCGCAGCTTGTTTAGGTGTAGCCTTAGCATTAAAAGATGCCAAAATTCGTGGATTAGCTGTACCTTCAGGTATTTCTGCATTATTAGGTATCACAGAACCCGCTATGTTTGGTGTAAATTTACGTTACCGCCAAGCATTTATTGCTGCTATGATTGGTTCTGGGTTAGCTAGTGCATTTATTGCATTCTTTAACGTAAAAGCGATTGCATTGGGTGCCGCTGGTTTCTTAGGTATCCCATCTATCAAACCGGACAGTTTGGCAATGTACAGTATAGGAATGGTTATTTCATTTGTTGTAGCATTCAGCTTATCTTTCTTATTTGTAAAACGTGCACATACTAAATAACCTCATTACATCAAACAAATCACAATAAGAATCAAAAAGATAAATTTCTGCTAGAAATATATCAAAAAATAACCGCACATCGGATCAAAGTGCGGTTATTTTCTTAACGTTTTTCCAAAATTGGTTTAAGGAATCTGGCCGTATGAGATCCTTCAACTTTAGCGACTTCTTCAGGCGTGCCAGTCGCAATAATTTGCCCGCCACCGCTTCCGCCTTCAGGGCCAAGATCGACAATCCAGTCTGCCGTTTTAATCACATCAAGATTGTGCTCAATTACGACGATAGTATTTCCTTGGTCGCGTAATCGATGCAGTACTTCAAGTAATTGCTTAATGTCAGCAAAATGCAAACCAGTTGTCGGTTCATCTAGAATATACAAGGTTTTACCCGTATCACGTTTAGAAAGCTCAGTCGCTAGCTTAACGCGCTGCGCTTCACCACCTGAAAGTGTTGTGGAAGATTGACCTAATCGAATATAGGATAATCCCACATCCATCAATGTTTGTAATTTTCTTGCAATCATTGGAATCGCATCAAAAAACTCGCGAGCCTCTTCCACAGTCATATCTAAAACTTGATGAATCGTTTTACCTTTATAACGAATTTCTAAGGTTTCGCGATTATAGCGTTTACCTTTACATTGGTCGCAAGGGACATAAACATCCGGTAAAAAGTGCATTTCCACTTTGAGTACACCATCGCCCTGACAAGCTTCACAGCGCCCACCACGAACGTTAAAGCTAAAACGCCCCGGATTATAACCACGCGCACGCGCCTCTGGCACTCCTGCAAAAAGTTCACGAATCGGGGTAAATAAGCCTGTATAAGTAGCTGGGTTTGAACGTGGCGTGCGTCCAATCGGGCTTTGGTTAATATCAATAACTTTATCGAAATGCTCTAATCCCTCGATAGACTGATAAGGTGCGTAATCCGTTTTTTCTGCTCGATTTAATGCATTTTGCGCAAGTGGAAATAAAGTATCATTAATGAGTGTTGATTTTCCTGAGCCTGATACACCGGTTACGCAAGTAAATAAACCAACGGGAATATCTAAATTCACATTTTTTAAGTTATTCCCTGATGCACCTTTAAGTTTGAGCCATTTTTTCTTATCAAGTGCGGTGCGTTTTTTAGGAATTTCGATTTTATCTGCGCCCGATAAGAATTTTCCTGTGATGGAATTTGGATTCAGCATAATTTCATCAGCATTTCCTTGCGCAATAACTTGCCCGCCATGCACGCCCGCTCCAGGACCGATATCAATAATATGGTCAGCTGCACGAATCGCGTCTTCATCGTGTTCCACGACAATTACCGTATTACCAAGATTACGCAGATGAATTAATGTGTTAAGTAAGCGTTCATTATCACGTTGGTGCAAGCCAATAGAAGGTTCATCTAATACATACATCACACCAACAAGCCCCGCACCAATTTGGCTAGCAAGGCGAATACGTTGTGCTTCACCGCCTGAAAGAGTTTCAGCAGAACGAGAAAGAGAAAGATAATTCAAGCCAACATTGACTAAAAACTGCAAACGCTCACGAATTTCTTTAAGAATTTTTTCCGCAATTTGCGCTTTTTGACCAGTGAGAGAAAGTGCGGTGAAAAATTCGAGCGTTTCACCAATACTTTTTTCCGCGATCATCGGTAAATTCGTTTTTTCGATATACACATTACGCGCTTCTGGTCGTAAACGAGATCCACCGCAGTCTGCACAAGGTCGATTACTAATATTTTTCGCTAATTCTTCCCGCACCGACATTGATTCCGTTTCTTTATATCGGCGAGCCATATTATTCAAAATACCTTCAAAAGGATGCTTGCGAATAACCACATCGCCACGATCATTCATATATTGGAATTCAATTTCCTCTTTGCCTGAGCCATGCATAATGATGTGTTGAATTTTCTTTGGCAAAGATTCATAAGGGGCTTCAACATCAAAATCATAATGTTTCGCCAATGAGGTGAGCATTTGATAATAATAGAAATTTCGACGATCCCAACCTTTTACCGCACCACCAGCAAGGGAAATAGTTGGATTTTGTACCACACGATCTTCATCAAAATATTGTTGCATACCCAAACCATCGCAAGTAGGGCAAGCTCCGGCTGGATTATTAAAGGAAAATAAACGAGGTTCTAATTCTGGCACAGAATAACCGCAATGCGGACAAGCAAAATTTGCCGAAAAAACTAATTCTTCCGCTTTCGGATTATCCATATCTGCCACAATCGCGGTGCCACCTGAAAGCTCTAATGCTGTTTCAAAAGACTCAGCTAAACGTGTTGCTAAATCTGACCGCACTTTAAAGCGATCCACCACTACTTCAATAGTATGTTTTTTCTGTAACTCTAATTTTGGTGGATCAGATAAATCGCAAATCTCGCCATCAATACGCGCACGAATGTAACCTTGTGCAGCAATATTTTCTAAAATCTTAACGTGTTCGCCTTTTCGATTTTTTACAACTGGCGCAAGTAACATCATCTTGCTGTCTTCTGGCAAACTTAATACTTTATCCACCATTTGACTAATCGTTTGTGCAGTTAATGGAACATCATGATCTGGACAACGTGGTTCACCTACTCGAGCAAACAATAAACGTAAATAATCATAAATTTCCGTAATTGTTCCCACCGTAGAACGTGGATTGTGTGAGGTAGATTTTTGTTCAATCGAAATTGCAGGGGAAAGTCCCTCAATAGAATCCACATCAGGCTTTTCCATTAAGGATAAAAACTGACGCGCATACGCCGAAAGAGATTCAACATAACGGCGCTGACCTTCCGCATAAAGTGTATCAAACGCTAAAGAAGATTTTCCCGAACCTGAAAGCCCTGTGATCACCACAAGTTTATTGCGTGGAATAGTTAAATTAATATTTTTCAGGTTATGGGTTCTAGCCCCGCGAATATCGATATTTTCCATAAAATAACTCAAAAGGATGAAATAAGTTTAAATTCTGCGATCATTATCGCATATTTTAATATCTGTGCAAATATCCAGTTAAAATATATAGATCTTTTGCAAAATTTCAGGCAAAATAACCGCACTTTTAAGATAAAAAATGAGGTTTTTTATGGCTGGAGTTAATAAAGTCATTATTGTGGGTCATCTAGGTAATGATCCTGAAATTCGTACCATGCCAAATGGCGATGCCGTAGCAAATATTAGCGTAGCGACTAGTGAAAGCTGGAACGACCGTAATACTGGCGAGCGCCGTGAAGTAACGGAATGGCACCGCATCGTATTCTATCGTCGTCAAGCGGAGATTTGCGGTGAATATTTACGCAAAGGCTCTCAAGTATATGTGGAAGGTCGTCTAAAAACGCGTAAATGGCAAGATCAAAATGGTCAAGATCGTTACACCACAGAAATTCAAGGTGATGTAATGCAAATGCTTGGTGCGCGCAATCAAAACGCAGGTGGCTACCCTAGTGATATGGGAGCTGCACCACAACCCTCTTACCAAGCTCGTCAAACTAACAATGGTGGTAGTTATCAATCATCTCGTCCAGCGCCACAACAAGCTGCACCACAGGCTGAGCCACCAATGGATGGATTCGATGACGATATCCCGTTTTAATTAAAATAATTTGAAAACCATCTTTTGATGGTTTTCTTTTTTCTCTGGGTTTTCATTGAGATAATTTTCTAAATCAGGTAAACTGCCGTCCCGTCTTTGATAGCTAGTTATCTTCGATTTTTGACCACACTTTTGGTTGATTTTGTCTGTAAGATGATTAGCTATAATCATTTATATCCAATACAGATTAGGTTCCCTATGGCTACAAATTATATTTTCGTCACTGGCGGTGTGGTTTCATCGTTAGGTAAAGGCATTGCGGCGGCATCATTGGCGGCAATTTTAGAAGCTCGTGGTTTAAACGTAACCATTATGAAATTAGATCCATATATTAATGTAGATCCAGGTACGATGAGCCCAACCCAACATGGGGAAGTTTTCGTCACTCAAGATGGCGCAGAAACAGATTTAGACTTAGGTCACTATGAGCGTTTTATTCGCACGAAAATGACTAAACGTAATAACTTCACCACAGGTAAAATTTATTCTGAAGTATTACGTAAAGAGCGTCGTGGCGATTATCTTGGTGCAACAATTCAAGTGATTCCACATATCACCAATGAAATTAAAGATCGCGTTATTGCAGGTGCTCAAGGTCACGATGTTG
Organism: Haemophilus sp. oral taxon 036; assembly: GCF_002998595.1. NCBI lineage: Bacteria > Pseudomonadati > Pseudomonadota > Gammaproteobacteria > Pasteurellales > Pasteurellaceae > Haemophilus > Haemophilus sp. oral taxon 036. Next base: position 401,637 of record NZ_CP027235.1, read on the forward strand.
TGATTGTTGAAGTAGGTGGTACCGTTGGTGATATTGAATCACTCCCATTCTTAGAAGCATTACGTCAATTAGCCGTTCAAGTTGGTCGTGAACACACGTTATTTATGCACTTAACTTTAGTGCCTTATATTCCAACGGCGGGTGAAGTAAAAACTAAACCAACCCAACATTCTGTAAAAGAATTGCTTTCTATTGGTATTCAACCTGATGTGTTGATTTGTCGTTCAGATCGTATGATTCCGCCAAATGAACGCGCGAAAATTGCTTTATTCTGTAACGTTCCGGAACGCGCAGTCATTTCATTAAAAGATGTAAATTCGATTTATCAAATCCCAGCATTATTAAAATCTCAAGGTTTAGATGATTTTGTCTGTGAACGTTTCCGTTTGACTTGCCCTGAAGCGGATCTGTCTGAATGGGAGCAAGTGCTTTACAAACAAGCCAATCCAGTGGGTGAAGTGACCATTGGGATGGTGGGTAAATATACTGAGTTACCCGATGCTTATAAATCTGTAAATGAAGCATTGAAACATGCAGGTTTAACGAACCGTTTAACCGTTAACATTAAATATATTGATTCCCAAGATGTTGAAACCAAAGGTGTTGAAGTATTAAAAGGCATTGATGGCATTCTTGTTCCAGGTGGATTCGGTTATCGTGGTGTGGAAGGTAAAATTCGTACCGCACAATATGCACGTGAAAACAAAATTCCTTACTTGGGCATTTGTTTAGGTATGCAGATCGCATTGATTGAATATGCACGTAATGTAGCAGGTTTAACTAAAGCCAATTCGTCTGAATTTGATAAGGATTGTGAACAACCTGTAGTTGCATTAATCACAGAATGGCAAGATGCGGATGGTAATACAGAAGTGCGTACCGATGAATCAGATCTTGGTGGAACAATGCGTTTAGGCGCGCAGCAATGTCATTTGGTATCAGGCAGCCGTGCTCGTGAGCTTTATGGCAAAGAAACCATTGAAGAACGTCATCGTCATCGCTATGAAGTGAACAATACCTTGCTTCCACAAATTGAAAAAGCAGGATTGAAAGTAACGGGTTTATCTGCAGATAAAAAATTGGTAGAAATTATCGAAGTGCCAAATCATCCTTGGTTTGTCGCTTGTCAATTCCATCCAGAATTTACTTCTACACCTCGTGATGGTCATCCGTTGTTTGCAGGCTTTGTAAAAGCAGCCTATGAAAATCACAAACAATCTGTGAAGTAATGGATTAAATTAGAGTAAAAAGAGCGGTGAGAAACAATGAATTTTTTCACTGCTCTTTTATTTTGTAAAAATAGATAAAGATCAAAGCATACGCATTTTTTACAAGACAAAATCTCAAAATAGCTTTATCATATCGCCTGTTTTAGGCTCGCCTAACCCGTTTTAATTAACTTAATTGAGGAAAATAAAAATGGCAAAAATCGTTAAAGTGATTGGTCGCGAAATCATCGACTCACGCGGTAATCCAACTGTTGAAGCTGAAGTTCACTTAGAAGGTGGTTTTGTTGGTTTAGCTGCGGCTCCATCTGGTGCATCAACTGGTTCTCGCGAAGCATTAGAATTGCGCGATGGTGACAAATCTCGTTTCTTAGGTAAAGGCGTATTAAAAGCGGTTGCCGCAGTAAACGGCCCAATTGCTGAAGCAATTCTTGGTAAAGATGCGTCTAACCAAGCTGAAATCGACCAAATCATGATCGATTTAGACGGAACCGAAAACAAATCTAACTTTGGTGCAAACGCAATCTTAGCGGTATCTTTAGCAAACGCAAAAGCAGCTGCAGCATCTAAAGGTTTACCACTTTACGCTTACATCGCAGAATTAAACGGCACACCAGGCGTTTACTCTATGCCATTACCAATGATGAACATCATCAACGGTGGTGAGCACGCAGATAACAACGTGGATATCCAAGAATTCATGATTCAACCAGTTGGTGCGAAAACATTACGTGAAGCGCTTCGTATCGGTGCTGAAGTATTCCACAACCTTGCGAAAGTATTAAAATCTAAAGGCATGAGCACAGCAGTTGGTGACGAAGGTGGTTTCGCACCTAACTTAGCATCTAACGCAGATGCTTTAGCATGTATCAAAGAAGCAGTAGAAAAAGCAGGTTATGTATTAGGTAAAGACGTGACTTTAGCAATGGACTGTGCATCTTCTGAGTTCTACAACAAAGAAACTGGCAAATACGAAATGAAAGGCGAAGGCCGTTCATTCACTTCTCAAGAATTCACACACTACCTTGAAGAATTAACTAAACAATACCCAATCGTGTCTATCGAAGATGGTCAAGATGAATCTGACTGGGAAGGTTTCGCATACCAAACTAAAGTGTTAGGTGACCGTGTTCAATTAGTGGGCGACGACTTATTCGTAACTAACACCAAAATCTTAAAAGAAGGTATCGAAAAAGGTATCGCAAACTCTATCTTAATCAAATTCAACCAAATCGGTTCTTTAACTGAAACTTTAGCAGCAATCAAAATGGCTAAAGATGCAGGTTACACCGCGGTTATCTCTCACCGTTCAGGTGAAACCGAAGATGCGACTATCGCTGATTTAGCGGTGGGTACAGCAGCAGGTCAAATCAAAACTGGTTCTATGAGCCGTTCTGACCGTATTGCGAAATACAACCAATTAATCCGTATCGAAGAAGCATTAGAACGCGCGGGTACTCCAGCGGCATTCCCTGGCTTAAAAGCGGTTAAAGGTCAAGCGTAATTCACGCTGAATTTACTGTAAAATCTCACCGCACTTTGTATAAAAGTGCGGTGTTTTTTTAGGGAGTTTTTATGAATACTCAATCTAATTCATTGCTTACTGAACCTTGGTTATCTTGGGCGACTGAAATTCAAAGTATTGCACAAAGTGGCTTGGCTTATTGTAAAAATATTTATGATATAGAACGCTATGAGCGACTTCGAGATTTAGCAGCTGAAATGATTAGCCATAAAATGGCAATACCAAAAGAAACAGTTAAAAATCTTTTTTGTAATGAGGATGGCTACCAAACTCCAAAAATAGATACTCGGGCAGCGATTTTTCAAGGCGATAAAATTTTGTTAGTGCTAGAAAATGATGGACTTTGGTCATTGCCTGGGGGATGGGTTGATGTATTGGAGACACTTCATAGTAATACAGTAAAAGAGGTGTATGAGGAAGCAGGGCTTGATGTGAAGCCAACTTTTATTATTGCAATCCACGACCAGCATAAGCATAACTATCCACCTTTGGCTCATCATGTACAGAAGGCTTTTATTATGTGTGAAAGATTGTCAGGTGAATTTAAGAAGAACAGTGAAACGCTAGAGTCTGCTTATTTTTCCTTGGATAAACTTCCACCAATGAATGATGCAAAAAATACGAAAGCTCAAGTAGAGCTTTGTTTTCAAGCATATAATAGTTGCCATTGGATTACACAATTTGATTAGGAAAGATTATGTTACATTTAACTTTAGAGGATGAACTCTTTTTAGGAACGCCAAAGCAAGTGGGAACGCATTCTACGGTATTTGGGCATTTTGCTGTAATGTTTGAAGATGACGGTGAAACGGGCTATTTTTATGCACTTGATATGCGTCAAAATGCTCAACCGATAGTGGATATGTTGCATGTGTATAATGTTGATTCAACCTCTAATCATCATGAAGCGCGCAAACTTGAAATTTGTTGGGATGAGAGTGGTTATTTAGCATTGTTGCTTATTAATGGCTATCCTCATGCCGTATTTGATTTTGCTCGTTTAGTCGGCTATAACAGCAATAAATATCCACAACCAGATTTAATGAGTATGTGGACTCGTGAAGAAATTACCAATAAACAGGCCGAGCAATGGCTAGGCGTGAAAACCATTCGATAAAAATTGAGAACAATGAAAAAGAAAAATCAGATTTTAGTTAGTTTATCTATTGTGGCCTTATTAGGAGGCTGTTCAGAAGAACAAGTACAACGTGATGTGTATCAGTCTTTAGACGATTGTTTAGCGGATTGGAAAAAAATTGAGCTTTGTGAGGCAGATAAAAATACCGAGAGTACTCAGAAAACTGAAACCACACCACAGCAGGGGCTTGGTTTAAATATTCGTGATAATGGTAATGAAGAAAGTGCGGTAAAAAATCCAGCTGAAAATAATGCACAAGCGAATCAAAGCGAGAACAATGCCGAATCAACTGCAAAAGCTGAAAGTACCGATCCTTCTTTAGGGGCTGCGATTGCTGGTGGCGTTATGGGGTATATGGCGGCTCGTGCAATTAGTAGTTTCCTTGGACCAAGTTATCATCCTGGAAATCGAGCTGTCACCACGCCAACAGGGCAAGTTGTGCAACCGCAAACAAATCGTTCTGTTGGAAAACCAATGCTTGTGAAAGGAAATGCAGGAAGCATGAATAGCAAACCTGTATCTCGTGGTGGTTTTAGTAGCCCAAATAATACTAATCGTAGCAATGGGGGCTAAATGAAACGTGTAACAGGGTTTCCTACTCGACCAGATATGGTGCAACAGCTACTTAATGTTGGGTTTGATTATTATAACTTGCCTTCCAGTGATGGATCTCATTATTGGTCTGATAATGTCGCCTATGAATTTACCTTAGCGGAAATTGATCGCATTGAGGATACCACTAATGAATTACATTCAATGTGTTTAGATTTTGCGGCAGATGAAATTAAAAAAGGCGATTATGAAAATTATCGTTTTACAGAGTTGCAAAAACAGCTTATTGAAACCTCTTGGCGTAACCAAGATCCTTATTTATATGGGCGTTTTGATTTTGGCTATGATGGCGACAACCTAAAAATGTTTGAATATAACGCCGATACGCCAACATCTTTGTTGGAGGCTGCAGTTGTTCAATGGCAGTGGTTGGAGCAAATTGAGGGCTTGAAACATCGTGATCAATTTAACTGGATTCATGAAGAATTAATAAAACATTTCCAATTTTTGAAACAACAAAGTGGCAAAACAGATTTCCATTTGAGTGCTATGCAGGATGCTGGTCGCGAAGATTGGGGCAATGTGGATTATTTAGCTGATGTGGCTTATAACGCAGGTTGGAATATTCATCAATTAGCAGTGGAAGATATTGGCTATAACAGCGAAACAAAAAAATTTGTAGATTTAAATGATCAGCCTATTGAAATGTTATTTAAATTGTATCCTCTGGAATGGCTAAGCCACGCTGAGTTTGCTCGTCATATTACAGTAGCTCAAACACTATTTATTGAACCAGCGTGGAAAATGTTGTTAAGTAATAAAGCACTATTGGCAAAACTTTGGGCACGTTATCCTAATCATCCGAATTTATTGCCTGCTTATTTTACGCCCTTCGAATTACCAAAAGATTTATCGATGTGGGTGAAAAAACCATTGTTAGGTCGAGAAGGTGCCAATGTCTTCTATTATGAGAAAAACAATGGTGTAGAATTTGCAGCGAAAGGAAGCGAACATTCTACGTTTTATGGTAATTCAGGTTATGTTTATCAACAAAAATTTGAATTGCCGAGTTTTGATGGAATGTATCCCATTATCGGCTCTTGGGTTGTGGGTGATGTGGCTTGCGGTATGGGGCTACGCGAAGATTTTACTGCAGTGACAGGGAATGATAGCCATTTTATACCTCATTATTTTGTACCTTAATGTGTCCTAAGTATTGCTAAAATAACCAGAAAACAAACCGCACTTTTGTCTTTTTTGATAAAAGTGCGGTTATTTTTTTACCTAAAAACTATTACTAAAGAGTTATGGTTATTTTATCTGAAAAAATCTTGCAAAATATCAAATTTTGTTAGAATAAATCGTAGCATTTCTTTGAAATGAAAAATTAAAAGAGTAAAATATTCCAGGTAGTAGAAGTATTTGAAGTTGTAAACATATTAGAAGTATTAAATTTTCATCAATTTTTTTAATATTTGGAGTTTGATTATGGCATCAGAAATTCAAAAACTGTCTTCTGTTGCACTCACACCTGTTGAAGCAACGGATTGTGCAGAAAGTACAGCTACTTATAAAGCAAATAAACGTCCATTTTTATCGTTTATGTCTGGTATTAGTGCTGGAGCTTGTATTGCTTTAGCTTTTGTATTTTACACGACAACACAAGCTGCTAGTGCCGGAGCACCTTGGGGACTGACCAAATTAGTGGGTGGGTTAGTATTCTCATTAGGTGTGATTATGGTGGTGATATTAGGATCTGAATTATTCACCTCTTCTACTTTAACCTTAGTTGCCCGTGTTGGTGGTAAGATAACCACAACGCAAATGATCCGAAATTGGATTGTCGTATATTTAGGTAACTTTGTGGGCGGCTTATTTATTGCTGCAGTGATTTGGTTTGGGGGGCAAACCATGGCAGCAAATGGCCAATGGGGTTTAACAATTCTTGCAACCGCCCAACATAAAATTCATCACACGTGGTTTGAAGCATTTAATCTAGGTATTTTATGCAACATTATGGTATGTGTGGCGATTTGGATGTCTTATTCTGGTAAGACTGTTACAGACAAAGCTTTTATTATGATTATGCCGATTGGTTTGTTTGTTGCGTCAGGATTTGAACACTGTGTGGCTAATATGTTTATGATTCCGATGGGAATTATTACGGCACATTTTAGTACTCCTGAATTTTGGCAACAAATCGGCGTTGATCCGATGAAATACGCAGATTTAGATTTGTATCATTTCATTGTGAAGAATTTAATTCCCGTAACGTTGGGAAATATTGTCGGCGGGGCAATTTGCATGGGTGTATTCCAACGTTATTTAACCAAAACGCATTAAAGATTTATTTACTTATTTATTAATTAACAAAGGAAATGACTATGTCAGAACTTAATGAAGCGCAAAAATTAGCGTGGGCTGGTTTTACTGGTGGTGATTGGCAAGAAAATGTCAATGTACGTGACTTTATCCAAAAAAACTACACCCCATATGAAGGTGATGATTCTTTCTTAGCGGGTCCAACTGAAGCGACAACAAAACTTTGGGAGACCGTAATGGAAGGAATCAAAGTTGAAAACCGCACACATGCGCCATTAGATTTTGACGAGCATACGCCTTCAACAATTACTTCTCACGCACCAGGTTACATTAACAAAGACTTAGAAAAAATCGTTGGTCTTCAAACTGATGAGCCTTTAAAACGTGCCATTATGCCATTTGGTGGTATCAAAATGGTGGAAGGATCATGCAAAATTTACGGTCGAGAATTAGATCCTGAGGTGAAAAAAATCTTCACTGAATATCGTAAAACCCACAACCAAGGTGTATTCGATGTTTATACTCCAGACATTTTACGTTGCCGTAAATCAGGTGTATTAACCGGTCTTCCTGATGCTTATGGTCGTGGCCGTATCATCGGTGACTACCGTCGTGTAGCTCTTTATGGTGTAGATTTCTTAATGAAAGATAAATACGCACAATTCTCTTCTTTACAAAAAGATTTAGAAGATGGCGTAAATCTTGAAGCAACAATTCGTTTACGTGAAGAAATCGCAGAACAACACCGTGCATTAGGCCAATTAAAACAAATGGCTGCAAGCTATGGTTATGATATTTCTAACCCAGCAACTAATGCTCAAGAAGCCATTCAATGGATGTACTTTGCTTATCTTGCTGCAATCAAATCACAAAATGGTGCGGCAATGTCATTCGGTCGTACTGCAACCTTTATCGATATCTATATCGAACGTGATTTACAAGCAGGTAAAATTACTGAAACTGAAGCGCAAGAATTAGTTGACCACTTAGTCATGAAACTCCGTATGGTTCGTTTCTTACGTACACCTGAATACGATCAATTATTCTCAGGCGACCCAATGTGGGCAACTGAAACTATCGCAGGTATGGGTTTAGACGGTCGTACATTAGTAACCAAAAATACATTCCGTATTTTACACACCCTTTACAACATGGGTACTTCTCCAGAACCAAACTTAACTATCCTTTGGTCTGAACAATTACCTGAAAACTTCAAACGTTTCTGTGCGAAAGTATCGATTGATACCTCATCAGTTCAATATGAAAATGATGATTTAATGCGTCCAGACTTCAACAATGATGACTACGCAATCGCATGTTGTGTGTCACCAATGGTTGTGGGTAAACAAATGCAATTCTTCGGTGCGCGTGCAAACTTAGCGAAAACATTGTTATACGCAATCAACGGCGGTATCGATGAAAAATTAGGTATGCAAGTCGGTCCAAAAACTGCACCAATTACTGATGAAGTATTAGATTTCAATACAGTAATGACCCGTATGGATAGCTTTATGGATTGGTTGGCAAAACAATATGTGACAGCCTTAAACGTAATCCATTATATGCACGATAAATATTCATACGAAGCAGCATTAATGGCATTACATGATCGTGATGTATACCGTACCATGGCTTGTGGTATTGCAGGTCTTTCTGTTGCGGCTGACTCACTTTCAGCAATCAAATATGCGAAAGTTAAACCAGTTCGTGGCGACATCAAAGATAAAGATGGTAATGTTGTTGCAACTAACGTAGCAATTGACTTTGAAATCGAAGGTGAATATCCACAATATGGTAACAACGATAACCGAGTTGATGACATCGCTTGTGACTTAGTTGAACGTTTCATGAAGAAAATTCAAAAACTTAAAACTTACCGCAATGCAGTGCCTACACAATCTGTATTAACCATTACTTCTAACGTGGTTTATGGTAAGAAAACGGGTAATACTCCAGATGGTCGCCGTGCTGGTGCGCCATTCGGACCAGGTGCTAACCCAATGCACGGTCGTGACCAAAAAGGTGCGGTAGCATCATTAACTTCAGTAGCTAAACTTCCATTTGCTTACGCGAAAGATGGTATTTCTTATACCTTCTCAATCGTACCAAATGCGTTAGGTAAAGATGCAGAAGCACAACGTCGTAATCTTGCTGGCTTAATGGATGGTTACTTCCACCACGAAGCAACAGTTGAAGGTGGCCAACACTTAAATGTGAATGTGTTAAACCGTGAAATGCTGTTAGATGCAATGGAAAATCCGGATAAATATCCACAATTGACTATCCGTGTATCTGGTTACGCAGTACGTTTCAACTCCTTAACTAAAGAGCAACAACAAGACGTCGTAACCCGGACATTTACTGAGTCTTTCTAAGTAAATAAAATTATGTTTTAATATAAACCACTCACAGACTAGTTTTGTGAGTGGTTTATTTTTATATATAGGAGAGCAAATTATGCTAACAGTTATTGCCCAATTTTCAGTAAAAGCGGACAAAATTAATGATTTTCTAACTCAATGCGAAAAATTAATTAAGCATACTCGTCAAGAAACAGGATGCGTATCTTATGAATTACAACAAAATAGCGAGCAGGCTAATCATTATGTTTTTATTGAGCAATGGAAAAGCAAAGCCGATTTAGAACAACATTTTGCAACGCCACACTTTACCTCAATTGTACCTGTATTGGTCGAGTATTGTGAACAAGCACCAGTGGTGCAAACTTTTCAAAAAGTCAGCGAATAATGACCGCACTTTGATAAATATGTTTTAATTATGAGCCTGATTTAAATCAGGCTCATTTTTTATAAACTAAATCTTTGGTAAAATTTAGCTATATCTAATTTTAGGAAATTTATGTATGTCAGTTCTTGGACGAATTCACTCTTTTGAATCCTGTGGCACTGTAGATGGGCCAGGTATTCGTTTTATTTTATTTATGCAAGGCTGCTTGATGCGATGCAAATATTGCCACAATCGTGATACTTGGGATCTTGAAGGTGGTAAAGAAATCAGTGTCGAAGATTTAATGAAAGAAGTAGTGACTTATCGCCATTTTATGAATGCTACTGGCGGTGGCGTTACGGCATCTGGCGGTGAGGCTGTCTTACAAGCAGAGTTTGTGCGTGATTGGTTCCGTGCTTGTAAAGCTGAAGGGATTAATACTTGCTTGGATACAAATGGTTTTGTGCGTCATTATGATCATATTATTGATGAATTATTAGATGTAACGGATCTTATTTTACTCGATTTAAAAGAGCTTAATGATCAAGTTCATCAAAATCTTATTGGGGTACCAAATAAACGTACCCTTGAATTTGCAAAATATTTGCAAAAACGTAATCAACGTACATGGATTCGTTATGTTGTTGTTCCTGGTTATACCGATAGCGATCACGATGTGCATTTATTAGGTCAATTTATTGAAGGTATGACCAATATTGAAAAAGTTGAACTTCTTCCTTATCATCGATTAGGTGCGCATAAATGGAAAACCCTTGGGTTAGATTATGAGCTTGAAGATGTATTACCGCCAACCAAAGAATCGTTAGAGCATATTAAAACAATCCTAGAAGGTTATGGGCACACTGTAAAATTTTAGAATGAATGTCAGATAACATAAGGAGTAAATAATGAAAAAACTGATTTTAATATTATCATTTGGGTTACTTAGCGCTTGTTCTATTCATCCTAAACAAAATCCAATACAACAAGATGTAAAACTCGCAACACCAACAGAAATTAGAAATGGCTATGTTCGTCTAGTGAAAGATATAAATTACTATATTGATACTAGTTCAATTTGGGTTGATAACGAAGAACCTCAAATTGTCCATTTTGATGCAGTGATTAACTTAGATAAAGGTTTATTTGTTTATCCAGAAACTAAACGTTATGCCCGTTCTGTTCGACAATATAAAATATTAAATTGCCAAAACTATCACTTAACCCAAGTCCGTACTGACTTCTACGATGAATTCTGGGGCGAAGGCGTACGTGCAGCCCCTAAAAAGCAAAAAAAACATACTTTACGCTTAATGCCTGATACTACACTTTATAATGCCGCACAAATTATTTGTGTAAATTATGGTAGAGAAATATCTGAAATAAAATCAACTAAAAAATAGAAATAAAAAATAGCTATAAATAAATTTATAGCTATTTTTCTTCTCTATTAAAAAAAACTTTGCCAAAGATGAGAAATCGGCATTGCTAAAAAAAGTGCTGGTAGCATATTTGCTACGTGGAACATTTGAATATTGCAAATTCGAAAACCTGTAGCAATCATCAACACTCCACCTACAGCGCCAAAATCAGCTCGCATTTCAGGTGTGACAAAAGGGATAATAAATACTGCTGAATATGCCAAAATAGATTGTAATAAGGTTTGTGGGATAAAAATTGTTGTCACCGCATAACCTAATGTTGTTGCAAAAATCATTACAGTGAAAAAGTCCAAGAAAGATTTTACGATTAAGATGCTTGGATCCCCTGTCATGCCTTCATTCATTGCACCAAAGATTCCAGTTCCACTAAAAGAAGCAAGAATCACAAGAGCCACAAATTTTCCTAAAAATTCATCATGACTAATCCCTTTAGGGGCAGAAGGAAATACCCGTTCTACTAGACTTTTAGCATAGCCAGCCAATTTATTAATACCATTTTTAAGCAAGATGATTTCACCAATAATTGTTCCAATCAGTATAGATAAAACCATTGCTGGCATACTTTCTACTTTAGAAAGCATTACTATTCCCATACACATTGAACACAAACCAAAAATTAATGTTAAATTAACTCGTAATCGTTCTGGTAATTTTCCACCAATCATTGCACCGATTAATGCGCCAGTAATAATTGCTGCCGCATTAATATAAGGCCCCACTATCATTATACTTCCCCTATTTTTCAAAAATAAAATAGCGCTTAAATATCAAGCGCTATCTTTAACATCTCAATTAAAATTTACCGCACTTTATTACTTCAATAAGTAAGCCCGTAGTTGTGCAAAATCATTATCCATTTCATCAGAAAGCAATGGTAGCTGATTATGTTTATCCAGAGCTTCAGGTAATGAAAGCTGAATACCAAGAATACGTTCTACAGATTCTTTAAATTTCGCAGGATGCGCCGTACATAGGAAGATTCCTGTTTCACCCGCTTTAAGTTGATCTTTCAACACCTGATAAGCAATCGCACCGTGCGGTTCACATAAATAACCTTTTGCCTGCATCGCTTTTAAGGTATCTTCTGTTTCGCCATCACTTAGCATACCCGAACCTAAATCAGTTAAATTCCAACCATTTCGTTTAAACAATTCTTCCACTCTCGGCCAATTATTTGGGCGACTTACATCCATTGCATTAGAAAGAGTTGCAACTGTCGTTTTAGGATCCCAATTACCCGATTTCAAATAACGTGGCACCGTATCATTTGCGTTTGTTGAGGCAATAACGTGTTTTATTGGCAAGCCCAAGGTTTTTGCAATTAATCCCGCAGTTAAGTTTCCAAAATTACCACTTGGCACAGAAACCACAACATTATCACGTTTTTCTTTTGGCAACTGTGCTACAGCCTCAAAGTAATAACAAACTTGAGCTAATAAGCGGCTGATATTAATAGAATTTGCAGAGTTAAGTCCGATAGCTTGGCGCAATTCAACATCATCAAAGGCTTGCTTAACCAAAGCCTGACACGCATCAAAATCACTGTTAATCGCAACAGTACGAATATTCCCACCTAAAGTACAGAATAGCTTTTCTTGTAATGGGCTGATTTTGCCTTTTGGATAAAGGATAACTACATTAATATTTTCTAATCCGTAAAATGCATGTGCTACAGCGGCTCCGGTATCACCAGACGTAGCCGTTAGAATGGTGATTTTTCCATCACCACGAACTGCTGCAAGTGCCTGAGCCATAAAACGGCCCCCAAAGTCTTTAAATGCTAATGTAGGCCCATGAAATAATTCAAGTGCATAAATATTATCTTCCACTTTTTCTAACGGTGCGGTGAAAGTAAACGCATTTTTCACCATCTCATCTAACGTTGCTTCCGGTAATTCTTCACCAATTAATGCACCTAGAATTTTTTGGCTACGCTCAACAAGAGGCAATTCAAGTAATTCATCAATGTTATTAAGTTGAGGAATAATTTCTGGAAAGAATAAACCTTGATCCCGTCCAAGACCTTGACGAACAGCCTGAGAAAAAGTGACTTGTTCTTCGGGATGTTTGATATTGTATAAATTCATATTTAATCCGTTTTTAATTTAATTTTATCTATTTAAATTATGCTTATTTAATTTCTTTTGCGCCTTCATTATCGACCTTACATACATGCACAAAACCTTCATTATTTTGTAAATAATGATTCTCTAAATAAGTTGAAAGTTTAATTGCAGTTTGTAAATCAGGAGCAATAGAGAAAATTGTTGGCCCTGAGCCTGAAATACCAGTGGCAAGTGCACCTAAGTCTCGCGTAGCTTGTTTTACTTCAGCAAAATTAGGTAGCAGAGATTCACGATAAGGTTCAGCAATGACATCTTTCATCATAATCGCCGCAAGGTTTTCCTGATGGGTATGGCAAGCATGCACAAAGCCACCTAAATGACGACCATGGGCAATCACGTCTTGTCGAGTATAGCTTTTCGGTAAAATTGCTCGAGCTTCAGCAGTAGAAACTTCAATTCCCGGATATGCTAACACCCAATACCAATTATCAAAAAATGGCAATTTTTGACAAATATTGCCGAGCGATTGCACCATAAATTGCACACCGCCAAGATAGCAAGGTGCGACATTATCATAATGGATAGAACCAGAAATACGCCCTTCCAATTCGCCCATCATTTCAAGCAATTCCATTTTCGAAAAAGGTTCATTATGAAACTGATTTAATGCTACTAATGCAGCAACAATAGAACAAGCACTAGAGCCTAAACCAGAGCCTATAGGCATATTTTTTTCGAGCGTTAAACGCAAAGGCTTCACATTTCCCCCGCGTAATTTTAATTGCTCGCTAAATAGCACATAAGCTTGGTAAACAATATTTTTTTGTGGTTCTTTCGGTAATTTGCGAACAAAATAGCCCGCACTTTCTAACTCAAAACCACTTGAAATAGATTCTATTTGAACCACATCACCTAACAATGAACCATCAATAGGAGAAATCGCAGCACCTAAAGTATCGAAACCTACGCTAATATTCGCGCTAGATGCAGGGGCGTAAATTCTTAACATTGGGAATCCTTATTAATGTTGTAATGTTCTTAAAATATCGGCAAAGATACCTGCCGCCGTCACCGCATTGCCTGCACCATAACCACGTAATAAAAGTGGGATAGGTTGGTAATAACGAGTATAAAATGCCAAAGCATTTTCACCATCTTTCACTTTATAAAGTGGGTTATTCTGATCAACTGCAACAATAGATACTTTACATTTACCTTCACGAATTTTTCCAACATAACGCAATACTTTGCCTTCAGCTTTAACGGTGGAAACACGAGCGTTAAACTCTTCATCAAGCTGTGGCAACATTGCCATAAATTCATCTGCAGATTTTCCTTCAGAGAAGCCTTTCGGCAATACACCTTCAACTTCAACATCTGAAAGTTCAAGCTCAATTCCAGCTTCACGAGCAAGAATTAATAATTTGCGCGCGACATCTTGTCCAGAAAGGTCATCACGAGGATCAGGCTCAGTAAACCCTTTTTCTCGGGCAAGTGCGGTGACTTCTGAAAGAGAAAGTCCCTCTTCTAATTTACCAAAAATAAAGGAAAGTGAGCCAGATAAAATGCCTTCAAAATATTCAAGTTCATCACCCGCAGCAAGTAAGTTTTGAAGATTTTCAATAACTGGCAAACCTGCGCCCACATTGGTTTCATACAAAAATTTATGTTGGCTTGCCTGAGCATTTTGGCGTAACTCGTTGTAATAAGCTAATTCTCGTGTATTCGCTTTTTTATTTGGCGTAACCACATGGAAACCTTCTTTTAACGCTCGAGCATAAAGTCCAGCTACAGATTCGGCTGAGGTACAATCTACAAATACTGGATTCACCACATGATGTAATTTAATGAAAGAAAGCAATACATCAAAATCTGATGGCTGAGTCGCATTTTCTAAATCGGTTTTCCAATCATCTAAACATAATCCATTTTCATCGAGCAACATGCGGTTGGAATTCGCAATAGCACAAACTCGAATTTCAACATTCTTCTTTGCTAGATACTCCTTTTGGCGCTTTACCTGCTCAATTAATTCTCCGCCTACTCCACCAACGCCCACTAAAAACATATCCACGACTTTTTTATTATTGAAAAGCGCTTGATGGGTAGCTTTCACGGCTTCAATCGCTTTATTTTGCGGCACAACCGCAGAAATTGAACGTTCGCTAGATCCTTGTGCAATCGCCACAATGCTAATATTTGCCTGCGCTAACGCTGAGAAGAAACGAGCAGCAATGCCTTTTGCTTGCTTCATTCCATCGCCCACTACAGAAATAATAGATAAATCTTTAATCACCTCAATTGGTTCTAATTGATGTTCATTTAATTCGTTCGCAAACTCAGTTTCTAGTACGGTTTTCGCTACTTCTGCAGATTTCACTGGCACACAAAAGCTAATACTATATTCAGATGAAGACTGAGTAATTAAAATAACTGAAATGCCTGCGCCTGACATGGCTGAAAATACGCGAGATGCCATGCCTACCATGCCTTGCATACCAGGGCCTGATACATTAAACATCGCCAAGTTATCTAAGTTAGTGATACCTTTGACTTGTAAACCTTCTGATTTCACATTGCCATCAATAATCGAACCCGGCGCAGAAGGATTTCCTGTATTTTTAATGACACAAGGAATATTTTGTGGCAACAATGGGCCAATCGTACGAGGATGAATCACTTTTGCACCGAAATAAGAAAGTTCCATCGCTTCACGATAAGAAAGAGTTGGTAATAAACGTGCATCAGGCACTAAACGAGGATCACAAGTATAAACGCCATCCACATCGGTCCAAATTTCGCATACGCTTGCACCTAAACAAGCGGCTAAACAGGCCGCAGAATAGTCTGACCCATTACGACCGAGCAGCACCAACTCACCTTTTTCATTACCCGCAGTAAAGCCAGCCATCAGCACCACTTTATCTTCTGCGATACTTGCTGCATCAACACGTTTTGTTGATTCTTCAATTTCAACAGAAGATTCAAGGTAACCGCCTTTTGCTAATAATTGCTTGACCGGATCCACAATATGTACGCTATAGCCACGCGCTTCAAACCAAGCTTTCATCATGGCGATAGAAAGTTTTTCACCGCGGCAATCAATCGTCGCTTTAACTGCATCTTCTACTTTTCCTGCTTGACGAATTTCATCTAATAATCCTTTGATTTGAGCAAATTCAGCATCAATAAGCGCTTTGGTGCCATTTAAGTCGAATTGATTATTTTCGGCATGTAATCCATTGATGATGTTATAGAAAATTTCGATTGCTTCGTTGAAATGCGTATCGGTTGGTTGATTTAATGCAGCTTTTTCAGAAAGGGCGACGAGATGATTAGTTATTTTGGCTGGTGCTGATAAAACACCTGCAGCCTGCTCTTCTAAATGAGCTTTCTCGATCAATTTCGCTGCTTGGGAAAAACGTTCCGGATTTGCAAGCGAAGTGCCACCAAATTTAAGTACGCGCATGATTGGTTCTCCTAGAGATATTGTGTTTTTAAATTTATAAAAAAACCCGCTATTCAGTTGAATCGCGGGTTTTCTGTATCCTGTTTTTTGGTGCACTAACCCGCGCCATTAATCATAGTAATGGTCATCATAATAGTGGTAATCGTGCTAATGATTACGGATAAAGTGCGGTTATTTTTCATTGTGTTTTATCTTGAAAAATGAATGTGTAAAGAAATACCGAAATTTCCCAAGCTTGTCAAACAGAAAGTGACAAATTTTTCAGAAATTTTCTCAGTAAATAAATTTCGTGTAAACTAACCGCACTTTTATAAAGGAGAACCTATGAATATCCAGCATAATCTCAACCTAATTCATCAAAAAATTGAAACGGCTTGCAAAGAAGCTAAACGCAATCAAAATACCGTAAAATTACTTGCCGTATCTAAGACCAAACCTATTTCCGCGATTCTTTCGGCTTATCAAGCGGGACAAATAGCCTTTGGGGAAAATTATGTGCAAGAAGGTGTAGAAAAGATCCAATATTTTGAATCGCAAGGTATTAACCTTGAATGGCATTTTATCGGTCCATTACAATCGAATAAAACCCGTCTCGTTGCAGAACATTTTGATTGGATGCAAACACTTGATCGAGCAAAAATTGCAGATCGTTTAAATGAACAACGATCAACTAACAAAGCACCGTTAAATGTCTTGATTCAGATTAATATCAGCGATGAAGAAAGTAAATCAGGCATTCAACCTGAGGAAATGTTAACACTAGCAAAACACATCGAAAATTTACCGCACTTATGCCTACGTGGCTTAATGGCAATACCGGCGCCAACCGATAACATCACAGAACAAGAAGCCGTGTTTAGAAAAATGTCAGACCTATTTGAACAACTTAAACAAGCCTTACCAAATCAACAAATTGATACACTTTCTATGGGAATGACAGATGATATGCCGAGCGCAATTAAATGTGGCTCAACAATGGTAAGAATTGGTACCGCTATTTTTGGCTCAAGAAATTATATCCAAAAGTAAAATGAATAATTAAAAACGGCTTATGTTTCCATAAGCCGCTCCCAAATATACTGTACCTTAAAAAATATTCCGTATGTTAGAAAAATAGGATTCCCCCCAAACAACAGCAACAATACAAAGAGCAATAAATACCGATGCAGAACCTTGATCTTTCGCACGCCCTGAAAGTTCGTGGCGTTCTGTACCAATGCGATCAACTACAGCTTCCACCGCACTGTTTAAAAGTTCTAACGCCATCACAAGCAAAACAGAAGAAATCATCAAGATAATTTCAATTTTTGTTTCGCCTAAAAAGAAAGCAAGAGGAATTAAAATACAGGCTAAAAAACATTCGTGGCGAAAAGCCGTTTCATTTTTAAACGCACTTTTTAAGCCTTGTAATGAATATTTAGTAGAATTGATTAAATGGGTTAGCCCCGTCGTTTTATACATAAATTTTCCTATTTTTATAAACGTTTCGCTTCGATTACATCATCTAATTTTGCTAATCGAGCCAATATTTTACTTAAACTTTCAACATTATGGAGTTCAATTTCCATATCAATCGTAGCAAGCTGTTTTTTGGTATCAGCACGGCTTGAGACCCCTAACACACTAATTTTTTCATTTGCCAGAACCGTCGTAATATCACGTAATAAGCCATTACGATCGCCCGCCACAATACGGATATTAATATGGAAACCACTGGCGTAATTTTCGCCCCAAATTGATTCCACCACGCGCTCTGGGTGAGCAGCTTGCAAATCTAAGAACTGTTCACAATCCGCTCGGTGAATAGAAATACCACGCCCCATTGTGATATAACCAACAATCGCATCGCCAGGAATAGGCTGGCAGCAACGCGCAATATGATGCATAAGATTGCCCACACCTTCCACAATCACATAGCCATTTTTTTTCTCAGATTTCAGCTGAGAATTGACCGCACTTTTGTTAGCAACATGGCGTAAAATTTCTTGATCTGCTTCTTCAGCGGTCACTTTAATCAATTTACTTTGCAAGAAATTGATTAAGTTATTTAAACGAATATCGCCACTGCCAATTCCCGCATAAAGATCGTCCAAATTTTTCAAGTTATAGCGTGGTAACGCGTAAGGTTCCACTTGCTTAATGCTTAAATTTAAACGCGCTAATTCATTATCGAGTAATTCTTTACCCGCTGGAATATTTTTATCACGATCTTGTTTTTTAAACCACGCCTGAATTTTGGCTCGAGATTTTGCGGTGTGAGTAAATCCTAAATTGGGATTTAGCCAGTCACGGCTCGGATTCGGATTTTTCTGGGTAATAATATCGATTTGATCACCCATTTGTAGCTGATAGGTAAATGGCAC
The DNA here is from genome assembly GCF_002998595.1 of Haemophilus sp. oral taxon 036. Lineage (NCBI taxonomy): Bacteria > Pseudomonadati > Pseudomonadota > Gammaproteobacteria > Pasteurellales > Pasteurellaceae > Haemophilus > Haemophilus sp. oral taxon 036. The sequence goes on from NZ_CP027235.1 coordinate 420,467, forward strand.
AATACGTCCTGCTACTTTTGCCCCGATGCAGCGATGCCCAATTTCACTATGAATTGCATAAGCAAAATCTAATGGTGTAGATCCCGTTGGCAAATCCACCACTTCGCCCTTTGGCGTAAACACATACACGCGGTCATCAAACACTTGACTACGCAACTCTGCCATCACTTCGCCTGAATCAGTAATATCATCTTGCCAAGCTAATAATTTTCGCAACCATGCAATTTTTTCTTCGTAGGCAGACATACTGCCCGTATTGCCTTCCTTGTATTTCCAGTGAGCTGCCACACCTAACTCTGCATCATCATGCATTTGTTGGGTTCGAATTTGCACTTCAATTGGCTTGCCACCTTTACCTAAAACAACAGTATGAATAGATTGATAACCGTTCGGTTTCGGATTTGCGACATAATCGTCAAATTCTTTGGGTAAGTGTTTAAATTTAGTATGAACAATCCCAAGTGCGGTATAACAATCTTGCAATTTTTGCACGATAATTCTGACCGCTCTTACATCATATAAACCGCTAAACTCAAGATGCTTTTTCTGCATTTTTCGCCAAATGCTATAAATATGTTTCGGACGACCATAGACTTCCACTTGCTCGATATTTTCACGTAAATAACCACTCAACTCGCTAACGAAATCAGCAATGTAATGTTCACGATCAAGACGACGTTCCTGCAATAATTTAGCAATAGCGCGATATTGTTCAGGATGGAGATAACGGAAGCAGTAATCCTCTAACTCCCATTTCAACTGACCAATCCCAAGACGATTGGCAAGAGGAGCATAAATATTAGAACATTCTTTGGCAGCAAGGACTTTGTCTTCCTCTGCGCAACGATGCTCTGCATCACGCAAGAAAGTAATACGTTCGGCAAGTTTAATGATTACACAGCGGAAATCGTCCACCATTGCCAACAACATACGGCGAACATTATCTACTTGTAAGGCATTAGCTGAGTGACTAGCATTAAGTTGACGGATGTTATCCATCTCCAACACACCTTTAAGTAATTTAGTGATTTTCGCACCAAACTTTTCTTTTAGGCTTTCCCAATCGGTTAATTTATTTGCAACCACAGGAAACAACATTGCAGTAAGCAATGTTTCCGCATCCATATTAAGTTCGTGCAAAATTTCTACCATTTCCACACCAGACTGAAGCATCAAGGTAGCATTCTTCATTTCATCGGGATGGGTGCTCATTAAGTCACGTGAGTAATACCAGGCATCGATCAAACTTTTTTCTGTTTGTTCTGCCAGTTTTAAGCCAGCACACCATTGTTCAATCACAAAATCCTGCGGATTTAACAAATGAGAACCACGAACAGCAACCATAACACCCCCTTGTTGATGAAGAGCAAGCAACTTCCTGTCGCTTTTATTTTGGGTGGATATTGTACCGAATAACCGAGTTATTTTGTAGTGAATAACGTTATTGATTCCAAATGCCCCGTATGAGGGAACATATCTATCACCGCACTTTTTTCAATCTTGTAGCCAAAATCACGTAAAATTTCCGCATCACGCACTAATGTTGCAGGATTACAAGACACATATAAAATTTTCTCTGCTTTCAACTCGCACAACGCATTTAACGCGAAAGCTGCGCCACTGCGGGGAGGATCAAGCACAATTTTATTAAACGACTGACGTGCCCAAGGTTGTTCAACAAAAGATTGGTCAAGATCGGCTTGGAAAAATTCAATATTCTTGATTTGGTTTCTTGCAGCATTTTGCGCCGCTTTTTGTACCATTTCAAAAACGCCTTCAATTCCTACCGCACTTTTTACTCGTTTGGCGAGAGGAAGCGTAAAATTTCCCATGCCACAAAATAAATCTAGCACATAATCCCGTTGGTTCAATTCAAGCCAATCCAAGGCTGTATTGACCATACGTTCATTTAATACACGATTTACTTGAATAAAATCACGAATATCAAAATGTAATTTTATGCCATCAGAAAATTGATAATAAGGTGCATCGCCATAGCTTTGTTCAATACCTTCATCGCTTTGTAAAAACAGCATTAACTTTTCTTGTTCAGCAAATTTGAGCAATAAAGTGCGGTCAATTTCCGCAAGGTTTTTGGTGTAACGTAACAACATTGCGACACCATTATCGGCCACCACAAGTTCAATATGCCCAAGCTGTCTCGGTGCTGAAAATTTTTCTAAAAGTGCGGTTAATTTAGGCAGTAAATAATTAATTGCAGGTTCTGCCACTTCGCAAGATTGAACAGTAATTAAATCGTTGGTATTTTTCTGACGAAAGCCCATCTCAATTTGTTTTGTGCTTGGATTAAACCATAAACTCAAACGTACACGACGACGATATGCCCAAGCATCGCCACAAATCATAGGTTGAAATGAAATCGGCTCTGACTGTAATTTACTTAATCGTTTAAACAATGCGGATTCTTTCGCTTTTCTCTGCATTTCAATAGGAATATGTTGTCCTTGACAACCACCACAACGCATAAAATGAGCACATTTTGGTGCTAAACGTTCAGGGCTTTTTACTCGCCATTTTTTTGCCGTAGCATGCCCATATTGGCGTTTATCCTCCAGAATACGACATTCCACTTTTTCGTGCGGTAGGGCATTTTCAATAAACCAAGTTTTACCATTAATTTTCGCCACGCCTAAACCTTGATAATCTAAATCAAGAATATCAGCCGTAATAGTTTGAACATTTTTTGTTTTTTGCTTTGGGGTATAAAGAAGAACCATTATTTTAGAAGTAAAATATTTTGAGTGAATAATTCTCGGCTTTTTAATGGTTTATCGCCAAGATAAGGTTTCAGTGCAATACGAGTAAAACGTTTTGCTGCTTGACGTACCGCCTCATCAGAAAAATCTAGGGCTTCAAAGGCTAACAAATCTCTGCCATAAAAGGTGAGATTATCTTTCACTAAGGACGCGATAAAACCTTTTTCCTCACGATAACGATATGTCATTGAGAAATCGACTGGCTCGCCAGACCCTGCACAATGCAGAAAATCCACGCCGTAACCGAGAATTTGTAAAAGTTGAAATTCAAAAAGGCGCAACGTTGGCTCAACGTTGGTTTCAGTTGCCAAGCCCGTTAAGCATTTTAAATAATGTTGAAACAGCGAAGGATTCGGCGTTTCAGGCTCAATGACACGAGTCAATAACTCATTCACATAAAAACCGCTATAAAGCGCGGTTTGTTGTAAAGGAAGTGTAATTGCGGCGGGTTCAGCTTTAGTGAGGGTTTTCAATGAGCTTTTTCCCGTCCAACGCAACAATAAAGGTGTGAAAGGCTGCAAAACCGACTTCCAAGATGAACGCTTTGCTCGTGCACCCTTGGCGATCACGGTTAGGCGACCACTTTCTTCAGTAAACAAATCCACTAAAAGACTCGTTTCACTATAAGGGCGACGATGAAGAATAAAGCCACGTTGGAGTTCGGTTTGCACAATTAATTACCGGATAAACGCTCTACGGGTTGTAACACACATTGTTCCGCTAAAACTTCACCTAAATTAGTTTTTAGCACACTGAAATCCTCGCGCTCTTGCCACGTCCAACGAATATTGCCGTAATTTTTACCGCGCTCAGAAATCATTAATGTCAATTTTTCTGACATAGAATTGAAAGTCACCGTAATGTGATGCAATGATTTTTTACGTTTTTTTTGAGTGGAATGAACAACACGAACTTGCTTGTCATCTTTACACAAATAAACTTTCGCCTCACCTTTTTGCAAAGCTTTATCTACTTTTTCCACCTGCATCTTTTGCGGCTCTGGCTTCTTTGGTAAATCACTTTGAGCACAACCGACCAAGCAAAGTGCGGTTAAAATTAGAAACGTTTTTTTAAACATAACATCCTACTTGAAAAAGAAAAATGGGCGATTGCTCGCCCTAAAAATTATTTTTTATATTCATAAGAACCATCAGACTGACGAACAAATCGCGTACCATTAGATAAACGCATTTCATTTACTCGCCCTTGGCTATTCACAGATACCGCAACTTTATCACCTGGTTTAAAGCTACTTAAAACATTGCCCGCACCCGCTGCTTTACTCATTGCATTAACATCCGAAATATTAAGTTGATTGTCACGGAATACTTGCATAAGAGAAACGCCTTTAGGCACAGTTAATGTTTTCGCCGATGCAGTTGGTACAGCTGCTTTCGTTGCAGGTTTTGCATCAACAATTTGAACTTTAGCTTCTTTTTTAACTTGAATCGGTTTTGCTTCAACAATTGGTGCTTTTCCTGCTGTTTTAGCGGCGGTTTGTTCAGTTGCTTTTGCTGGCACATGTGCTTTTTCCGCAACTTTCACTTCTTTTTTCGCAATATCTTTATGCGCAACTTGTTGTTCTACTACTTTTTTCACCGGTTGAACTGGCGCTACAACAGTTGGCGCTTTTGGCTGTTCCACTTGAGCTTGAGTTTGTAGTTGCTCAGATTGAGCTGCTTGCATAGGCTTAGCTGAAGCTGAATCCATTGTATTTGAGGTTTGAGCTGGAGCTTGAGCCATATTTTGTGACGCAGCCATGTTTTGTGACGCAGCTACATTTTCTGCAGGTTGATTTTGAGCGGTTACACTATTAGCCGATTCATCTGCTTTTGGCGCATTTTCAGGTTGGTTAGCTTGCTCTGCAGCCATCTGATTTTGTGCAGGAGGAGTATCTAAAATCGTGGTTTCAACTGGTTGATTTTGATCTAAAGATTGGAACTGCACAGGGATTTCATTGCTGTTAGATTGAGTGAAAGACTCAACGGTGTCAGAACTTGGTTTTAATGCAAAGAAAATAATTAATAAAATGACCAACGCCAAAATAGCCATAAATAAACGGCGATGTTTTGCAGGTAATACTTGCAACACTTTCCATTTTTCTGGTTGGCTTAAAGTACGTTTTTCCGCTTGCTCAACAGTTTCTGTGGCAATCGTTTCAGTTTTAATTTCTTCTTCAACAGCAGATATTATCTCTTCTGAAGATACAGTCTGAATAACTGGCTCTTGTTCTGTCCTCAATGTTTCGCTAGAAATAAAAGGCGAGCTTTCTTGAGCAGGTGTATGCCCAAAAGTGGGTTCTTTACGCTCATGAAAATTTGTTTCTACATTATCTTTTTTTGCAAATAAACCTTTTGCTTTATCAAAAATTGACTCGCTAGGTTGCACCACTTTCTTTGGTGTAATTGGTTCAACTTGATTAAGACCTAAATCTAATTCATCTTGAGATGATTGTTCATTTTGATTTTTATTCATAGAATCCACTGGATTACTCCTGATACTTGTTGTTATTCATGTTAATTAGCCGCGGAAGTGCGGCGAAAAAATTACGCGATATTTTATCGGATCTTATTCCGCGTATAAAGTTTTATTTGGTTTGCCAGCAATTTCTCGTGCGAGTTTGGGAACAAGATAGCCAGATGTAAGAGATTGTAAGGTTTTGTAAATTTGCATAGCCTCTATATCGCTAATCAGAAAATGGCTCGCTCCTTGCACTTTATCTAGCAAATGCAAGTAATAAGGCAAAATTCCTGTTTGAAAAAGTTTATCACTCAATATTTTTAGAATTTTCGCGTCATCATTCACGCCTTTTAGCAAAACGGATTGATTCAAAAGCGTGACATTCACGGCTTTTAATTTTTGCATCGCATGAGCAAAAATTTGATCAATTTCATTTGAGTGATTAATGTGTGTCACCATAACAGTTTGCAAACGACTTTCTGCTAATAAAGTGCAGAATTCATCAGTAATCCGTTGCGGAATCACAACAGGCAAACGGGTGTGAATACGCAAACGTTGTAAGTGCGGTATGTTTTCCAAATGTTTTATTAACCACGCTAACTCATGATCTTTCGCCATTAAAGGATCACCGCCTGAAAAAATCACTTCTTCAATTTCAGGATGCACCGCAATGTAATCTAATGCCAGTTGCCAGCTTTTTTTATTTCCTGGGTTTTCATCGTAAGGAAAATGTCGGCGGAAGCAATAACGACAATTCACCGCACAACCGCCCTTCGCCATAAAGAGCAAGCGGTTTTGATATTTATGAAGGATATTTGGCACGGCATTGGCATTTTTTTCTTCTAAGGGATCCGTACTAAATCCTTCGGCTTGTACAAACTCTAGATCTGAGCACATCACTTGCAAGAAAAGGGGATCTTGCGGATTACCTTTTTCTATTTTATCAATGAAAGGTTGTGGTACGCGAAGCGAAAAAAGTTTCCGCGCAGCAATAGATTGCTCAAAATCATCTTCTGGTAAATTTAAGGCTTTTAGCAATAATTTAGGATCTGAAATCGCATTTTTTAGAATTGTGAGCCAATTTTGTTCTTCTCTAATGACGTGTTCTTGGGTTAAAATACGCACTTTTCAAACCATCTCTAATTTTTAGGATATTAAAAATATGGCTACATATACTACCAGTGATTTCAAACCAGGTCTAAAATTTATGCAAGACGGTGAACCTTGCGTAATCGTTGAAAATGAATTCGTAAAACCAGGTAAAGGTCAAGCTTTCACCCGTACTCGTATTCGTAAATTAATTTCAGGCAAAGTATTAGACGTAAACTTCAAATCTGGTACTTCGGTTGAAGCTGCTGATGTTATGGATCTTAACTTAACTTATTCATACAAAGACGATGCATTTTGGTATTTCATGCACCCAGAAACATTTGAACAATACTCTGCTGATGCAAAAGCTGTAGGTGATGCAGAAAAATGGTTATTAGACCAAGCAGATTGTATCGTGACTTTATGGAATGGTGCGCCAATTACTGTTACTCCACCAAACTTTGTTGAATTAGAAATCGTCGATACAGATCCAGGTCTTAAAGGCGATACAGCAGGTACTGGCGGTAAACCAGCAACATTAAGCACCGGCGCAGTAGTAAAAGTACCTCTTTTCGTTCAAATAGGTGAAGTAATCAAAGTCGATACTCGTTCTGGCGAATACGTATCTCGTGTAAAATAATATTTTACTGTTAAACGAAGGTAAGCTATTTTCGCTGCTATTCAAAGCAAAAAATCTAAATAAAAAATAGCCCCAGACAATTATAGTCTGGGGCTTACTTTTAGTTGATTATCAAGAAATCACGGTAATTCATCAATTTCCTTATCTACTTTAGGCGGGATCATATGTTCTCGGCGTAATCCAACATCGTATGCAATTGCGATTGCAATAAAGATTGAAGAATATGTACCAAATCCAATCCCCACAAGTAACGCTAAAGAGAAGTTATGAATTGATGGACCACCAAAAAAGAACAATGCAATAACAACAATTAATGTTGTCGCAGAGGTCATGATGGTTCTTGATAAAGTTTGCGTTAAAGAAACATCAATAATATCAATCGTATCTAGACGTCTTATTTTTCTGAAGTTTTCACGCACACGGTCAAAGACCACGATACTATCGTTAATAGAATAACCCACAACAGACAAAATCGCTGCAACGAAGGTTAAATCAATTTCGATTTGTAACGCTGAAAACACACCCAGAGTAATAATTACGTCATGCGCAAGGGATGCAATACCGCCGAAACCTAAACGCCATTCAAAACGAGAACCTACATAAACTAGCATCATCGCTAATGTTGCTAATGTCGCATACACCGCGCCTTGAGCCAATTCTTCCCCTACGTTTGGTCCAACGAATTCAACACTACGAATCTTAATGCCAGAATCTACTTCTTGGAGCATTCCTTTTACGCGATCGCCAATGCCTGAATCATTATCCGTGGCTGGTAAACGAATCATAACATCTTGAACAGAACCCGTCGTCTGCACAATTGGGCTTTCAATACCATTTTCATGGAGCTTACCACGGATTTTTTCTAAGTCTGCAGATTGTGAAAAATGGGTATCAAAAACAACCCCACCAGTAAAATCCAAGCCCCAGTTAAAGCCTTTTGATACGATAAAAAATAGCGAAACGGCCATTAAAAGTGCGGAAAAAACATAGCCCCATTTACGCATTTTCATAAATTCGGTCAATGGGAACGGGAGTTTAATCCCATTGATTTCACGGATAAAATGTCCGTCTTTATCTTTTGCAAAAATTTTCATCGTTCCCTACCTAAATTGATAATTTCTTAAGTTGTTTGCCGCCATAAAGTGCATTAACTAATGCGCGTGTTCCTGTAATTGCAGTAAACATTGAAATTGCCACACCAAGTGAAAGCGTAATCGCAAATCCTTGAATTGGGCCTGTCCCCACAGCATACAAGATAATTGCGGTTAAAATTGTCGTTAAATTCGCATCAAAAATAGAGGTAAACGCCCCGTTATAACCTTCGTTGATTGCTTGTTGAATTGGACGACCATTACGAATTTCTTCTTTAATACGTTCAAAAATCAATACGTTTGCATCCACCGACATACCTAAGGTTAATACGATACCGGCAATCCCCGGCATGGAAAGTGTCGCACCAGGTAAAATAGACATTAAACCCACTAACAACACAATATTAATGACCAAAGCAAAACTTGCGATAATACCGAACATTTTGTAGTAGAACAGCATAAAGACAATTACAGCGATGAGTCCCCAGAAACTCGCATTAATCCCTTGTTCCACATTTTGAGCCCCTAAAGATGGGCCAATGGTACGTTCTTCAACAATTTGAATTGGTGCAATTAATGCGCCAGATTTCAATAAGGTAGAAAGATTGTGCGCTTCCGCAATGCTATCAACACCAGTAATTTGGAAATTAGAACTGAAACGACCTTGGATCGTCGCCACATTAATGACTTCCTCATGTTTTTCTAGAATGGTTTTACCATTTTCATCTTTTTTGCCGTTATCTTTATATTCAACATAAAGCGTCGCCATTGGTTTCTTGTAATATTTTTTGGTAGTTTGAGACATAATCTCACCACCTTCACCATCCAAGGTTACACTCACTTGAGGGGTGCTTGAATGCTGATCTAAACCAGAACTTGAATTAATAATATGCTCACCACCTAATACCGCGCGTTTAAATAATACGACAGGATGACCTTGTCGATCATATTTAACTTCCGAATCAGCTGGCAACATATTACGAGAAATTGCATCGGCCGTAACATTTTGATTTACGATACGAAACTCAAGCGTTGCAGTTGCCCCTAAAATTTCTTTTGCGCGAGCAGTATCTTGAACACCTGGTAATTCAATCACAATACGTTCAGCACCTTGACGTTGAATAACCGCCTCAGATACCCCTAATTCAGCAACACGTTTACGTAAAATCGTTAAGTTTTGCTCAATTGCTAAGTCGCGTGCTTCATTTAATGCTGAAGTAGAAAGACCTAAATTAATACTATCGTTATCCAACTCTGTTATATCTAAGGTTGGATGCAACTGATGAATAATACGTTCCGCTTTAGATCGTTGACTTGCATCGGCCAATGTGACAGAAGTACCAAAATGCTCAGTATTTTTAATTGCCGTATATTGAATTTTTTCTTTGCGAAGTTCGTTACGTAAACTGTCTTGTAATTGCTCTTGGCGTTTTACAAGTGCAGCATTCATATCAACTTCCATCAAAAAACGAACCCCACCGCGTAAGTCTAATCCCCATTTCATTGGGTTAGCACCAAACATGCTTAACCAAGCTGGAGTGGCTGGAGCAAGATTTAATGCAGTGGTGTAATTATTGCCAAGACGTTCAGCAATTTTATCTTTAGCGAGGAGTTGATCATCGGTATTAGTGAAACGAGCTAGAATTGAGCCGTTCTCAAGCACGACAGATTTAGTTGGAAGATTATTGGTTTTAAGCACATCTTGAACTTGTCCAAGCACGCTAGTATTCGCTTCTTGACCGCGCGTACCGGAAATTTGCACCGCAGGATCTTCACCATAAATATTTGGAAGAGAATATAAAATCCCGATGGCCACAATAAAAATAACCATCAAATTCTTCCATAATGGATAACGGTTTAACATAGTTTTCCTTTTCTTTTCTAACGCACAGAGCCACAATTCGTGGCTCTGGAAAATAATTTAACGTTACTCTTAAAGTGATTTTAATGAACCTTTAGGAAGAACGCTCACAATGTAATTACGATTAATCGTAATTTCTGTCGTGTCGTTTAACGCAATCACGATGCTATCGCTACCTTCAGTTACTTTAGTAATTTTGCCGATTAAACCACCAGCAGTTAAAACTTCAGTACCTTTTGCAAGCTCAGACATCAATTTTTTATGTTCTTTATTGCGTTTAGCTTGCGGGCGATAAATCATAAAGTAAAAAATTAAACCAAAAATCACGAAAATAAATAACGTGGACATCGGGTTTTGTGCTTCCATTGTATGTTTTCCTTGTTAATTTAAGTTAAAAATTGCGCTTAAAATACCATAAATTGGCTCATTGGGAAAGGTGAACCACACCCAATCTCCTACGTTATGGCGATTAATTTTATTTTTTCAAGATAACGATAAATTCTTTTTCAGAAACGTAATATTGCTCGACCAAAGCAACAGAATTTTCCTCTGCAAAAATAGAAAAATTTTCCACCGCACTTTCAAGGTTTAAGATCAACATTAGCTCATCATTTTTATCCAAATTTTTTAAGGCTTTTTTAGCACTTAAAAGAGGAATTGGACACCGAAGTGCGGTTAAATTGAGCTGATATTTCATTCTTTAACTTGACGACGAGCACTCATGCTCTTGCCCATTTCAGCCAAAATATCCGCACTTAAGCATTCACGCCCCATTTCAAATAACGGTTCTTCTAACGCAATATGACGCTCATAACCTTGAACAAAGCTTTCAATTAAATGTTCATCAATATTTTGACGTTGTTCAGAAATAAGCTCTTCTAACTGCGCAGATAGTGCATTCCAATTTTCATGCAAATATTCGTGCTGTTGTTCTAATTCATCAATGGAGCTTTGTGCTTGCGGAGCCACTTTGACTAATTGAGGGAAAAAATCTAATTCCTCATCCTCATGATGTAGGGGAGCGGCACGATTGAAATAAGTTAAAATTTGCTCAACATCATTTAATACAGCCTGAGTATATCCGTGTTTTTCTAGATAATCAGGTAAAATGCTTAACTGGCGACAAAAACGTTTTACCTTACTATGACAGGCATAAAGCATTTCAATAGGCTCATTCCATGTGGCGAATTGTTGAGGTTCAAGAATTTGCATAAGGTTTCCTTTGTTAAAAAGTGCGGTCAAAAAACATTTCATTTTTTACCGCACTTTTATCAATTATGATTTATCCGCTAATTGTAATGGGGGAACAGGTTTGCCCATGCGAGCATAGAATTCCACCACAAAATCATCAAAACGATCTTCTTCGATAGCTTGACGAATTTCCGCCATTAAACGTTGATAATAGCGTAAATTGTGAATGGTATTTAAGCGTGCACCTAAAATTTCACCGCACTTATCTAAATGATATAAATAGGCCTTGGTATAGTTTTTACAGGTGTAGCAATCACATTCAGGATCTAATGGGCTCGTATCATCGCGATATTTTGCATTACGAATTTTAACAATACCGTCAGTCACGAATAAATGACCATTACGTGCATTACGGGTTGGCATTACGCAGTCAAACATATCAATACCACGACGTACGCCTTCTACTAGGTCCTCCGGTTTACCTACGCCCATTAAATAACGAGGTTTGTCAGCCGGGATTTGTGGGCAGATATATTCTAAAATGCGGTGCATGTCTTCTTTTGGTTCGCCTACCGCTAAGCCGCCCACCGCATAACCGTCAAAGCCAATATTCACTAAGCCTTCTAATGATACTTTGCGTAATTCTTCAAACACGCCACCTTGGATAATACCGAATAGAGCATTTTTATTGCCTAATTCATCAAAGCGATCACGGCTACGTTTTGCCCAACGAAGAGACATTTCCATGGATTTTTTCGCATAATCGAAAGTCGCTGGATAAGGCGTACATTCATCGAAAATCATCACAATGTCAGAACCCAAATCATATTGAATTTCCATGGATTTTTCAGGCGAAAGGAAAATACGCTCACCATTAATTGGGTTTTGGAATTTCACGCCTTCTTCGGTGATTTTACGTAATTTACCTAAACTAAATACTTGGAAACCGCCACTGTCTGTCAAAATCGGGCGATGCCATTGCATAAAGTCGTGCAAATCACCGTGTTTACGCATGACTTCTTGTCCTGGTCGAAGCCATAAATGGAATGTGTTACCCAGTAAAATTTCTGCACCTGTCGCACGCACTTCTTCTGGCGTCATGCCTTTCACGGTGCCATAAGTACCCACTGGCATAAACGCAGGGGTTTCTACACTGAACGTGCCTTGTGGACGTTCAAATACCAAGCGACCACGACGAGCATTGCCGCTTGTTTTATCTAATTCATACTTCATTTTTGCTCCAACGAATAAACAGTTCGAAGATTTTTTTGAACAAAAAAGCCTGTTAAAAAATACAGGCTTTGTGCTATCATATTTCCAATGCTCTTTGAGCAGAGGCGGATCTGCTAAAATCAGTCCGCCAGTATGCACCTGACGGGCTGTTTGAGTAGATCCTTCATTTGTAATCAAATTGAGGATAAAAACTATGATTAATCTCATTATTAAACTAATCATTGTTATTCTACTTTGCCTACTATTGAAAGGTAGCACTGGCTAGGTAGATTCTCCGACAAGGGATGGTTACCGCCATCTCTTGTTCTTTATTGTAGGTGCTGACTAATTACAAGTCAAATAACTTATTCCAATCCTCTCACATTAGAATTTTTATTAATAAACATCGCATCGCCATAACTAAAAAAACGATATTTTTCTTGCACTGCATGCTTATACGCATTCATTGTATTTTTATAACCAGCAAAAGCTGAAACTAACATAATCAATGTGCTTTCAGGTAAGTGGAAATTAGTAATTAAACAATCCACCACTCGGAATTTTTTTCCTGGATAAATAAAAATAGAGGTATCAGAAAAATAAGGCTCAATTAAATCTGGATTGCCAAATTCTTCCGCAGAAAGCGCCGCACTTTCAATAGAACGAACAGAAGTGGTTCCTACTGCAATAACACGTTTACCCGCTTTTTTTGTTGCAATAATAGCATTACAAACTTCTTGAGAAACTTCTACGTATTCTGCATGCATCACATGATCTTCAATATTTTCGACACGAACAGGCTGGAATGTTCCTGCGCCCACATGCAATGTGACAAATTCAAAATTGACACCTTTCTTTTTAAGTTTTTCAAGCAAGGGAGCATCAAAGTGTAAGCCTGCTGTTGGTGCAGCTACAGCTCCCGGTACTTTACTATAAACGGTTTGATAACATTCTTGATCAGCTTCTTCATCTGGACGGTCGATATAAGGCGGCAATGGCATGTGTCCAATGGCTTGCAACACATCTAAAAGAGCGGTTGATTTATCACTTAATTCCACTTCAAACAATGCACCATGGCGCGCTGTCATTACCGCTTCAATTCCATTATTTTCGCCTAATTTATCTTCACCTAAAAATAATTCAGTTCCTTCTTTTGGTGATTTTGATGAACGAATATGCGCTAAGAAACGATGCTCATCTAACATGCGTTCAACTAAAACTTCAATTTTTCCACCGCTGGCTTTACGCCCAAACATTCTTGCAGGAATGACGCGAGTATTATTGAAAATCAATAAATCGCCTTCATCAATTAAATCCAATACATCTGAAAAAGTGCGGTCAATTACCGCGCCATTTTCTCCATTCAAATGTAATAAACGGCAAGATGATCTATCCTCTTTTGGATAACGAGCAATAAGTTCATCAGGTAAATCGAAATTAAAATCTGAAACACGCATAATCATATGGATAAAATAAAATGATGGTTAAGTCTAGTTTGAATTCAATATGAACTCAAGAAAAAATCAAATTAAGAGAATTTTATCCCCCTCATTGTATACTGTTAATTTAAGATTTGTTTCTTTCGAGAGAGAATAGCTAAATATCTTATGATAGCCTTACATTAGCCATCAATGAGCATTCAAAATGTTAATAAACTATACCGACACGATCTTTTTGCTATCAAAAAAGATATCCTATAGAATGCCGAAATCAAGATAAGGTAAAAGACAATGACAAAGAAAAAAATAAACCCCGGATCAAATACTATTGCGTTGAATAAACGAGCACGACACGATTATTTTATTGAAGATGAGATTGAAGCAGGCCTTGAACTACAAGGCTGGGAAGTAAAATCAATGCGTGCAGGCAAGGCAAATATTAGTGATAGCTATGTAATTTTCAAAAATGGAGAAGCTTTTTTATTTGGTGCCAGCATCCAGCCTCTAAATGTTGCCTCAACTCACATTGTTTGCGATCCTACACGAACACGTAAATTATTACTCAATAAGCGAGAACTTGCCTCACTATTTGGTAAAGCTAATCGTGACGGATTCACTATTGTGGCGCTATCTCTTTATTGGAAAAGTGCTTGGGCAAAAGTTAAAATTGGATTAGCAAAAGGGAAAAAACAACACGACAAACGCGATGATATTAAAGAGCGTGAGTGGAAAGTTACAAAAGATCGCATTATGAAAAATGCACATCGTGGATGATATGAAAAAAGCATAAAGCCCGAAATGATTCGGGCTTTATTGCATTGTTTATTTTACTTTAGGCAAGGTTAATTCAGGTTCTTTCGGCTTTTCTACTGCTTCAAAAGATTTACCTTTATTCGCATCAATAATTTGTTGAGTTTGATTTTCTAATGTAGTTAGCCCCATCTTATTGTAGGCTTCTTTCATTAAGAATAAACCTTCATAGGTTGCTTGCGCATCAGGATATTGTTTTAACATACCAACAACACGATTTGACACAGCTACCCAAGCATCTCGTTTAGCATAAAACTTTGCAATATCTAGTTCATGGCGAGCAAGGGCCGCTTTAATATAAGCCATACGAGCAAGCGCATCTTGTGTATAAGGACTATTTGGGAAATGCGTAACTAAACCTTGGAAATAATTAAATGCATTACGCATAGAAACCGTTTCACGTGTTGCGCGATCGATTCCAAAAAAATCTTGAATAAAATTATCGCTCATAGCCGAATATGCAAGACCTGTCATATAAATCACATAAGGTTGGTTTTGGCTTTGAGGGAACATACGAATAAAATCATTTCCCAACGTCTCAATATCCGTATAGTTTTGTGACTTATAATTTGCGTAAATCAAATCAATCATTGCTTGTTCTTGATAGATGCTGCCGGGGAAGCGCTCATTTGCAGCTTTTAAGTAGCGAATAGCTTCTGAATATCCACCTTCTTGCAACGCATTTGAACCTTTCGTATAAAGTTCACTCACCGATGCTTGTTCAACATCTTTTGAGCCTGAACACCCAACTACCAATGCTGCCATTGCCAATAAAGCTAAAGATTTCATTTTACGCATTGTTTTTTCCTTAATTTTTACGAAAACCGATAAATAAGATACAATTGCTAGCTATTGTATAGAACATTAATCAATAAGCCAACTTTTAAAAAAACTTTGAGAGCCTTTTATGCCATTAATAACCCTTTCAGCTGAAATACAGTCAGAACAAATAGGACAACGCTTAGACCAAACGCTTGCAGAATTGTTCCCAGAGTACTCTCGCTCCAGATTAAAAACTTGGATTGAAGCAGATCTCGTTAAACTTAACAATCAAATTGTCAATATTCCTCGAGAAAAAGTGCTGGGGGGAGAACACGTAGCAATTACCGTTGATATAGAAGATGAAACACGTTTTGAACCTGAAAATATCCCCTTGAATATTGTTTATGAAGATGATGATATTATAGTTATAAATAAACCCAAAGATCTTGTTGTTCATCCAGGCGCGGGGAATCCGAATGGAACTGTGCTCAATGCGCTACTCTATCATTATCCACCAATCGCAGAAGTGCCTCGTGCAGGGATTGTCCACCGCCTAGATAAAGACACGACCGGATTAATGGTCGTAGCTAAAACGATCCCCGCCCAAACCAAACTTGTGCGAGATCTACAAAAACGAAAAATCACACGCGAATATGAGGCGGTCGCATCAGGCATAATGACTAAAGGCGGTACTGTAGATCAACCAATGGCTCGCCATGCAACCAAACGTACATTAATGGCTGTTCACCCAATGGGAAAGCCTGCCGTTACCCATTATCGTATTATGGAAAATTTCCGTAATTACACTCGCTTACGCTTGCGACTAGAAACAGGTCGAACTCACCAAATTCGTGTACACATGGCACATATAGCCCACCCATTATTAGGTGATCAAACTTATGGTGGACGCCCTCGCCCACCTAAAAATTCTAGTGAAGCATTTATGTCTGTTT
Organism: Haemophilus sp. oral taxon 036; assembly: GCF_002998595.1. Lineage (NCBI taxonomy): Bacteria > Pseudomonadati > Pseudomonadota > Gammaproteobacteria > Pasteurellales > Pasteurellaceae > Haemophilus > Haemophilus sp. oral taxon 036. The sequence continues at coordinate 436,752 of NZ_CP027235.1, forward strand.
TACGTGATTTCAAACGTCAGGCTCTACATGCCGTAATGTTACGCCTCGCACATCCAATTACAGGGGAAATGATGGAATGGTATGCGCCTTTACCAGATGATTTTGTGAAACTACTCAACGCATTAAAAACAGATTATCTAGAACACCAAAATGAATTGGACTATTAATTAATGCGGATCATACAACCTAACTGGCCTGTTGCCGATACTATTCACGCCTTTACTACGACACGTGAAGGCGGTGTTAGTACTGCACCTTTTAATGATTTTAACCTTGGTGATCATGTCGGCGATGATAAAAGTGCGGTCAAAACTAACCGCGCTTTACTCGTAGAAAAATTTAACTTACCTCAAGAGCCTTTATTTCTCACTCAAACTCACAGTACACGCGTTATTCAACTCCCTTATTTGGACGATAATTTAGAAGCTGATGCCGTTTATACCAATGAACCCAATCAAGTCTGCACTATCATGACAGCAGATTGCTTGCCCGTATTATTTACAACAAAATCCGGAAATGAAGTAGCTGCAACTCATGCAGGATGGCGAGGCTTATGCGATGGCATATTAGAAGAAACAATAAAATATTTTCAAGCTAAACCTGAAGAGATCATGGCATGGTTTGGACCAGCTATCGGTCCAACAGCATTCCAAGTAGGAAACGATGTTGTAGAGCAATTTATCGCCATAGATCAAAAAGCGAAACTGGCATTTCAACCAGATAGGAGAGAAAAAGAAAAATTCCTTGGTAATCTTTACCAAATCGCTACACAACGATTAAACAACCTAGGTATTACTCAAATTTACGGTGGAGAACATTGTACCTTTAACGAAAAAGAATATTTCTTTTCTTATCGCCGAGATCATCAAACAGGACGAATGGCAAGTGTTATTTGGTTTGAATAAAAAAAAGAAAAGCATCTATTCATGCTTTTCTTTTTTAAAATTCTAAGCTTAGCTATTAATTCAACCAGAATAAATATCCCATTGTTGAAATTACAAGAATACATACTAGATTTAGAACAAAGCCAGCTTTTACCATTTCACTTTGTTTCACTTGACCAGAACCAAATACAATAGCATTTGGTGGCGTTGCGACAGGTAGCATGAAGGCACAAGATGCACCAAGACCAATAATTAATGCTAAACCAATTTCTGGCATACCCAATGATTGGGCGATAGAAATAAAGATTGGGACGAGCAACGCCGCACTTGCTGTGTTAGAGGTAAATTCAGTTAAGAAAATAATAAATGCTGCAACTAACAAGCCAATAAGATAGAAATGTTGTCCTTCAATCATAAAAACAATGCTATCTGCTAAAATTTTACTTGCTCCAGAATCCTTCAATACCGCACTTAATGTTAATCCACCACCGAAAAGCATTAATACGCCCCAGTCAGTACTTTCTTGAATTTGTTTCCAGCTTGCAATGCCCGTAGAACAAATCACAATAGCTGCTAATAAAGCGACGACACTATCGAAGCTTGCAATATTTTTCTGCAAACCAAGTAAGCCTGAAATCAGCGGATTAATTTGCCCACTAAATACCCAAGTTAAAGCAATCACAACAAAGATAACTAATGTTAATACACGCACTGAATTCATTTCAATGCTTTCAAAAGATTGCTCAAAATTAATATGAAGTTTTGGCTTAAAAATAATGTAAAGCGTACCAATCATCAGTGGTAGCAAAATAATCATTATCGGTAAACCGTACCATAACCAATCTGCAAAGGTTAAATGCAAGTTACTTGCTACAATCGCATTGGGTGGACTACCCACAAGGGTTCCCATACCTCCAATTGATGCACTATAAGCAATCCCTAACAAGACAAACACATAAGTACTATGTTCTTTCTCACGATCAAGTTGGCTTAAAATTCCCATTGCGAGAGGTAACATCATGGCTGCAGTTGCCGTGTTACTCATCCACATAGAGAGTAAAGCTGTAATCAAAAAGAGATAAATAATGGCAATAAATAAATTACCGCGCGCTAACGCCATAATCTTATTAGCAATCATTTTATCGAGTTTTTGAATGTGCAAGGCTGTAGCCAAAGAAAAGCCACCAAAGAATAAAAAGATTGTAGGATCAGCAAAAGCCACTAAAGCTTGCTTCGTACTCACTAAATCTAGCGCAATCGCCAATAATGGCACTAATAATGCGGTAACCGTAACATGTAATGCCTCAGTTAACCAAAGCACTGCGACAAAAGCCAATAAAGCTAAACCAGCACTAGCCTTTGGCTCATAAGGTAGCACTTTTAATAACACAAAAAACAGCACTATATCTAAAATAAAAATAATGCCATTTTTGTGATTTTTGAAAGATTTTATCTCACTCATAAAGGTTCTCCATGAAGGTTACTACTCAAAAGAGTTATAATGTTAAAGGAATGTTATTAACATGCAACAAGTAATATTCAAAAATGTGATCAAGTGCAATAAATTTTGATAAAAAAAGTGCGGTTATTTTTCACCGCACTTTTGCTCTTTCGTATTATTCGTCCGAATCATCTAAATCTAAGGGCTCTTGCGAAAGTATAATTCCTGTCAGATCTGCGTAAATATAATCTTCTGGGAAAAAGGTTACGCCCCCAAAGTTCACCGGAATATCGCTCTCACCAGCACTGCTTTCATCTGCACTGACTGGAATTGGCGCAAGGGCATGAATACCAATATCAAGGTTTTCTAATTGCTGAATTTGGCGTACTGCACCATATACAATAATGCCTTCCCAACCATTATCAACAGCAAGTTGAGCCAATTCCGCATCAATCAAACCTCGACGTACCGCACCACCGCCATCAATGACAAGCACTCGACCTTCTCCGTTTTCCTCTAATACTTCAGCAATTAATCCATTACTTTCAAAGCATTTTACCGTAGTGACTTTACCGTAAAAATTACTTACGCCACCAAAGCTTGAAAAAATTGGCTCCACTACATCCACTTGTTCTGCATAAAGATCGCAAAGTTCTGAAGTATCAATAAACATAACTTTCCCCTATCGATTGTTGAAATTTTGTTTGCTTTAGTATATGCCGATTTAGCCGATAAGCAAGCCTAAACTAAACAAGATATTGATTAATAACGAAATCATAGACATTTGAGCCAACATTGGACGCAATTCACTTGGTTGCTGACTGCGATAAACAAAGATCGCATGTTTAGCTAACAATGGCATTGCCAATACAAATAAATAATTTGTCCAAGAAATGGCCGTTGCCAAAGCAAATGCTAAATAACATAAAGCCGCCACACTTAATAAAATACAGTGGTAAACTCGCCCCTTATATGCACCTAAACGAACGGCTAGGGTATTTTTGCCAGCTTTCGCATCCTGTTCAATATCGCGTAAATTATTGATATTTAATACCGCACTTGCCAATAAGCCAGAACCAATAGCAGGTAAAATAATGTGGCTATCAATACTGTGAGTTTGCAAATAATAAGTGCCGCCAATGCCAAGCAAACCAAAAAATACTAATACAGAAATATCGCCCAATCCCATATAGCCATAAGGTTTTGCCCCAACAGTGTAAGTAATGGCCGCAACAATAGCTAAAATCCCAAGCCCAGCGAAAGCTAATAAATCCGAGAGGTTTTCATAAGCGATTCCAATCAAAAAACTTCCTGAAAGAAAACTGGCCACCACCATTAGAATTAATCCCCATTTCAGTTCTTTTGCTGAAATTGCGCCTTTTTGAATGCCACGTAATGGCCCAATACGTTCTTCAGTATCTGAACCTTTTTGATGATCCCCATAATCATTGGCAAAATTAGAAAGCACCTGTAATAAAATTGTCGTGAGTAAACAAAGTGCCATTACAAGCCCATTAAAACCTTGTGGATTCGCCCAATAACCTAATGCCGAACCAGTGAAAATCGATGCCAACGCTAAGGGCAAAGTTTTTGGTCGAGCCGTTTCCCACCACATTTTCAATTTTTCATTTGTCATTTTTTTTGACCGCACTTTTGATTACAATAGGCCGCGTATTCTACACTAAGACACCCAATTTATGAATGATTTAACCTTATCGCCTATCGCCATTATCCACACACCTTATAAAGAAAAATTCTCCGTACCACGCCAACCTAATTTAGTTGAAGACGGTGTAGGCATCGTAGAACTCTTACCGCCTTATAATTCGCCTGAAGCCGTACGAGGATTGGAACAATTCAGTCACCTTTGGTTAATTTTTCAGTTCGACCAAATCCAACAAGGAAAATGGCAACCCACCGTACGCCCTCCACGGTTAGGCGGTAATCAACGAGTTGGCGTGTTTGCTTCACGCGCAACGCACCGCCCAAATCCTCTCGGTTTATCCAAAGTCGAATTACGTCAAGTAGAATGTATCAACGGTAACGTTTTTCTCCATTTAGGTGCGGTAGATTTAGTGGATGGCACGCCCATTTTCGATATCAAACCCTATATTGCCTATGCGGATAGTGAGCCAAATGCGCAATCGAGCTTTGCCCAAGAAAAGCCATCAGCAAAACTGACAGTTGAATTTACCGAACAAGCCAAAAGTGCGGTAAAAAAACGAGAAGAAAAACGACCGCACTTAAGTCGTTTCATTCGCCAAGTGCTAGAGCAAGATCCGCGTCCAGCCTACCAACAAGGTAAACCGAGTGATCGTATTTATGGAATGAGTTTGTACGAGTTTAATGTCAAATGGAGACTCAAAACCGGAACAATAGATTGCGTAGAAGTAATTAACATTGAATTTTGTGGATAGATTTCAACCATCGAATATGATGATATTTTATCCACATTCTCTTAAAAAATAGATATACTAACTTCCTTGTAAGCTATTTGTTATGTTAACCAAGTCACATTGCTCAAGTAAAAAAACACCGCCAAGTGCGGTGTTTTTATCATGAGTTTTAGTTATTTCATAAAAGGAGCACGCTATATGAATCCACTTACATACTTATGATAAATAAATTAGCATACTTACCGATCTATTAATAAATTAACTAAGATACAATCCACCATTTACATGCAACGTTGTGCCTGTAATGTAAGCCGCATCATCAGAAGCTAAGAAACCAACGGCTTTAGCAATATCTTTCGCTTCGCCTAAACGACCAGCAGGAACATTAGATAAAATACCCGCTTTTTGTTCATCAGTAAGCACTTCTGTCATATCTGTTGCAATAAAACCTGGTGCAACCACATTTACAGTAATACCACGTGCAGCCACTTCTTTCGCTAAAGATTTAGAAAAACCAATCACACCCGCTTTTGCTGCACAATAGTTAGTTTGTCCAGGATTACCCATTGAACCCACCACTGAACCAATATTGATGATACGACCAAAACGTTTTTTCATCATTGAACGTAACATCGCTTTAGAAAGATGATACACTGAAGTTAAGTTAGTTTGCATAATATCAAACCACTCATCATCTTTCATACGCATCAATAAATTATCGCGAGTAATACCTGCGTTATTCACGAGAATATCAATATCGCCAAAATCATTTTTAATTTGTTCAAGTACAGTTTCAATAGATTCTTTATCTGTGACGTTTAAAACTAAACCTTTACCTTTATCCCCTAAATATGCAGAAATCGCCTCTGCACCTTTTTCAGATGTTGCAGTACCAATTACAAATGCACCTTTTGAACTAAGTTCTTCTGCAATCGCACGACCGATACCACGAGTAGCTCCTGTCACTAAAGCAATTTTACCTTGCATTTTTTCTTCCTTTTACGCTAAAAATTCTTCTACAACATTGAATGATGCAACATCATTTACAGATATTGCTTGTAAATCACCCACAATGCGTTTGGTTAAACCATTTAATACTTTACCTGGTCCCACCTCAACAAGCGCTTGAACACCATCTTGCGCCATTTTTTCAACTGTTTCAGTCCAACGAACTGGGCTATATAACTGACGAACAAGTGCGGTACGAATTTCTGCACCTTCAGTTTCCGCTTTCACATCAACGTTATTTAATACCGATGTTGTTGGTGTATTAATTTGAATATTTTCAAGTGTTACCGCTAATTGCTCGGCTGCTGGTTTCATTAATGCACAATGAGAAGGCACGCTCACAGCTAACGGCAATGAGCGCTTAGCGCCGGCTTCTTTACATAATGCAGCCGCACGCTCAACTGCAGCTTTCGCGCCAGCGATAACGACTTGGCCTGGTGAGTTGAAGTTCACAGCAGATACGACTTCGCCTTCCTCTGCTTGTTTACAAGCATTAATAATTGCTTCATTATCCAAACCAATAATCGCATACATTGCGCCTGTACCTTCAGGCACAGCTTGTTGCATTAATTTTCCGCGCAATTCAACTAATTTAATCGCATCTTGGAAATCCAACACGCCAGCACAAACTAACGCAGAATACTCACCTAAGCTATGGCCTGCCATTACTTCTGGTTTTAATTGAGGAAATTTTTCTTGCCATACGCGATAAATAGCTACTGAAGCGGCCAAAAGTGCGGGCTGAGTTTGCCATGTTTTATTAAGTTCTTCAGCAGGACCTTGTTGAACAAGATGCCATAAATCATAACCAAGCGCATCAGATGCTTGTTTAAATGTTTCAGTAACGATTAGATATTCAGTTGCAAGATCAGCAAGCATACCGACAGTTTGGGAGCCTTGGCCTGGGAAGACCATTGCAAATTTTTTCATTATGTTTTGTCCTATTGTTTTTTAATTGAGAATTCTTCTTCGGTAATTAAAATCGGGTTTCGCCGATGGCGACTTACTTTTTCTTTGCCTCGCCAAAGAAAAAGTAAGCAAAAAGAAAAGCGCCCCTGCTTTTCCTTATTTCCTTTGTTCCATTGAATTTGCTTAACGGAAGTTTTCTGAACTCGCTACGCTCAAACAGGCGAAAATTTCCTACAAATTCAATTCCACAAAGGTGGAAAAGAAGGGAACCCAACTTGTTCTTTCTCCTATTTAAAGTGCGATCAAAACTCAAAATATTTTTTGTTCTTAAAATGAATTCAAAATTAACCGCACTTTTTAAATAATGCTCCGATAAATTCGGGGCCCCATATAAATCGCCTTTGCGACTTTCAATTTTTAGGCAATTTGCGTCTGTTTGAGCGTAGCGAGTTCAGCAAATTGCCGTTTAGAAAATTGAAACAAAGCAAAGAACAGCGATTTAACTGGGGCGTGTTTTCTTTGCCTACTTTCTTTTACACGTGTAAAAGAAAGTAGGTCGCCATCAGGCAAAACCTGACAACAAAATACCAAAAGTGCGGTCAAAATTAACCGCACTTTTTAAACCACTTACATATTCTAACAAACTAATTAGAAGCGTACTAATGCTGAACCCCAAGTCCAACCACCGCCAAAGGCTTCTAATAATAGTAATTGCCCATGTTGAATACGGCCATCTCGAACAGCCTCATCTAAGGCAACAGGCACAGTTGCTGCACTGTTGTTAGCGTATTTATCTAACGTTACCACCACTTGCGACATATCCATTTCTAATTTTTTAGCTGTCGCTGTAATAATACGTAAATTTGCTTGGTGTGGCACAAGCCAGTCTAAATCTTTTTTATCTAAATTATTTTCTAAAAGTGTTTCTTCCACCACATTTGAAAGTTCACGAACTGCCAATTTGAACGTTTCATTACCTTGCATCTCAATATATCCAGATTTTTCTATACCACGTTCTGGCTGAGCTAAAACAAGAGCATTATTTTTATCTGCTGAAGCATGTAAATGAGTAGAAATAATCCCTTCTTGTTCACTCGCGTCAAGAATGACCGCTCCCGCACCATCACCAAATAGTACAACAGTGCTGCGATCAGTTTCATCTAATTTTCTAGAATTAAGATCTGAGCCTATCACTAAGGCTTTTTTCACCTTGCCGGCACGAATAAATTGATCTGCTACGCTCAATGCATAGATAAAGCCTGTACAAGCTGCGGCTAAATCAAAAGAAATCGCATCATCAATATTTAATAACCCTTGTACTTGGCACGCTGCACTTGGATAAGCGTGTGAATTACTTGTAGTTGCAACAATAATCAGTTCAATATCTTGAGGATTAATTTGAGCAGCCTCGATCGCATTTTTTGCCGCTTCAAAACCCATTGTTGCAACAGTTTCATCTGCCGCCGCGATACGACGTTCACGAATACCGGAACGAGTGACAATCCATTCATCTGATGTATCAACCATTTTTTCCAATTCCGCATTTGTGCGGATGTAGCTTGGTAAATAACTACCAGTAGATAAAATTCTGCTATTCATACTCAATAAGATAAGCGATTAAAAAAGGGAAAAATCGAGACACCGGATTATTTTCCGATGTTAAAAGAAATGTAGAGATAGTAATACGGGGACCAATGTCCCCGCCCATCACATCTAACGCCAAGGTTAGACGAGTCAAGTGAATACCTATAAGTAAAAATTACTTATTGATCACTTTACGACCACGGTAGTAACCGTCTGCAGTTACGTGGTGGCGTAAGTGAGTTTCACCGCTTGCTTTATCCACTGATACTGCAGCAGTAGTTAACGCATCGTGTGAACGACGCATGTCACGACGTGAACGAGATTTTTTATTTTGTTGAACAGCCATTGGCCATACTCCTAAATTTAATTTACTTTTGCTTTAAATTAGCTAATACAGCGAACGGGTTCGGTTTTTTTGCCAACTCATCAGGCAATTCGCCAAAAACCTGTTCCTGCGCGGACACTTCACAGTGTTCAGATAAATGCATTGGTACAAGCGGTAAAGCTAAAATTAGCTCATCTTCCACCGTGCCAATTAAATCTATTTCGCCAAACTCATTGAACTCGATTGGCTCATAAATTTCCGGCAATACATCAGCTTGATCCCAATTAGCCACTGGACTATAAGTAAACTCACATTCCAATGTTTGTTTGTAAGGTTCGTTACAACGCTGACATTCTAATTCGACATCAACGTGTACTTTACCTTTCATCACCACTAATTTTTGTGGATCAATATAAAACGATAATGTTACCTGTGCATCGCTGAGCACGTTTACCACTGATTCTGTCAAACGCTCAAGCTGATTAGCGGCATAATAGCCAACATAATCAAGCCGTCTCTGAGCATCTTTTACCGGATCAACGGTTAGGGGTAGTTTTACCTTTTGCATAGGGCGTGAATATTACCCGTTGTTGCGAAGATAGTCAAAGGGAAATCACGTTTTTTATGTAAGAAAACTCGTAATTTTCCCCCACTCAATTAACTTTTACAGGAATTGCCTTTTTTCATCACTTTACCAAAATCATTTTTCGAATCCGGTTTTGTCATATTATTTGGCGCACCTTTTTGTACAGGATAAACAGAATCCATTTGCCATTGATTCCAGCCACCATCATAAATCAAAGTATCTTTCCAGCCGGCTAATTGAGTCATAAACCAAGGTACGCCGGCTCGCCAGCCTGTACCACAATAAAAGGCTAATTTATTACCTTTTTCGATACCTTGAGTTTTCCACAAAGCAAAAATTTCATTTGGGTTACGCAACGTGCCATCTGGATCATAAAAATCAGCCATATTGGAAGAATCAGTGCCAGCAAAGCCCCAAATTGCTCCTTGCGGTTCACCTTTGCCCGGAATGTAATCGTAGCCGCTCACTTTGCCAGTATATTCATCCCAAGCACGGTTGCTAATGAGTTTTAATCCATTTTGTTGTGCCAACATAATTTCCTTCGGCGTTTCAATATCAATCGCAGGATTTGCTGGAATTGTTGCACCAAAATGAGTTTCAGGTATTGGTGTATTCACTGTGGTTTCTGTTGGTAAATTGGCATCCATCCAAGTAGAAAGATTGCCATTTAATACGCGCACATCTTTCACACCAGCCCATTTTAAAGCCCAAAATACGCGATAGGCAGCCAATTGATTATCTGAATACAAAATAATAGTTTTATCCGCCGTAATACCATTTTTCAACAAGTTTTGCTCAATCACTTCCGGCGATGATAAATTCCAAATCGGGCCATTTTCGATCCAATCTGTATCAAAATGATAAGCGCCAATAATGTGTTGTACATAGCCTTGGGATTTTTCTAACGGTCCCCAAGACACTTCAAAAATCGCAAATTTATCATTGTCGTAAGTTTCTGGTTTTTCGCCTTTCAGCACAGAATTAATCCATTCCGGAGAAACGCTATATTGGAAATTTTGAAAATGTTCTAATGGATAATCTGCATTAGCGTAACTGATAAAATCATTAAATACGCGAGTTTTATAGCCTTTTGCGGCGAAATCAGCACTAATGCAAGCTAAATTATCCAGATTAGAATCATAAAATACCAAGGTTTTATCCTTAGTAATCCCCTTGCCTGCTGCAAAAGATTCAAATTTATCTGGTGCAATGGAATCTAGCCATGAGCAAGAAAACTGCACAGCGTTAGGAATATGTCCACCACGCGTCGTATTTTTATCTTTGAAACCGTTGTAAAGACTATCTTGGCGAGAATCAATAATCACATAATTCGGATTATTCAAATTATCCAGAAGTTCTTTTGTTTCAATAGTTTTTACTTGATTGTCATCACAAGCTGCAAGTGCAAATACAATGCCAATACCTAATAAAGAGCGGTTAAATTTCATTGAGTTTCTCCTTTTATCTTTTCACGAACAATCTATTACCAATCCAACACCCTAATAAAATAAAGCCTGTGGCAAGCCAGCCTTGCCAAGAAAAATAGGCGGTTGCCACTAAGGAATTTGTCACTGTGCAGCCACCGGCTAATGCTGCGCCTAAGCCCATTAAAACGCCTCCTAAAATACGTCGTAAGGCTTCTTTTGGCTGAGGCATTCTGAGATTAAAATCACCACTAAGTTTTGCCATTAAAAATGATCCCAATGGAATCCCAAGCACAAACAAACTTCCCCAGTTTAAATAACGTTGCTGACCGATGACTAAATATTGCACCACATTAGCCGAAGGCACAGAAATACCATAGCCAAAATTGCGTCCGGCCTTAGCACTAAAATACCAAGCGACAACACCCAACAAACCGATTAATAACGCCCCCAAATAAGAATTCCAACTACGCTTAAAAGTGCGGTCAAAAAATGAAAGATTTGAAAGATTTTCTTGGGAAGCAATTTTTTCACGGCGAGAAAACAGAATCAGCGTGGCGATAATTAAAATCGCAACCAACCACCAAGGAGAAATGGAGAATGTTAAATAAATATTATTCCATTGTGTGGTTTGTTGGGTTAATCCGCCAATGAATTGACGAAGGCTGCCAGTTTGTGTTGAAGCCATTGTGAGCGCAAAAGCAAACAGAGCAAGTAAACTGCCTAACGCCCCTTCAGCACTGCGAAACCAAGCTCCGCTCCCACAACAATTACTTAACACCATACCAATGCCAAATAATAATCCACCTAAAATACTGGCAAGCACAGGCAACTGAGATGTAGGAATTTTGATGAGTTCAAATTCAGCCAGCGTAAAAAGTCCGATAGATTGCACACTGACAGCAATTAAAAGTGCGGTAAAAAAACGGAAGTTTTTTTCAAATAAAAAACGACGAAAACCAGAAACAAAACAGAATTGTGTACGTTGAAGTAGAATGCCGAAAGCTATTCCAATAAATAAGCCGCTAAACATAGATTAAACCTTAATACTGATGGCGGAAATGAATTGCTGATATTAAAACATAATTGTTCTGTAGCTGTCATTATTTAAATAGTTGGAAGAATAAAAAAAATTGCTATAATCACGCCTCTTTTTTTAACAAGGAAAGATAATGATGACTTCAAATTCTTATTGGCAACGCTTGAAAGTGGCATTTCAATATGTCATGCCGCAAATTTATTTAACTCAAATTGCAGGCTGGTTTGCTAAACAAAAATGGGGTGTGCTAACCCATGTTGTAATTAAAGCTTTTGCGAAAAAATACAACATTGATATGAGCATTGCGCAAAAAGAACAATTTTCTGATTACGCAAGTTTTAATGAATTTTTTATTCGTCCGTTAAAAGAAAACGCGCGTCCAATTAATCAAAATCCTACCGCACTTTGTTTACCAGCAGACGGTCGCATTAGCGAGTGCGGTCATATTGACGATAATCTTTTATTGCAAGCTAAAGGGCATTTTTTCAGCCTAGAAGACTTACTGGCAGAAGATAAAGAATTAGTGGAAACCTTTAAAAATGGTGAATTTGCCACTACTTATCTTTCTCCTCGTGATTATCACCGAGTACATATGCCGTGCGATGGTACGCTACGCAAAATGATTTATGTGCCAGGTGATTTATTCTCTGTAAACCCATTTTTAGCCCAACATGTACCAAATTTATTTGCGCGTAATGAACGTGTGATTTGTGTTTTTGATACTGAATTTGGCACCATGGTACAAATTTTAGTCGGTGCAACCATCACTGCAAGTATTGGCACAACTTGGGCGGGCGTAATTAATCCACCGCGCCACAACGAAGTGAAAACTTGGACTTATGAAGGCGAAAGTGCGGTCAAATTATTGAAAGGTCAAGAAATGGGTTGGTTCCAACTTGGTTCGACAGTAATTAATTTATTCCAAGCAAATCAAGTCCGTTTAGCTGATCATTTAAGCGTCAACGAACCTGTTCGCATGGGCGAAATCTTGGCATATAAAAAATAATTTTTAATGAAAGGAAAACATCAAATGAATTTTGAACAAGTAAAATTAGAAAGCGTTTCTGAAAAAGGTAGCTACGGGATTGGTTTGCAAATTGGCCAACAATTAGCCGATAGCCAAATGGAAATCACTGTTGAAGCTGTAGCGAAAGGGATTTTTGATGCATTAAATCATAACCAGCCAGCATTAGACATCAATGACTTAATGCATTCGGTTCAAGCACTTCAACAACAAGCAGCTGAAGCACAACAAGCGCAATTTAAAGCAATCGAAGAAGAAGGCAAAAAATTCTTAGAAGAAAATGCGAAAAAAGCGGGCGTAAACGTAACCGACAGCGGTTTGCAATACGAAATCATAACTGAAGGCAATGGCTCAAAACCAGCTGCAACAGATAAAGTGCAAGTACACTACACTGGTACATTACCAGATGGCACTGTATTCGACAGCTCTGTTGCTCGTGGCACACCAGCTGAATTCCCTGTAAATGGTGTAATCCGTGGTTGGGTTGAAGCATTACAAATGATGCCTGTGGGTTCTAAATGGAAACTCACTATTCCACACGAACTTGCTTATGGTGAACGTGGCGCTGGCGCATCAATTCCGCCATTCTCCACACTCGTATTTGAAGTAGAATTATTAGATATTCTTTAATCGAAAAATACGATACCAATAAAGGCAAAGTCATAAAGATTTTGCCTTTATTGTTAAAATAATGTTATTATTTTATCCGACAAATTTCATTTGTCTTATATCGCAAGTTTTGTGTATAGGAAAATGGGCACTTCTTTTTTCACTGCATTCATTATTTATACCTTTCTTGCAAATCTTTCTTTTCAATAAATTTAGGTTATCTTATGAAAGAGATTTGGCTACAATTTAAACAAAATTACTTAATTAAATACTGGAATCCGATTGTCGCAGTGACTGCAGCAGGTTTGCTTTCCGCTTATTACTTTGGGATAACAGGCACTTATTGGGCTGTGACAGGGGAATTTACTCGATGGGGAGGACATGCATTACAAGCATTAGGCGTTGATGTATCTGAATGGAGCTACTACAAAATCATAGGAATGCAAGGTAACATCTTCTCACGTGTTGATGGTGTCATGATCTTAGGCATGTTTGCAGGTTGTATTTCTGCAGCACTTTGGGCAAATAATGTAAAATGGCGCAACCAACCACATAAACGTCGGATTGTTCAAGCTTTAATTGGCGGTGCATTAGCAGGATTTGGCGCACGTTTAGCAATGGGATGTAATTTAGCTTCACTTTTTACAGGTATTCCACAATTTTCGGTACACGCTTGGTTCTTCACTATCGCAACTGCAATAGGTACTTATGCGGGTGTAAAAGTCACATTACTACCAATATTTCGCGTTAAATTAGAACTGAAAAAAGGCGCAGCGAAAATAAAAGAAACAGATCCTAAACAAGCACAACGCCGTTTCTGGATTGGTATGGTTATATTTTTTGCTTATCTTATTGCTTCACTTTATGTAATGACTCAATCTATTAAGCTTGGTTTTGCTATGCTTTGTGGTTTGGCTTTCGGGTTATTAATTGAACGTGCTCAAATTTGTTTTACCTCAGCTTTCCGGGACTTATGGGTAACTGGGCGTGCTTATATGGCAAAAGCGATTATTTTTGGAATATTAGTGGGCACCATTGGTGTATTTAGCTACATTCAACTTGGCGTCTCGCCTAAGATTATGTGGGCTGGTCCCAATGCGATTATTGGCGGTTTATTATTCGGCTTTGGTATTGTACTCGCTGGTGGTTGTGAAACTGGTTGGATGTATCGCTCAATGGAAGGTCAAGTACACTTTATGTGGGTTGGCTTAGGTAACGTAGTCGGTTCAACTTATCTCGCCTATGTTTGGGATGATATCGCTCCTGTTTTAGCACTTGATTACGAAAAACTTAATTTACTAAAATCTTTCGGGCCCGTAGGTGGCTTACTTGTGAATTACGGTTTATTAATTTTATGTTTAATTGCCGTAGTCTGGTGGGAACGTCGTTTCTTAGCCAAAGCAAAATCTCAAATAACCGCACAAACTGGCTGTGGATGTAATTAATCAAAAGGAGCATAATCATGGCATTTACTATTGTTCAAAAATTAGATAAAGATCCAAAAGACATTTCACCCGATTATACATTAGATACGTTAGGCGAACCCTGCCCTTACCCCGCTATTGTAATGTTAGAAACCATGCCACAATTACAAAAAGGTGAAATTTTAGAACTATTAAGCGATTGCGCACAATCTATCAACAACATTCCTATTGATACTAAAAATCATGGCTATACACTGCTAAGTGTAGAGCAAGATGGAACAAAATTACGTTACTTAATTCAGCGTTAAAAAATGGCTCCATAAGGAGCCATTTATTATCTACCCATAAAATCAAATTAATCTTCGCCCCAAACCTCTTTAGCGATTTCTTCAACGTGACGCACTTTTGCCCATTGTTGGGATTCAGTCATAATATTGCCTTCCTCTGTAGAGGCAAAACCACATTGAGGGCTTAAACAAAGCTGTTCGAGAGGCACGTATTTTGCAGCTTCGGCAATGCGTGATTTAATTACATCTTTATCTTCTAAATCAGGAAATTTAGAACTCACCAAACCAAGTACAACGCGACCTTTATGTGGATTTTGTGCAAAATATTTTAATGGCTCAAAACCACCTGAACGATCATCATCATATTCCAAGAAATATCCATCATAATTAGTCTTAGCAAATAATGCATCTGCTACTGGATCATAAGCACCACTTAATAAATATGTTGAACGGAAATTACCACGGCAAACATGCGTTGTAATCACCATATCAGCAGGCTTATCTGCCAATACCACTTGAATATTCTCAAGTGCTTGAGCTTTATCTGCCTCAAATTCAGGTTTTAAGTGGTTATTACAGAGTGAACCCCAGTAAACATCATCAAATTGTAAATAACGGCAGCCAGCATGATAAAAAGCTTTAATTGCTTCTTTATAAGCCTGTTGAACATCTTTAGCAAATTCTTCGCGTGTAGCATAAATGCCCGTATCCCACTGGATAGGATACATTAATTGATTGGGACTAGGGATGGTATATTTAACTATACCGCGATCACCTACAATAGCATTCAATTTCTTAAAATGTTCAATAAATGGATGATTTGGATTCCAAGAAACCTTTCCACAACAACGTGTATTATAAGGTTTCGTTTCAACACCATTAAATTTATAGCCATGTTCAGGGTGATAACCTTCAATACCATTTAATTCTTCTAGAAAATCAATGTGCCAAAATGCACGACGATACTCACCGTCAGTGATAATTTGAATACCCGCATCTAACTGAGCTTGGACTAACTTTGTAATTTCTTGATCTTCAATCTCAGTTAATTGTTCACGAGAAATTTCACCTGATGCAAATTTTAAACGGGCCTCTTTTAATACTTGTGAACGTAAATAAGAGCCGACTGTGTCTGCATGTAATGGGAGGATTTTTGACATTTTACTTCCTTATTTTATGATTTAATGAAAAGAATTCTAACGTATTTTCAACATCCCTTCTACTTTTCACTAATTCCTTGTGAACAAGCATAAGCCGAGCTCCACGCCCATTGGAAATTATAGCCACCGAGCCAGCCTGTCACATCCAGCACTTCACCAATAAAATACAAACCGCTGACTTGGTTACTTTCCATCGTTTTAGAAGAGATCACTTTGGTGTCCACACCGCCCATTGTCACTTCAGCCGTACGATAGCCCGCTGTACCATTAGGAGTGAATTGCCAGTGATGAATAAAATCCACCAGATTTTTTACCCGCACTTTACTGATGTTAGCGATAACTTCATCTTGCACAATGCCTTGTTCAATCCAAAGCTCGACCAATTTTTTCGGAAGTAATCGAACCAAGATGGTTTTCAACATTTGTTTTGGTGAATGTTGTTTTGCTTGATTAATTTCCTCTTCCACATTGTGGTTCGGTAATAAATCGATTTCCACTGACTCAGTGGGCTGCCAATAATTGGAAATTTGCAATACCGCAGGGCCTGAAATACCACGGTGAGTAAACAAAAGCTGGTTATGAAAAGATTTTCCGCTCTGCGCAGTGATCGTGACTGGCAAGCTAATACCTGAAAGTGCGGTTAAAAATTTATCTGTTTCTTGATAAGTAAAAGGCACCAAACTCGCGCGTGGAGGAATAACAGGAATGCCAAATTGTTCCGCGATTTGATAGCCAAATGGCGTTGCACCAAGCCCTGGCATAGAAAGCCCACCTGTGGCGACAATCAAATTTTTACATTGCCATTGGGTTGAATTTACCTGTAAAACAAACCGCACTTTTTCATCATTTTGAATCCGTTCAACTTGAGAAACTTCGCTACGCAATAAAATCTTAGCACCATATTTATCGCATTCAGATTTCAGCATTTCAACGATTTGTTCTGCGCCATCATCGCAAAATAATTGCCCCAATTCCTTTTCGTGATAAGCAATCCCCTGCTCCGCCACTAAGGAAATAAAATCCCAATTGGTATAACGGGCCAGTGCCGATTTAACGAAATGAGGATTTTGTGAAAGGTAATGAGCAGGCGTAACCTCTAAATTGGTGAAATTACAAAACCCGCCGCCCGACATCAAAATCTTACGTCCGATTTTTTTGCCGTTGTCGAAAACTGTCACTGACTTGCCTAATTTAGCTAACTGTGCTGCGCAAAATAATCCAGCCGCACCTGCACCAATAATAATATTTTCAGAATATTGGCTCACGGATTTTACCCTTTTTCACCACGTTGTAAAAAATCTAACATCTTCATTCGTTGAATAACAGAACGACGATCCACTGCCGCATTACCAGAATCTAATAATTGTTGTAAATAGGCACTGGCTTGCTGATATTGACGATTTTCTAAGGCAATTGTCGCCAACAAAGAAAGGCTAGATACTTCATTTTTATCTTTTGTCAACGCTTCATTCAAAAGTTGTTCTACTTTTGGAGTCACTTGCTGACCTGCTTGATAATAAAGTGCAGTGGCAGCCAAGCCTAAAATATTAGGTTTACTTCCTGATATTTTTTCTGCATTAGAATAAGCCACAAGCGCACTATCAAATTCATTATTCTGCACATAGGCTTCCCCAAGTTGAAGCCAAGTTTCCGCATTATTCGGATCAGTTCTCAGTTTATTTTGGATCTTCTCAATCACATTTTCATTTTTGTGTTCATCATTCATTTCAACATTTTGATTATGTTGCTCAATCATCGATTGCTCGCCTTGTTGAACACGACTAAAACGATCAAGAGAAAAATAATAAGCGGTTGGAATAGCAATTAATAAAAAGAAAATCACAAAAGAAAGTTTGTGATTACTTTTCCCGAAAAAATAAGTCTTTTGTTCCTTTTGCTTAGGATCTGAATAAGGCTCAGAATTAACAGAAAAATATCGCTGTTCTTTTTCCAATGCACTTCCCTGCTCGACTGAAGATAAAGCCGATTTTTTTCTATTTGAGAAATAAAGCAATGCGGCCGCTAAAATTAAAAGAGCGACTGGCAACAGCCATAACAACGCTGTATTCCATTTGAATGGCGGTTTGTAATTCACAAAATCACCAAATCTAGCCGTCATTTGATCGATAATTTGCTGATTGCTTTTGCCCTCATCCACCATTTTGTACACTTCAAGACGCAAGTCATAAGCAATTGGAGAATTAGATTCCACCAAATTTTGGTTTTGACATTGTGGGCAGCGTAAAGATTTTGCCAATTCTACGGCGCGAGTACGATCATCTTGATTTTGGAATTGATAGGTATCCACCATTTCCGCTTGTACGAATAAGGAAAATGCGAATAAAAGTGCGGTTGCAAAAAAGGCTGTTTTTTGAACCTGAATAAAACCGCGAGTAAAAATATCTAATATGCTTTTCATTTGTTCTTCAATGCTTCAATTTTTGGCAAAAATACCGTTTGCCAAGTTTCTTTATCCAGTAAACCTGAATGGCGATAACGAATCATACCATTTTCATCCACAAGATAAGTTTCTGGCGCACCATCTACGCCCAATTTTAATCCCAATTCCCCATGACTATCATCAATGGTTAAGACGAACGGATTGCCCATTCGTTTAAGCATTTCAATGCCATTTTGAGGATTGTCGCGATAATCTACACCCACAATAGGGAACGTTTTTGCAATCTCAATTAACAGAGGATGTTCTTCCTTGCAATAACCACACCAACTGCCCCACACATTTAATAAAAATGGCTGTTTAGGAAAATCTTTCGGGCTTACGATTTGTGATGGCTTATGTAAATTATCCTGATAAAACTCTGGAACAGGTTTATCAATTAAAGCCGACGCAATTTTTTTCGGATCTTGATTTAATCCAGCAATTAATAATACACACACGCCTAAAAGCACAAAGAGCGGTGCAAAAAAGATAAGTTTTTTGTTCATTATTTTTCCTGTTTTCTGCGTAATCCGAAAACGCTACAAAGTGCGCCAAACGCCATTAAAATACCGCCAGCCCAAAGCCAACGAATCAGTGGTTTATAGTGTAAGCGGAAAGTAAATTCCCCTTTGCCGAGAGAATCGCCCATCACAATATATAAATCGCCCCAAAAACCGCCATCAAGCCCCACTTCACTCATTGTCATGGTTCGCACATCGTAATAACGGCGCTCTGGGATAATTTCTGCATAAGGTTTGCCATTTTCAGTCACATCAAAAAAGGCGACTTCTGCCGTAAAGTTTGGCCCGATTTCATTAGAAAATTGACGATAGTGAAATTCATATTGCCCCAATTTTTGACTTTGTTGCGGTGCTAAACGCACACCAATTTCACTGCCAAAATAACCACTCATTACCGCACCGATAGTCACAATCGCCACGCCACAATGCGCTAAAATCATACCAAATTGAGACAAACGAATTTGTCGCCAATTTTGCCATAAAGTGACGAATAAAAGCCAAATCGCAAGAGTTAATAACACAAAGGCGAAAGCATGGAAATGTAATGCAGAATTATTGCGTAGCTGTTGCCAAATCATCAAGCCAGCAAGAATTAAAGACGGAATAAGCAACCATACGCAACGTACCAATAATGTGTGATCAAATTGCGCCCGACGGATGGTAAGGGAAACCACCATTAGGATTAAAATCACCGTAATAATTGGGAAGAAAATACTATTAAAATAAGGACTTCCCACCGAAATTGATCCCCAATTCATCGCTTGGAATAACATCGGGTAAAAGGTGCCTAAAAAGGTAGAAACAGTTGCAATGGTCAGCAAAATATTCAGTAATAAAATGCCACCCAATTTAGAAACGAACTGAAATTTCATCGCACTTTCTGATGAACTGCCCGCACGCAAAGCGAATAATCCAAAGGCTAACACCGTCAAAACAAAGAAAATTAATAACAACACATAACCGCGCGTGTTATCCAATGCAAAAGCATGCACAGAAGTGAGTGCGCCAGAACGAACAATAAAAGTGCCTAATACGCTAAAGGCAAAAGCAAGCAAAGAAAAAAGCGTTGTCCAATAACTAAATACGCCTTGTTTTTCCGTTGCCATTAAACTGTGTAATAACGCCAAACCAAGCAACCAAGGCATTAAAGACGCATTTTCTACGGGATCCCAGAACCACCAACCGCCCCAGCCGAGCTCGTAATATGCCCACCAAGCACCAAGCACAATGCCAATGGTTAAAAACAACCAAGAAACCAACACCCAGCCACGCATTGAGCGTGCAATTTGTCGTGCTGACTGGTTATAAATTAACGTACTTAAGCTCATTACAAAATTCACCGCAAAACCCACATAACCAACATACAACAAAGGCGGATGGAAAATTAATCCCACATCTTGCAACATTGGATTGAGATCGCGCCCTTCTGCCGGCGCAGGGAAAATGCGTCCAAACGGATTAGAATAAAATAAGATAAACACCGCAAAACCAAAACAAATCAATCCCAATAAAGATAAAGATTGAGCGGAAAAAGTGCGGTCATTTTTTCGATTAAAAAAAGCAAAAGCAGCAAGCCATAAACTCAATGAAAATAACCAAAACAACATTGAACCTTCATGCCCGCCCCAAGTGGCAGCCACTTTAAAAAATGTAGGCAATTGGGAATTAGAATGTGCCGCTACATATTCAAGGGTGAAATCATCCACCGCAAAAGAATATGATAATAAACCGATGGAAAGTGTCGTGCTTATAGTAAAAATGTATGATAGTGGCCACGCAGAATTAATAAGAGTTGTATTCTTTTTTAACAAACCAAGTTGTGGAACAATAACGAGCAAAAGCGCGGCCGTCGTTGCGAGGAGTAATAAGTAAAATCCAAGTTCTGGGAGCATAAAATATTATTCTTTGTTAATTAACGTCAGGATGTCTTCTGACAAATAAAAAGAAAGGCGCATATTATTACGCCTTTCCTCTAAATACAATTTTAATTTACGCGACTGTTAATTGCCCTGCATACAATATAAAGAATCGTAAACAAAATACCCCAATTAAGTCAAAAATTGATACTAAGATAATAAAGTTACGATTATATTTTAAGCGGTCATTCACAAACATATTGGCAATTAATGGGATCAAGATACCAATAAAGAATACCCCAATCCAGAACACGGCTCCCCAAAAACCAGATAATGCATTATGTAATGCAACTGTTTTTTGTCCACCACCAAAATGTAAGCCAACGAAGAAACACACAAGCAAACCAAGCTCTGTCACCATAATTGGTACTTCAAATTTATGGATGAAGTGCGATTCATGAGAATCTCCTTTTAATTTTCCTGCAATCAAGATAATTAAGAAGGTTGCGGCAATACCAGATGATGTACCAGAGGCTAAGAACAATGCAGGTAATACAGGATTATTCAACATTGGATAGCTAATTAATGCAGAAAGCAAGAAACCAGTGTATGCGCCAAGCACTGCAGCCAATATGAAAAGAATAACTTCAACTGGACTGACAATGCGTTCTACAATACCGATGAGTTTTATCACAAATTGTAGTTTTGGCATAAAGCGATTAATTAATACTTCGATTTCTTTTTTGAAAATCACCACACCCCAAATTACTAAAAACAACATATAAATTTGGAATAGCATGACCCCCATCGACATTACGGAGTTAAATTGATAGTTAAACATCAATTTCCAGAATGTCCAAGGTCTTGCTAAGTGGAAAACTAATAGCGTTAAACCAATTAATGTTGGCACAGATCCCAAAATCACACCGGATCGAATAATCCAATTTTGACTTGGATTCATTAATTTATTACTACGTTTATAAGCAATTGCCAGCTGCACCGCACCAGATGAGATCCCCAATAAAAACAAGTAGATCGCAATGGTAGAATCCCACACTAGATTAGGCGTATGAAATGGAACTGGATAATCTAATGTCATCTTCTAGGCTCCCCATGTTGGAATGGAATATGATACAAGTTTGGTTGTGTACCTAACTCCACTTTAGTGCGATAAACCGGTTTTTCTTTCACTTTACGTGAAACTGCACTCATCGGGTCATTCATATCCCCAAAAGTTAATGCTTTGGTTGGACAAGCTTCCACACAAGCCGGTTGTTTACCATTAGCTAAATTTGTATCACGGCAGAAGTTACATTTATCTGCGGTACGATGTACTGGATGAATAAAACGTACACGATATGGGCAAACTGCTATACAGTATTGGCAGCCTACGCATAAATCTTTATGTACATCTACAATACCAGTCTCTTTATCAATAAAAGATGCGCCAGTTGGACAAACTGCTACGCAAGGTGCGTTTGTACAATGTTGGCAAGATTGACGGAAGAACTCATATTCCTGATTTGGAAATTCACCGTAAGGTTCACTGCGTAGAATCTCTAAGCGAGAAACGCCTTCTGGCACTTGGTTTACATCACGGCATGCATCCATACAGGCTGTACAGCCGATACACGAATTTTCATCGTGTACCATTGCGTAACGTTTAGGTTTATCCGCCTTGTCTTCTTTCGCAAAAGAAGGTAAAGATGTTCCCGTCATAAGGATCACTGCCCCCATGCCGGAAACAAAGTTTCGGCGTGAGCAGGCTGTCATTGTTTATCCTTTTGTTCGGTTAGTTTATCTTGTTCTGCTTTACGTTTTTGTTGTTCGCCATGGCAATCTACGCAAAGTTTAACGCGTTGTTTTGGTTGAATACCTTTCATTGCGTCTTCTTTAGGGTGAAGCGTATGACAACTTGCACAAGGTAATTTCATTGCGTGTACATCATGCGCCCATAGTTTTTCACGAAGTTTGTCAGGTTGGTGACAAGCAAAACAAACTTGGTTTTGTTCTTGAACTGAATACATCGGTTTTTTATTACCGAAAATATCCCCTTCAAAACGCATAACATCTTTAGCACCACGAC
The DNA here is from genome assembly GCF_002998595.1 of Haemophilus sp. oral taxon 036. NCBI lineage: Bacteria > Pseudomonadati > Pseudomonadota > Gammaproteobacteria > Pasteurellales > Pasteurellaceae > Haemophilus > Haemophilus sp. oral taxon 036. Next base: position 459,755 of record NZ_CP027235.1, read on the forward strand.
GGTGATTTTCAGAAACGTTACCGTGACAGCTTACACAAGTAATTGCTTTACCGTTATTTGGATTTTTCTTATCTAAGTGCGCACCATGGAATTTACCAAAGTGGAGTTCGCCACCAGACTGATCTACAGTTTGGTTTTTATCTACTTTGTCGAATTTATGGCATTTAGCACAATATTGATTAGGATCACGTTGGTTATCTAATTGCGGCTCATAAGTAAAGTGATCCGCAGGTTTTTGTGCATCATCAGCATGAGCCAAAAATGGCGTTGCTACAAATGCCGCACTTAACGCTAACGCTTTTGCAGATTTGTTGATTAAAGAAGTTAAATTCATTTGGGTTACCTCAAATTTGACCTTGAAAATCACCGCACTTTCTAGTTTGCACTTAAAAGTGCGGTGGATTTTTCATTTATTTTTGTGCTGGTGGATCAACTAATAAGCCTTTTTCTTTAGCTTGTTGTTCCCATTGTGGTACCACAGTTTTTAAGAATTCTTCTTTAGCTTTGCGTTCTTTTTCAATATCAATACCCATTACTTTCCACGCTTTATCAGCTGTTGAAATATCTGGGATTTGAACTGGAGTTTTCACACCGTGTTTAGTTAAGATTGCTGCAAGTTTAGTACGAGCATCCGCTGCTTTATCTAAGCCAGAACCTAATACACGAAGCACTACTTCAGGTGCGTGCATATGACCACCGTGGCTTGCTGCAGCATAATCCCAACGCCATTGAGCATGACGAATATCCATTAATGCCGCTTCCATTTCTTCTTTAGTTGCACCTGCATCCCAAGCCGCTTTCGCTTCAAAGTGAGCTTTAACAACTTGCTCTTCTAAACGACCCATTACATCTTTCACTTCTTTTTTACGTGAAGTGACGATATCGCGTAATTTTTCTTTGCTTTGATCGTGACAGTTTGCACAAGTGCGGTCAAATGCATCGAATGGATTTTGGATTTGGTGATCAGTATAAACTTTACCGTCTTTACCTTGCACTTTTGGCATGTGACAGTCTACACAAGTTACACCATTTTTACCGTGCATACCTAAAGACCAAATTTCAAAGTCAGGGTGTTGAGCTTTTAACATTGGTGCTTTAGAAAGGCTATGAGTCCAGTCACTGAAACCAATTTCATCGTAATATTTTTCAATATCATCAACAGTTTGACCTTTATTCCAAGGGAAGGTTACTTGTTTGATATCGCCTGCGAAGTAGTATTCAACGTGACAGTTTGCACAGATTTCAGCGCGTTTTTCAGTACGAGCAGCCGTGTTGAAGCTTAAATTGTTATGTGGGCGACCTTCTGCTTTATCTTTTTCAGCAGTTGCTTTTTCTAAAGCGTCAAGCGCGCGTAATACGTGTGGACGAGCAATACGTAATGCTGGTTTTCCTTCAGCAAAATCTTTAGAGGTCGTATCGTGACAGTCAGCACAACCGATTGAGTTCACGATTTCTGGACCGCCTTTTGCCCATTTCGCATTGAAATAATCTTTTTCACCCCATTCCGCAATTAAACGTGGAACATCAGGGCCTTTACATGTCCAACATGCCATTGGTTGTGGACCATCATTTGCTGTTTTTGGTGCACCAGTACGTAGAATGCTACGAACATCAGTGACCGCATAAAAGTGACCACGCGGTGCATTGTATTCTTTTGCAAATGAATAACCGCCCCAAAGAACAATTAAGCGTGGATTTTCTTCATCGGCATAAATAATTTTTTCGCCGTTGCCGTTTGCAGTTGAACGCCAGCTGTTATATTGATTTGGATATTTTTCTGCAAATTTTTCATTTACAGATTCAATTTTCAAATCTGGTTTTACTGGTTCAACAGGTTGTTCTAATGGCTTATAAACCATATCAGCTACCGCTGAGTTAAATAAGCTTAAACTCGCGAAAGACGCTGCCACAATGAGGCTTTTTTTGAATGCGTTCACGATAATCACTCCATTTGTTGTAATAAAAAGGTTAGGTTAAATAGAAAGTTGAGAATTATTCTTAATACCACATAAAGTATGTGGATATAGATTCATTCGAGCGTAAAATAACAAAATAAAAAAGTTTTTCTACTGTCTCTGTAGAAAAACTTGAGATCGATCAAACTTATTTTTCAAAATACCAAAATATAGGTACAAACCCAATAAGAGTTAACTCTTTTTTGTTAAATTTTGAGAGGTTATACCTATTATTTTTTCTGACATCTAGAACAAAAAAAGCTATTTCTTTGTCCAATTACTAAACTTTCAATTTTTGTACCGCACTTCGGACAAGGTTTATCTTTATTGCCATATACCAATAATTCTTGTACAAAATAACCTGGGCGCCCATCTGGCTGTAAAAAATCTTTAAGTGTAGTTCCACCTTGAATAATGGCTTTTCTCAAAACATCTTTAATCGTATTCACTAAGGAAATACATTGATTGCGGGTCAAATTTTTAGCGAGTTTTAAGGGATGAATACCACAAATAAACAAACTTTCATTCGCATAAATATTTCCAACGCCCACCACCACAGCGTTATCCATCAAGAAGGTTTTAAGTGCGGTCGATTTTTGACGAGATTTTTTGAATAAATATTCGGCATTAAATTCATCAGAAAGCGGTTCAGGTCCTAGCTTTAAGAAAAGATGAAAGTCATCTAAATTCTCCGTCCACAACCATGCACCGAAACGACGAGGATCGTTATAACGTAATAATTTGCCATTGTTCATCACAATATCAATATGATCATGTTTATCTATTGCGCTATCCTGTGGCACAATTCGCACCGAACCTGACATGCCCAAATGCCCGATGATATAGCCTTTTTCCGTGTGAATAATCAAATATTTTGCTCGCCGAGTGAGATCGACAATTTTTACATGTTTAAGGGTTATCAATTCCTCTGATACAGTCCAGCGCAATTTGGGCTGGCGCACGACAACTTTCTCAATCGTAAAATTCTTAAGATAAGGGCTAATACCGCGTAGTGCAGTTTCGACTTCGGGAAGTTCCGGCATGATTTATTCCTTAATGAATTTGTGATACAAAAAAACCCGAACAATGTCGGGCTTTTTCTAAATAAGCAAAATTATTTGATTTTTGCTTCTTTATAGATAACGTGTTTACGCACTACTGGATCAAATTTTTTGATTTCCATTTTTTCAGGCATATTACGTTTGTTTTTATCAGTTGTGTAGAAGTGACCTGTCTCTGCAGTAGAAACTAAACGGATTTTCTCACGAGCGCCTTTAGCTGCCATTTTTTAGCTCCTTAGATTTTTTCGCCACGAGCACGGATTTCAGCTAATACTGCATCAATGCCTTTTTTATCAATAATACGCATACCTTTCGCAGTTAAACGTAAGGTTACGAAACGGTTTTCACTTTCAACCCAGAAACGGTGAGTGTGAAGGTTTGGAAGAAAACGACGACGTGTCGCATTCATCGCGTGTGAGCGGTTATTACCCACAGCTGGACGCTTGCCTGTTACTTGACAAACTCTAGACATAATAATCTCCAATAATTAAATATAAGCTCGAGCTTACGGTTCGGATTGTTTAAAGCCAGTTAAAACCAGCTTGCTACCTCGTCAGGTCGCGCTAATCCGACCCGCTTACTATATTAAAGGTCGCAAATTATACTGGCTTTGTTTTCATTTCTCAAGTGTAAATGCGATTTTCCTAGATGTAATCGGTAAAAAAATGGTCAACATTATAAAAATTTATAATAAAAAGTTCTCTGCAAAAGAATAGCAATCTGTTTTTCCGACAATTAAGTGATCAAGCACTCTGATTTCCATTAGTTCTGCAGACTCCTGAATTTTTTTAGTAATAAGCTGATCCGAATAACTCGGCTCCGTTATACCCGAAGGATGATTATGCGCCAAAATTAAAGCCGCCGCATTACAATAAAGTGCCTCTTTAATTATTTCCCGAGGATAAACCGCTGATACATTAATTGTACCTAAAAATAACCGCTCTTTTTTAATCAGACGATGTTGATTGTCCAAAAATAAAACCATAAACACTTCTCTTTCCTCATGTTGCAATTCAGTGAGTAAAAAAAGTTTTACCGTTTCAGGATCATTAATAATCGGTGTACTTAACATCTCTTGCTTTAAATAACGCTTGGTCATTTCCGTAGTCGCTTGCAGCTGAATAAATTGCGTAATGCCTAAGCCTTTTACGGAACAGAAGGCCTTTTCATCTGCAGAAAGTAACGCATGCAAAGAGCCAAAATGTGATAAGACATTTTTCGAAAGCTGAATGAGGGGGCAGCCTTTTATGCCAGTTCGTAAAAAGATCGCTAGCAATTCATAATCAGCGAGCGTTTCTACACCAAATTTAAGCAATTTTTCCCGTGGCATTAAATCATCATTGTTTTCCATAAAATATTAAACGCAAAATAGAAAAAATTTTGACCGCTCTTTTCTTGTTTTACGACTAACTTATACAAAGTCTGCGATATGTATCGTAAAAATAGCATTGGGCATTCAATAAAATTAAAGTAAAATAACTGAATTGTGGCTAAGTACTAACAAAGGTTGAAACATGAAATTAAACGGAAAGCATATTGTAGTTGGCATAACTGGCGGCATTGCTGCCTATAAAACAATAGAGTTGATTCGTTTATTACGCAAAGCAAAAGCTGAAGTACGTGTAGTATTAACCCCCGCTGCGGCAGAATTTGTTACGCCTTTAACGCTTCAAGCCATTTCAGGCAATGCTGTCGCACAATCTTTACTTGATCCACAAGCAGAGCTGGCAATGGGGCATATTGAGCTTGCCAAATGGGCCGATGCCATTATTATTGCGCCAGCTAGTGCAGACTTTATTGCCCGTCTTACTGTAGGCATGGCGAATGATTTACTTTCGACAATTTGCCTTGCGACTGAGGCGCCAATTTTTCTTGCCCCAGCAATGAATCAGCAGATGTATCGCCAATCCATTACTCAACAAAATTTAACGGCTCTTCAAACGCGTGGAATTGAGCTTATTGGCCCGAATAGTGGTTTTCAGGCTTGCGGCGATATGGGGAAAGGACGTATGTCAGAACCAGAGGAAATTTTTACCGCACTTTCTGACTTTTTCTCTCAAAAACAAGATCTACAGGGATTAAATGTCGCCATTACAGCAGGCCCAACGCGTGAGGCAATCGATCCTGTTCGTTATATTTCTAACCATAGTTCAGGGAAAATGGGATTTGCGATTGCTGAAGCATTTGCCGAACGTGGGGCGAACGTCACGCTAATTTCAGGGCCAGTGAATTTAACAACACCAAAAAATGTAAATAGAATTAATGTCATCTCAGCACAAGAAATGTGGCAAGTTTCTCTTGAAAGTGCGGTGAAAAATCAAATTTTTATTGGCTGTGCGGCTGTTGCTGATTACAGAGTAGCTGAAGTTGCTGACCAAAAAATTAAAAAATCTGGCGATGAAATATCTATCAAGTTAATTAAAAATCCCGATATTATCTCAGATGTAGGCCATTTAAAAACACATCGTCCTTTTACTGTTGGATTTGCGGCCGAAACCCAAAATGTTGATGATTATGCAAAAGATAAACTTGAACGCAAAAATCTTGATATGATTTGTGCCAACGATGTATCTGGCGGACAAGTTTTTAACGCTGATGAAAATGCCTTGCAGCTTTTCTGGAAAAATTGTCATAAAAAATTATCGCTAAAATCAAAAGTGGAACTTGCAGCTGATTTAGTTAATGAAATCATTGAACGCTATCAAAAAACCTTATAATTCCAACCGCACTTTTACCTAAAAATGAATTTCAAACGGAGTATGACATGAAAAAAATTGACGTAAAAATTTTAGATTCTCGCATTGGAAATGAATTTCCTCTGCCAACTTATGCAACTGAAGGTTCGGCAGGTCTTGATTTACGTGCTTTGATCGATGAAAGCTTTGAAATTCAACCAGGTGAAACCAAATTAATTCCGACGGGCCTTTCAATTTATATTGCAGATCCAAATTTAGCGGCAGTGATTTTGCCTCGCTCTGGTCTTGGTCATAAACACGGCATTGTGCTGGGAAACCTCGTTGGGTTAATTGACTCCGATTATCAAGGGCCATTAATGGTATCAATGTGGAACCGTGGAAATGAGCCATTCAAAATTGAAGTCGGCGATCGCATTGCTCAACTTGTTTTCGTGCCAGTGGTACAAGCTGAATTTAATATTGTAGAAGATTTTCAACAAACCGAACGTGGTGAAGGCGGTTTCGGTCATTCAGGTAAACAATAATTTATGGTAGAAGAACAATTATCTTTATCGGGCGTGGAAGAAATTACGCCTAAAATTGAAACACCAAAAATTGAAAAAAGAACGGTAAAAGAACGTCGTCAACAAGTGCTTACTGTATTGATACATATGCTTCATTCCGAACGCGGTATGGAACGTATGACAACGGCTCGTCTAGCAAAAGAAGTTGGGGTATCTGAAGCTGCGTTATATCGTTACTTTCCAAGCAAAACAAAAATGTTTGAAGCCTTAATCGAGCATATCGAAAATACCCTACTAAGCCGTATTACCGCTTCTATGCGTAACGAAACCCAAACAATGAATCGCATTCATGATATTTTACAAACGATCTTAGATTTTGCCCGTAAAAATCCTGGGTTAACTCGAATTCTAACGGGCCATGCATTAATGTTTGAAGATGCGCAATTGCAAGTTCGAGTCGCACAATTTTTTAATCGTCTTGAAATGCAGTTTGTCAATATTTTACAAATGCGAAAATTGCGTGAAGGACGCGGCTTTAATGTGGATGAACGCATAATTGCTTCGCATTTAGTCACACTATGTGAAGGACAATTTATGCGCTATGTTCGTACTAATTTCCGTCTGAATGCAAGCCAGTCTTTCGAACAACAATGGCGTTTTATCGAGCCACTTTTTGCCTAATTGACTTTACCGAGTAAATATATGATTATTCCTTGGCAAGAACTGGAAGCAGAAACATTAGATAATATCGTAGAAAGCGTAATTTTACGCGAAGGAACCGATTACGGTATAGAAGAACTTTCACTCAACCAAAAAAAACAACTTTTACTGACTCAAATTCGCAATGGAATTGCGGTGATTGTATGGTCTGAATTGCATGAATCCATTGACATCAAAAATAAAACGGAATTTTTGAAACAGGAATGTAAGGAGCACGAATGTCAAATGAATTAACCGAAATTGATGAAGCATCAGTTCCACCACAGGAAGAAGAATCAACGACTCGAGATCCTATTTTAGACTGGTTTCTTACGCATTGCCACTTACACAAATATCCAGCAAAATCTACGCTAATTCATGCGGGAGAGGATGCAACTACACTTTATTATGTGATTAAAGGTACTGTAATGGTCTCTGCAAAAGATGATGAAGGAAAAGAAATGATCCTAACTTATCTAGGAGCCGGACAATTCTTTGGAGAAGCAGGGCTATTTGATGAAGGCTCAAAACGTTCAGCATGGGTTAAAACAAAAACAACATGTGAAATTGCTGAAATTTCCTATAAAAAATATCGTCAATTAATTCAAGCTAACCCAGAAATCTTAATGTTTTTAACCGCACAATTGGCAAGACGTTTACAAAATACTTCACGCCAAGTGAGTAATTTAGCATTCTTAGATGTGGCAGGTCGTATTGCTCAAACTCTAATGAACTTAGCTAAACAGCCTGAAGCAATGACACATCCTGATGGAATGCAAATCAAAATTACACGTCAAGAAATTGGACAAATGGTTGGTTGTTCACGAGAAACTGTAGGACGTATTATTAAGATGTTAGAGGATCAAAATCTTATTCATGCCCATGGAAAAACCATTGTTGTATATGGAGCAAGATAATTTTTCATCATAAATTATTCAATAATGAAACCATCCAAAATCAATTTGGATGGTTTTTGTTTAATTAGAAATAATATTCAAAACATTAATTGACAATTAATATAAAGGATTCTATCATTATTCAACTTCTTACGAATATAGTGGGAAGACAGGATTGGTCTCCTGATATAGTGGCTTTTAAAGGTTTATAACCTTATTGCATAGTTTTATGCCGCAAAAGCTAGAACACCAAGATGCATTTTCTAATCTATGGTGGGCTAGGTAGAAATCCCGCAGGGATGCGTGCAGTAAGCCACTTGCTGTTAAGACCAATTCTGCTTAGTTCCACCACCCTTCTTTCAAATCCCCAACCTTTTTATATTTCTTTAACTCTTCTTTTTTCTTTGTAGTAAAACTAATACTTCATAATGAGATGTTTGTGGAAACATATCAAAGAGTTGAATTTTCAATGGTTTATAAAAAGTGAGATACTGTAAATCCTTACCCATTGTTACAGAATTACAACTAGAATATAAAATAAAGTCCGATTGCATTTCGTTAAGAAATTCACTTAATTCCTTTCCAATTCCACGACGTGGTGGATTTACAATCACAAGATCTGGCTTATTCTCATTCTGATTTTTCATTACACTTGCGGCGTCTAGTGACTGGAAATCTACATGTTCTAAACCCAATATTTTAGCGGAATGACTCGCAGCAAAAATAGCGGATGAGGAAATTTCAATTCCAGTCAACTCAATACGTTTTCCCCATTTTTCCTGTAAAGCTTTAGCGCAATGTAAGCCAAATCCTCCCACGCCACAAAATAAATCCCAGACTTTATAGATTGGTAATTCACTCACCCATTTCTGGGCTGTAGCATATAATCCCGCCGCCACTTTAGGGTTAGTTTGAAAGAAACCTTGTGGGCGAATAAAGAGCGGAATATCATTGAAATTTTCAGGCAAAAATTGTTGTTCTGTCAGAAAAATTTCTTGTTCACCTTCTAAAATGGCCGCGTGCTGTGGCTGTAAATTAATGCTAACCACTTCTAAGTGCGGTAATTTTGCCAATAATTTTGGTAATTCTCGACGAATTAATGGCAATTTATGTTCTGTGCGCAACACAAAGCGCAACATTAATTTTCCCATCGCGATACTTTCTGTGAGCAGAATATATTTAAGCTCGCCTTTTTGTTTAGCAATGTTATAAGGTACTAAACCAGCACGGCCAATAAAATCCTTAAGAACAGGAAAAATCAATGAAAAATGAGTTGGATAAAGGGGACAATCACACAAATCAATCGAGCTTTGTGGATCATTAGGATTTTTTAAAATGCCAAGTATCGGGCGTTCAACACTGCCACTAACAACCATTTTAGCTTTATTACGAAAGCCTTGTTCATTAGATTGAAAAGGAGCCAACCATTGAGGTCCATCGCAATTAATAGAAATCAGTTGCTGCTTTAAATGATGTTGTTTTTCAGTCAGCTGCTGACTATAAGGTATTTCAAGCCATTGACAAGAACGACATTCATTTTGTTGATAGTATCGACAATCAATCATTTTCTTGCAGCCTGAATATCTAGCCAACGGCTTTGAATATCTGCGAGACTTCGATGATTCAGTTTCCAACGTTGATCTAAAACCAAGTCATTCCAATTAATCACTCCGCGTTTAAACAAACTTTGTAAACGAGCTTGACGAGCCATAAAGGGCGGTTCATTTTCAGTAAGTTTTAGATTATCTAATACTTGAATGACACCTTCACGTTCATTGCACAGTAATAAAAGATCACAACCTGCATTGAGTGCTTTTTTGCTACGCTCTACAAAATCACCCATTACGCCAGCACCTTTCATACCGAGATCATCGGAAAAAATTGCGCCTTGGAAATTTAGTTGTTTTCGTAAGATTTCTTTCAACCAATATTTTGAACCACTTGCTGGTTGACTATCACATTGTCTATAAATGACATGCGCAGGCATAATGGCATCGAGTTTATTTTGTGAAATCAACTGTTGGAAAGGTTGAAGATCGTAACTAAAAATTTCATCTTTTGTACGATCATCATAAGGTGTCTCTAAATGAGAATCAGCTAATACATGACCATGACCAGGGAAGTGTTTACCTGTAGAGGCCATACCTGCTTGATGCATACCATCAATAAAAGCGGTTGCTAAATTTACCGCACTTTTTACATCAGATGAAAAACTACGATCACCAATCGCTCGACATTCGTGTCCCAAATCCAACACTGGCGCAAAACTCAAGTCAATATCCAAAGCGATCATTTCTACCGCCATTTGCCAACCTGCTTCTTTAGCAAAACTCACTTGTTCAGTTGCTGACAATGTTTCTTGAAAAGCCTGCATTGAAGGTAACATTGTGAATCCATCGCGGAAACGTTGAACTCGTCCGCCTTCTTGATCCACCGTAATCAATAAAGGCTTTTTCACTCGTTGACGAACAGAACGAATCAATTCTTGAATTTGTTCTCTATCTTCAAAATTTCGAGTAAATAAAATCAATCCCGCAACAAGAGGGTGAGAAAGTAACTCAACTTCCTCTTGTTCCAACTCTTTTCCTTTTAAATCAATTAACAACGTGCTCATAAATTATTTTAAATAAAGTCGGTAATTTTTACTTTCTACAGTAGGTTTAATTAAATCAATCGATTTCTCTTCTTGTGGTTTTAGTAAAAATTGAGCGGAATAGCTTTCTTGCTGATTTTCCCAAGTTTGGGTTACCCCTAAATGATCGTACCAATACAAGTAGTAACTTATATTCAAAAGTTGCTGACTTTTATTTTTTATAACCGCTGATTTTTGACTCGTTTCAACTTGAATTAAAGGTGAAAGATTAGATGTGATATTCAAAATCGGCTTCGTTGAATAAGTTAAGTTTTCTACTGAACTTGAACAAGCAGCGAGCACAAGGCTCGCCAAAATTAGAAAATATTTTTTCATTATTTCGCTAACATTCTACCTAAAGGTTCACCACCGACTAAATGCATATGTAAATGGAATACTTCTTGTCCACCATGTTTATTACAATTCACAATTAGGCGGTAACCGTCTTCCGCAATACCTTCTTCTTTAGCGAGTTTAGCCGCTACACTAAATAATCGACCTAGCGTTAGTTCATCTTGCTCCGTCACGTCATTCACTGTTGGGATTACTTTATTTGGAATGATCAAAATATGTGTTTTAGCTTGCGGTGAAATATCACGAAACGCAGTGACTAATTCATCTTGATAGACGATATTTGCAGGAATTTCTTTACGGATAATTTTGCTAAAAATTGTTTCCTCTGCCATTGTTTGCTCCCTATAAAAAAGTGCGGTGAATTTACCGCACTTTTTATCAAAATTTATCTGAGATTGCAATTTAATCAATTATTGCTGTGCTTCATCATCTTGATTAATGAAAGAGTCATTGACTTCAATTTTTGCTCTCTCACGCAATCCTTGCATTAATTGCGCTTGAACTTCAGCCTGACTTGTACGTAATAATTGGGCACTAAATTGGCTTAATTCTTTATCGTTAAGCACGCCGTCTTCTACTTTATTTAAAGCAATAATAACTACATCGCCTTTCTCATTATGAGCAACTTGGTAAACCGTTTTACCTGATGTTGGTTTAGCAATTGAAAATACATCATTTGTTAAAATTGGATCTTTATTTTCACTTAAAGTAAAACTCTGCTCACTTGAGAAATTAATTCCATCCACTTTCGATTCAGCATTTTCGCTTAATGCTTTCACCACTTGTTGTGCTTTTTCGTTAAGAACATTTTCAGACTTCTGGCGTTTTAAGAACATTTCAATATCTGCTTTCGCATCTTCCAATGTTCTCACACCTTCAGGTTTGTGCTCTAACACACGCACTACAATAGCGTGATAATCGCCAACATTCAAAGGCTCTGAATTAGCGCCTCCATTGGCAATATCAGATTCAAAAACCGCAGAAACTACATTAGGGAAATTTAATTCTGCAGGTACATTTTGACGAGAAAAATAACCGCTTTCTTGAACTTTAACACCTGCAACTTGTGCCGCACTATTCAACGATTTACTATCCTCAAAAGCCTTATCACGAACTTGCTTTTCAATTGCGTAATAACGATTTTCTAACAAGGATTTACGAACTAAATCTGCAACCTGTGCTTTCACTTCATCTAAAGTTTGAGCTTTACGCTCTTGCACTAAAACAATATGGTAATTGCCATCCACATTGATTGGTTGGCTATATTGACCTACCTGCAATGCAGCTGCAGCATCTTCAAAGGCTTTTGGTAATTCATTCGCATTTACCCAACCTAAATCACCACCATTCTCACCAGAAACTTTATCTAAAGATTTAGCTTTAGCTACATCAGCGAAATTTGCACCTTTTTGTAATTCATCGTAAGCCACCTTAGCATCTTGATCATTTGCAAATTGAATATGTGCTAAACGCTGAGTCATAAATTGAGCTTTATTATCTTGATAATATTGCGCAATTTCTACATCTTTAACTTCGATACCTTTTTCGATTTGGCTACCAGAGAGATCAATATATTGAACCTTCACTTGCTCTGGCTGAACAAAAGATTTTTGATTAGCCTCGTAATAAGCTTTAATTTCATCATCAGATACCGCTTGCTTTGCCATTTCATCAGCAAGAGATAATGTTGCTAAACGAACTGAACGCTTTTGAAAGAAAACTTCTGCGGTATTTTTTGCTTGAGCAGGCACGATAAACTCACTGTTAGCAACACCACTTTGCATTTGTTCAAGGGTTAATGCGCCACGCAAAATAGCTGCATAACCATCTGACGTTAAACGATTTTGTTGTAATACTTGTTGATAAACACCGTTATCAAATTTTCCATTAACTTGAAAATTAGGATCCGTCACGATTGCTCGTTTAATCATTTCATCACTGACGCCTAATTTTAATTCTTTCGCATATTGACGGAGCAATTCTTGATCAATCATTCGATTAATGGTGCTTTGACGAAGTGCGGTAACAAATTCAGGAGAATCTGACTGAGCCATAAATGCTTCGCCTTCGCGTTGTGCACGAGCCTCAAATTCTTGGTTATAGCGATTTAAAAAATCTTGTTGCGAAATCACTTCACCATTAACTTTTGCAGCGTAAGTATCATTTGAACTAAAAAGATAGCCAGACATACCGCCGACTAAAAACGATAACGTGATCAAAGCCAGAATAAACTTAGCAGCCTTTGAATTTGATAAATTGTGCATTTTTTCAATTAACATTCTATAACCCTTGTTATAAATATAAAATTTTCCCCGATTATAATCTAAACGTAGAAAATTAGCATCTTAAAAAGTGAAAACACCGTGCTCATAAAGCAAGCTAATGCCAATTCCAATCAGCACTATGCCACCCAAAATCTCCGCTTTTGATCTAAATTTTTGCCCAAGAAAATGACCGCACTCTACTCTTGCTATTTTCCAATACAGAAAGAACTAAAAATATTACCTAGCAAGTCATCTGATGTGAATTCACCTGTAATTTCACTCAAGTGAGTTTGTACTAAGCGTAATTCTTCCGCTAAAAGTTCTCCCGCGTGAAATTCTGTAAGTTGAACCAAACCGATTTGTAAATGCTCTGCGGCTTTCTCAAGGGCATCTAAATGACGACGACGAGCTAAAAAGCCGCCTTCCATGCCTGTTTGGAAACCCATTGCTTGTTTCAAATGATCACGTAAAAGTTGTACACCATCATGTGTTTGAGCAGAAAGACTAATCATTTGATACCCGTCTTCTTCGCTTTTATTTGCTTGTTCGCCATTTAAATCAATTTTGTTTCGAACAATAGTGACAGGCAACGTTGTGGGTAATTTTGCTAAAAATTCTGACCGAACTTTACTTAAATCTGCACTTTCAGGATCGCTACTATCTAACATCAAAATAATACGATCGGCTTGTTCAATCTCCGTCCATGCGCGAGAAATGCCAATGCGCTCGACTTCATCGGTTGCATCTCGAAGACCCGCTGTATCAATAATATGCAATGGCATACCGTCGATATGAATATGCTCACGCAGTACATCACGCGTTGTACCCGCAATATCTGTAACGATAGCCGCTTCGCGACCAGCAAGCGCATTAAGCAAGCTAGATTTGCCTGCATTTGGGCGACCGGCAATCACCACTTTCATGCCTTCACGTAAAATAGAACCTTGTTTGGCTTCTGAGCGAACATCTTCTAACTGATTAATAATACCGCGTAAGTTTGCTTCAATTTTTCCATCCGCCAAGAAATCAATTTCTTCATCAGGAAAATCAATGCTTGCTTCTACATAGGTGCGTAAGTAAATAACAGAATCAACTAATTCATTTACTTTCTTTGAAAATTCACCTTGTAAAGATTTTAATGCTGAGCGTGCGGCTTGTTCTGATGTTGCATCAATTAAATCCGCAATGGCTTCCGCTTGAGCAAGATCCAATTTATCATTCAAAAAAGCTTGTTCAGAAAACTCACCTGGTCTGGCCAAACGGATTCCATCAATTTGTAAAATACGTTTGAGTAATAAATCTAATACAACCTGCCCACCGTGACCTTGCAATTCCAATACATCCTCACCAGTAAATGAATTTGGTGATTTGAAGTAAAGGGCAATCCCTTGATCTAAAACAGTGCCATCAGCATCCTTAAAAGGGAGATAATCAGCCATTCTTGGCTTAGGACATTTTCCCAACACCGCTTGTGCAACTTCTGTTGCTAAAGGCCCAGAGACTCTTAAAATCCCAATACCACCACGACCTGGCGCAGTAGCTTGAGCAACGATTGTTTCTTTCATAAAAAACTCTTTAAAATCTAGCCGCACTTTTAATTTAGAGGGATAACCCTTATCCCTGTTTCTACTAAAAAAACTCTATCTCTACAAAATGCGGAATATATTAAGATCAAATAATAAAGAAAGGCACTATTCGTGCCTTTCTTTTTGCCAGTTAGTGACTATTTCTTACGGGAATGTAACCCTTTTTTCTCTAACCCTCGATAAATTAATTGCTGTTGTGCAATTGTAATTAAGTTAGAAACTAACCAGTACAACACTAAACCAGCAGGGAACCATAAAAAGAAGAACATAAAGACTAATGGCATAAAGTTCATCACTTTTTGCTGCATTGGATCAGCCACTGGTGTTGGCGACATTTTTTGCAACAAGAACATTGAGATACCCATTAAAATAGGGAAAATATAATAAGGATCTTGTGCTGATAAATCTTGAATCCAACCAAAGAACGGAGCGTGACGTAATTCAACTGCTTCCATAAACGTCCAATACAATGCGATGAAGATTGGCATTTGAAGAAGAATTGGCAAACAACCACCAAGTGGATTTACTTTTTCTTCTTTATAAAGTTTCATCATTTCTTGGCTCATACGTTGGCGATCATCACCGAAACGTTCACGCATTTCTTGCATTTTAGGTTGCAACATACGCATTTTAGCCATTGAAGTATATTGTGCTTTCGTAAGTGGATACAAAATTGCTTTCACCACGATTGTTACACAGATAATCGCTAAACCCCAGTTAGACACAATCCCTTGAATAAAGGTTAATAACCAGAATAACGGTTTAGCAATAAACCAAGCCCAACCATAATCAACTGTTAAATCTAAGTGATTTGCCACAGTAGCCATTTGATTTTGAAGTTTAGGGCCAGTCCATAATGAACTTGTAATCGTCTCTTGACCACCAGCAGGAATAGTGACAACTGGGCCACGATAACCGATTGAAGCGACATTATTTTTAGTATCTGTAATTGTGTAAAGCTGATTATTTACATCTTGATTAGGGATCCAGGCAGATACGAAATAATGCTGTAATACTGCAACCCAACCAGCTTTAGTATCAATAGAAAGATTATTATCCTTCATATCGCCAAAACTATATTTTTTATAGTTAGTTTCTGAAGAAGAATATGCGCCACCAGTGTAAGTTGGCATTGCGACATTACCAGAGCTTTCAACAATAGAATGTTTTAATTGACCATAAGGTTCCACTTCAATAGCTTGACCACTTTGGTTATCAATCTTGTAATCTACGCCTAAATCATAGCTACCGCGTTTTAATACAAATATTTTTTGATAAGTCACACCATCTTTTTCAAAAAGAAGAGGAACTGAAAGAGACGCTTGACCATCTGCTAATTTAAAATTATCGCCTTCAATTTGATATTGCGCACGACCAGAACGAGTATCGATACCGTTCTTACCAATTAAACCACTTTGTGCAATATACACATGTTCTTTGGTGTCTTTTAATAACTCAAACGGTGTTTTTGAATCCAATTCTGCATCATATTTTAATAATTCAGAACTAATTACATCACCACCTAAAGTATCAACTTTCAAACGGAATACATCGTTTTCAAGGGTAATAATACGGCCATGAGTTTGAGAATCTGCTACAACTTGTGAATTAGAAGAAGGAGAACTTGCCGGAACATCAGAATTGGCAGTCATTGAAGTTGTTTGCTCAGTTGGCACCTGTGGATTTTTATCCAACTGCCATTGCTGATAAACAAGGAAAGAAATAAAAATTAGCGCTAACACTAATAGGCTACGTCTTGAGTCCATTATTTTTTCTCATCGTTATTATTGATTTTAGGTGGAACAGGATCGAATCCACCAGCGTTCAAGGGGTGACATTTTAATACACGTTTTAGAGTAAGCCAACTACCTTTTAACAATCCATGTGTTTTTAACGCTTCAATGCCATAGCAAGAACAAGTAGGCACAAACCGACAACGCGGTCCGATAAGAGGACTAATAACAAATTGATAGAAACGAATAAATCCAATTAAGATTTTTGCACCAAACGAATGTGTCGTTGCCATAATTTTTCTAAGATTTGCACAAAAGAGCTATTATCAAGATTACCAATACCACCTTTTGCAACAAAAACAAAATCACATGCGGGTAAACGATGTTGCGATAAACGAAAACTTTCTCGTACTAAGCGTTTAATACGATTACGATCATGAGCTCGTTTTAAGTGTTTTTTAGCGACAGTCAAACCTAAGCGAGGATGCTCAAGATTATTTTTTCTGGCAAGGATGGTTATTTCTGGAGTGCTAGCTCTGAACGGTTGTTCGAAGACATTTTTGAATTGAATGGGAGTTAACAAACGTAACTCCCTTGAAAAGTTCAGCTTAACCACTAAGAACGGTGATTATGCAGATAAACTTTTACGACCTTTAGCACGACGACGCGCTAAAACTTGACGGCCATTTTTAGTTGCCATACGAGCACGGAAACCGTGAGTACGACTACGTTTTAATACAGAAGGTTGAAATGTACGTTTCATTGTAATCTACCTAAATCCAGATTATGAGTTAATAAAAATAGAGCGCAATTTTAATCATAAAATACGCGTTCGTCAAATAAGAAACGGAAATTTTTCGGGAAAAACTCTCGGACTTCCAAAATCGGGAGGATTATACGGATTTTTGTATAAATCTCAAGCCGATTTTTTAGAAGATCTTTCCACGCATTTATTGTAAAATCTCCGCCAATTTTTACCGCACTTTTCTCTATTAAAAAAACAACAAGGATCCTTTTGTGAATCTCTCAAATCTTTGGCAAAGTTGCCTGTTACAACTTCAAGATCAAGTTTCAGCCAGCGATCTTAGCACTTGGCTTCGTCCTTTACAGGCTGATGTGGTGGCGGATAACCACATTGTTTTATATGCTTCTAATATGTTTGTGAAAGGTTGGGTGGAAACTCATTATCTCGCACAAATCCAGCAAATTTGTCAAACACTTGCACAAAATCCTGAACTGCGTATTTCTTTAAAAGAAGGGATCAAGCCTGCACCTAAAGTAGTAGAAAGCGTACCAAGTGGCAATCCTAAAACAGAAAGTGCGGTAGATTTTCAAGCTGAATCTACTGCTTCAGTAAAATTTGAATCTCATCTAAACACTAAACACTTATTTGATAACTTTGTTGAAGGTAAATCGAACCAACTCGCACGCGCAGTCGGTCAAAAACTTGCTCAAGCACCAGGCGAACCTTCGGCCAATCCTTTCTTTTTATATGGTGGTACAGGTTTAGGTAAAACCCACTTGTTACACGCGATTGGCAACGGCATTTTAGCCAATAAACCGAATGCGCGTGTGCTTTATATTCACGCAAATAACTTTATGCAACATATGGTAAAAGCAGTGCGTGATAATAAAATGGATCAGTTCAAAAAATTCTATCGTTCTCTCGATGCACTTTTAGTAGATGACATTCAATTTTTCGCTGAAAAAGAAAAAACTCAAGAAGAATTCTTCCATATATTCAATAACTTATTTGAAACTGGTCGCCAAATTATCTTAACATCAGATCGTTATCCTAAAGAAATTGAAAAAATTGAAGAACGTTTAAAATCACGTTTTGGCTGGGGCTTAACAACAGCCATTGAGCCGCCCGATCTTGAAACGCGTGTAGCGATTTTATTGAAAAAGGCGGAAGAACATAATATGAACTTGCCAGAAGAAGTCGCTTTCTTCATTGCTCAACGCTTGCGTACCAACGTGCGTGAACTTGAGGGTGCGTTAAATCGCGTGAAAGCAATGCAAGACTTCAAAGGTGGCGACATTGATATTGATTTCGTGCGTGACACCTTAAAAGATATTTTGGCTCTTCAAGAACGCTTAGTTACTATTGAAAACATTCAAAAGGTAGTGGCTGAATATTATCGAATTAAGGTTTCAGATTTAAAATCAAAAAGTCGTGCGCGCTCAGTGACTCGTCCACGCCAAATTGCAATGGCATTAGCAAAAGAATTAACAAACCGCAGTTTGCCAGAAATCGGTCGCGCCTTTGACCGTGATCACACGACCGTATTAAACGCTTGCCGCGAAGTACCAAAATTCCGCGAACAAGACAATAGTATTCAAGAAGATTGGGCGAATTTGATCCGCACTTTGTCCGCATAAAAAGGAGAACGCAATGCAATTTAGTATTTCAAGAGAAAATTTATTAAAACCGTTGCAACAAGTATGTGGCGTATTGAGTAATCGTCCAAACATTCCTGTATTAAACAACGTGTTGTTGCAAATTGAAGACAATCGTCTGACTATCACAGGCACAGATTTGGAAGTTGAACTCTCTAGTCAAACTCAGCTTTCATCGTCTTCTGAGAATGGCACCTTTACGATTCCAGCAAAAAAATTCTTAGATATTTGCCGCACTTTATCTGATGATTCAGAAATCACGGTTACTTTTGAAGAAGACCGTGCATTAGTGCAGTCTGGACGTAGCCGTTTTACGCTAACAACCCAACCTGCCGAAGAATATCCCAACCTCACGGATTGGCAGTCTGAAGTAGATTTTGAACTACCGCAAAATACCTTGCGCCGTTTAATTGAAGCCACTCAATTTTCTATGGCAAACCAAGATGCGCGCTATTTCTTGAATGGTATGAAGTTTGAAACAGAAGGCAATTTATTGCGTACAGTGGCAACAGATGGCCATAGACTTGCAGTGTGCACCATCTCGCTTGAACAAGAATTACAAAATCATTCTGTGATTTTACCGCGTAAAGGCGTGTTAGAACTGGTTCGTTTATTAGAAACAAGTGATGAGCCGGCACGTTTACAAATCGGTACCAACAATTTACGTATCCATTTAAAAAATATTGTATGTACATCAAAATTAATTGATGGTCGTTTCCCTGACTATCGCCGAGTGTTGCCTCGTAATGCAACGAAAATTGTCGAAGGCAGCTGGGAAATTCTTAAACAAGCCTTTGTTCGCGCATCAATCTTATCGAATGAGCGCGTGCGTAGCGTGCGTTTAAATTTAAGCGAAAACCAACTAAAAATTACCGCCTCTAACACCGAGCATGAAGAAGCGGAAGAAATCGTTGATGTTAATTACAATGGCGAAGAATTAGAAGTGGGATTTAATGTCACCTATATTCTTGATGTACTAAATGCACTTAAATGCAATCAAGTTCGCATGCGTCTAACTGATGCCTCTTCTAGTTGCTTAATCGAAAACTGCGAAGACAGCAGTAGCGAATATGTAATTATGCCAATGCGTTTATAATATGGCGATTTCGCGTTTATTGGTCGAAAAATTTCGTAACTTAACAGCCGTGGATCTGAATTTTGATCCCGGCTTTAACTTTTTGGTCGGTAACAATGGCAGCGGGAAAACGAGCCTATTAGAAGCAATTTTTTATCTTGGTCACGGACGCTCATTCAAGAGTGCGGTAACAAATCGCATCATTTCTTACGACGAACCTCACTTTACCTTATTTGGACAAATCCAAGAAAGCCAACATCAATGGTCAGTGGGGTTACAAAAACTTCGTCAAGGCAACACGTTAGTAAAAATTAACGGTGAAGATGGCAATAAAATTTCCGATCTTGCTCATCTTTTGCCAATGCAATTAATCACCCCAGAGGGCTTAACCTTACTGAATGGTGGTCCAAGTTATCGTCGGGCATTTTTGGATTGGGGACTTTTTCACCATCAAACAAGTTTTTATACTGCTTGGAGCAATCTTAATCGATTACTCAAACAAAGAAATGCAGCGCTTGCACAAAATCAGCCCTACTCCGCTATTAAAGTTTGGGATGTCGAGCTTGCCAAACTCGCTCATCAAGTGAGTCAATGGCGTGCCGAATATGCAGAAGCACTACGCCCTAAAATCGAGCAAACTTGCCAACTTTTCCTCCCTGAATTAGAAATTAATGTCAGCTTTCATCAAGGATGGGAAAAAAATACGGATTACGCTGAGGTTCTTGAGCAAAATTTTGAACGAGATCGTGCCTTAAATTACACATTTTCTGGACCTCAAAAAGCTGATTTTCGTTTCAAAGCACAGGGATTGCCAGTGGAAGATGTACTTTCTCGCGGACAGCTTAAACTTTTAATGTGCGCATTGAGACTGGCTCAAGGCGAGCATTTAATGAAAGAAAAGCAACGCCATTGTATTTTTTTGATCGATGATTTTGCATCGGAATTGGATCAATATAAGCGAGCACTGTTGGCAGAACGATTACAACAAAGTGGCTCACAAGTGTTTGTCACAGCCATTACTCAAGAACAATTAAAAGAGATGCAAGTCGAAAACAGAAAAATGTTTTCAGTCGATAATGGAATCATTAAAACCTTAGATTAGATCAAAAAGTACGGTGAAAAATCACCGCACTTTCATCTTTTTTAGCGCAAGAACGCTGGGATGTTTTTCTCGTATTCTGAGATTTTGTCTTCATGCTGAAGGGTTAAACCGATATTATCCAAGCCGTTTAACAAACAATGACGGCGGAATTCATCCAGTTCAAAGGTATAAACTTTGTCGCCGACTGTCACGGTCATGGCTTCTAAATCAACATGGAGCTGATTGCCTTCATTTGCCCACACCCACTGGAAGATTTCTTCTACTTCTTCTTCGCTTAAACGGATCGGTAACATATGATTGTTCAAGCTGTTGTTATAGAAAATATCTGCAAAACTTGGTGCGATCATCACTTTGAAACCGTAATCGGCTAATGCCCAAGGCGCATGTTCACGAGATGAACCACAGCCAAGGTTTTTACGTGCTAATAAAATGGTCGCGCCTTGATATTGTGGATAATTCAACACAAAATCTGGATTTGGTTTAGTGCCTTCTACATCCAAATAACGCCATTCATGGAATAAGTGTTTACCGAAACCTACGCGCGTAATGGCTTGTAAAAATTGTTTTGGAATAATCGCATCCGTATCCACGTTTGCCGCATCCAATGGCACTACTAGGCCTGAAAGTTGTTTAAATCCTGCCATTTTCTGCTCCTTAGTTTAATGTTACGTCACGAATATCAACGAATTTACCGAACATTCCCGCAGCCGCTGCCATCGCAGGGCTCACCAAGTGAGTACGACCATTACGGCCTTGGCGACCTTCAAAGTTACGGTTTGAAGTAGAAGCACAACGTTCCCATTCGCCTAAACGGTCATCGTTCATTCCTAAGCACATTGAACAACCTGGATTACGCCATTCAGCACCTGCTTCAATAAAGATTTTATCCAAGCCTTCTTTTTCCGCTTGTTCTTTCACTAAACCGGAACCTGGTACCACTAAAATCCGTTTTACATTGTCGGCTTTTTTACGACCTTTCATCACTGCCGCTGCTGCGCGTAAATCTTCAATGCGCGAGTTGGTGCAAGATCCGATAAATACTTGATCAACTTTAACTTCTTTTAAATTAGTGCCAGCTTCTAAGCCAATATAATGTAAGGCTTTTTCTGCCGAAGCACGCTGTACAGGATCTGCCATTTCTTGCGGATTTGGTACGGTTTCATTCACAGAGATCACCTGCCCCGGGTTGGTACCCCAAGTTACTTGTGGTGCAATGTTTTTTGCTTCTAATGTTACCACCGTATCAAATTTTGCATCGTCATCAGATTTTAAGGTTTTCCAATAAGCGACAGCATCATCCCAATCTTTACCTTTCGGTGCATGTGGACGACCTTTTAAGTATTCGAAAGTGGTTTCATCTGGTGCGATTAAGCCGGCTTTCGCGCCCATTTCAATCGCCATGTTGCACACCGTCATTCTGCCTTCCATAGAAAGATCTCGAATAGCCTCGCCGCAGAATTCCACTACATGGCCTGTGCCGCCCGCCATAGTGGTTTTACCGATAATGGCAAGAATAATGTCTTTGGCGGTAATGCCCGGTGCCACTTTGCCGCGAACTTCAATTTTCATGCTTTTTGCGCGAGCTTGTTTTAAGGTTTGTGTGGCTAATACGTGTTCTACTTCGGAGGTGCCGATACCAAATGCCAAAGCACCAAATGCGCCGTGTGTTGCGGTGTGTGAATCGCCACAAACGATCGTCATGCCTGGTAAGGTTAAGCCTTGTTCAGGCCCCATCACATGTACGATTCCCTGCTCTTTTGTTGTCATATCAAATAATTTGATACCCGTCGCTTTGGTATTTTTATCAAGTTCTAACACTTGGATTTTCGCTTGTCCTTCAAGTTTGTTCACATCACGTACTTGAGTAGAAATGCTGTGATCCATTGTGCCAAAAGTTTTATTCACTTGGCGCACTTGGCGCCCCGCAACACGCAAACCATCAAAGGCTTGTGGACTAGTCACTTCATGGATCAAATGACGGTTAATATACAAAATCGGCGTTTCGCCCTCTGCTTCATACACAATGTGCGAATCAAATAATTTTTCGTAAAGAG
Organism: Haemophilus sp. oral taxon 036; assembly: GCF_002998595.1. Taxonomy (NCBI): domain Bacteria; kingdom Pseudomonadati; phylum Pseudomonadota; class Gammaproteobacteria; order Pasteurellales; family Pasteurellaceae; genus Haemophilus; species Haemophilus sp. oral taxon 036. The sequence continues at coordinate 482,765 of NZ_CP027235.1, forward strand.
TTTTTGCCATAATATTTCTCAATTCGTTAGAGGCTTTTGTTAGGGTAAGTACGGTTAAAATCCGAGGTATTTTTGAACCGCACTTTCATTGTTTTTTATTAGATTGCTTCAGCAATCAATGTACCCATTTCCGCCGTTGAAACAGGAGCAGAATCATCGGCTAAATCACCAGTACGGTGACCTTTTGCTAAGACTTTTTGTACCGCATTTTCAATGGCATCTGCGGCTTCGTTTAAGTTGAAGCTGTAACGCAGCATCATTGCCGCAGAAAGAATTTGTGCGATTGGATTAGCAATGCCTTTGCCTGCGATATCTGGGGCGGAACCGCCAGCCGGTTCATATAGGCCGAAACCTTCTTCGTTTAAGCTAGCGGATGGCAACATCCCCATAGAACCCGTGATCATTGCCGCTTCGTCAGAAATAATGTCGCCGAAAATATTAGAGCAAAGTAAAACATCAAAAGATTCTGGTGCTTTGATTAATTGCATTGTGGCATTGTCGATATAAATGTGTTCTAAAGTGACTTCAGGGTAGTTTTTTGCCATTTCTGTCACGGTTTCACGCCATAAAATAGAAGACTGCAATACGTTCGCTTTATCCACAGAAGTGACTTTTTTATTGCGTTTCATCGCTGCCTCAAAAGCCGCACGTGCAATGCGTTCAATTTCATATTTGTAATAAACTTCGGTATCGAATGCTTTGGTTTGTGCACCTTCGCCTTCACGGCCTTTAGGCTGACCGAAATAAATCCCGCCCGTTAATTCACGCACTACCACCATATCAAATCCTTTCGCCGCAATATCCGCACGTAATGGGCAGAATTTTTCTAAGCCTTTATAAAGGGTTGCCGGGCGAAGGTTACAGAATAATTTGAAGTGTTTACGCAATGGCAATAACGCACCACGTTCCGGTTGTTGATCCGGTGGTAAATTTGTCCATTTTGGCCCCCCTACAGAACCAAACAAAATCGCATCCGCTTCATCACAACCTTTTAAGGTTTCTGCAGGTAATGGGCAACCACAATGATCAATTGCAGCACCACCTACATAAAATTCATTGAAGTTAAGTTTAAAACCGAATTTTTCTTGAACTTTATTTAATACTTTAATGGCTTCAGCCATCACTTCTGGACCAATACCGTCTCCCGGTAGAACAGCGATGTTGTATGATTGCATATTATTTTTCCTATTTCAGTCACACTAAAGTGCGGTTAATTTTTTTCACATTTTCTCCCCTCTTTTATAAAGAGGGGAATTGGGTTAATGATGTTTGTGGCTTTTAATATCGGCGACTTTATGCGCTCGATAAATCGCATTGATCGCGTGGACTAAAGCAAGTGCAGAAGATTCAACGATGTCTGTTGCTAAACCAACACCATGGAATTTACGCCCTTCGTGTTCAACGACAATATCCACTTGCCCTAATGCTTCTGCCCCCTCGCCTTTAGCGGTTAAGTTATAGTGAGACATTTTGATTTCTAAGCCAGTTAAATTTAAGATGGCGTTGTAAACCGCATCCACTGGGCCATTGCCGCCAATTGAAGACGTACTTAATTTTTCGCCATCCAACTTCAATTGAACAAAGGCTGTTGCAGGATATTCTTTCGTTGAATGAGCAGAAAGTTTATCTAATATCAAACGATCCTCATCGCCTTGTTGCATATCAATAAACGCCAAGGCTTCTAAGTCATAATCAAATACCTGACCTTTTTTATCCGCTAATTTTAAGAACGCATCATACAATTTATCCAAATCATAATCTTGTTCATTATAGCCCATATCCGTCATATGGCCTTTCACAGCCGCACGACCAGAACGTGCAGTTAAATTCAATTTTTCTTTTTTTAAACCGATCGTTTCTGGAGACATAATTTCGTAGGTATTTTTGTTTTTCAACATACCATCTTGATGGATGCCAGAAGAGTGCGCAAAAGCATTTGAACCCACAATGGCTTTATTCGGCTGAATCGGCATATTGCAAAGCTGGCTAACCATTTGACTCACACGATGAATTTCTTGCGTGTTGATGCGTGTATCCACACCCATAAATTCTTGGCGAACTTTCATTGCCATCACCACTTCTTCCAAGGCGGTATTGCCTGCTCGCTCGCCGATACCGTTGATAGTACATTCAATTTGACGCGCACCATTTTGTACTGCAGTTAAAGAATTAGCGGTTGCCATACCTAAGTCATTATGGCAATGAACAGAAATCACAGCTTTGTCGATATTCGGCACGCGGTTGCGCACTTGAGCAATAATGTTGCCGTATTCATTTGGTAAACAAAAACCTACTGTATCGGGAATATTTACTGTAGTTGCACCCGCATTGATTGCTGCTTCAACAATACGACAGATATTATCAATACCTGTACGGCCGGCATCTTCGCAAGAGAACTCAACATCATCCGTATAATTACGTGCGCGTTTCACTGCTGCAACAGCCATTTCTACCACATCATCAAAAGAACGTTTTAATTTCGCTTCAACGTGCAATGCTGAACTTGCAATAAAAGTATGAATACGGAATGCTTCAGAGACTTTCAATGCTTCGTATGCAGCATCAATGTCTTTATCTACAGCTCGAGATAACGCGGCAACACGAGAATTTTTGATATGACGCGCAATGGTTTGAACAGACTCAAAATCTCCTTGAGAAGAAACGGGGAACCCCACTTCCATTACATCCACGCCTAAACGTTCAAGTGCTAAAGCAATCTGTAATTTCTCTTTTACCGTCAAACTTGCTTTTAATGCCTGTTCCCCATCACGCAAAGTCGTATCAAAAATAATAACGCGATCTATCATAATTTATATCCTTCTTAAATCACTCCGAAAGTGCGGCGCATTTTCCTGTATTTTTTAGACAAAAAACCCGCAGCTTATAAAGTGCGGGTTTAAAATTGGGTATTTACATCTGATGTTTTTCATCCACAACTTAGCCGCACACAAAATGTGAGAGCAGCAGGTTGAGAGATAAAGAAACAATACGAGACATAAATAAAAATCCTTCTGTGTAAAACACTTTTCATATTACGAATAAAAAACTGGCTGTCAAACTATTTTTTAGCGTTTTATATCAAAAACAATCATCTCAACACAAAACAAAATATACATTTAACTAATAAATTCAAAATAAAAAGAATATTCAACCAAGTAGATTATAATCGGCAAATTTTTATTATTGAATTTTCTACATTTTCAAAATAAGAAAAATTTTGCAATTTTTTACTCATCAAAAAGAATTTTTGCGATCTATATCGCAAAATGCTTTCAAGTTAATCGTTTCTTTCACTCGTTTTTTCCATACTAAATTTTCAAATCAAAAAGGAAAAAGCATGCACGATATTACTTACACGCTACTCCGCCTAATGCAAGTCCCTAAACTTGGCGGAGTGGGCATTGATAAAATTTTATCCAATATTACGCTAGATGAGTTGCTCAATTATGATGATGTTGCTTTTCGACAAATGGGATGGGGAGCCATTCAAATTCGTCGTTGGTTCAAGCCTGAAACAAAATTTATTGAGCCAGCGCTAGAGTGGTCACAAAAAGAGGGAAATCATTTGGTGAATTATTTTTCCCCTTTTTACCCCTTTCTATTGAAACAGATAGCGAGCTTTCCTCCTCTGCTATTTGTAAAAGGAAATTTAACCGCACTTTCACAACGTCAAATTGCTATGGTGGGAAGTCGCTACTGCACAGCTTATGGTGAATATTGGGCTAAATATTTTGCTACGGAACTTTCATTGGCTGGCTTTACGATTACCAGTGGACTTGCGTTGGGAATAGATGGGCATTGCCATCAAGCAGTTGTTGATATTCAAGGACAAACCATTGCAGTTTTAGGAAGCGGATTAGAACAAATTTATCCCGTAAAGCATCGAAAACTTTCAGAACTCATTTTGCAAAACAACGGTACATTAGTTTCTGAGTTTTTACCAAACCAAGCACCAATTGCGATAAACTTCCCTCGTCGTAATAGGATTATTAGCGGGCTTTCGGTTGGGACATTAGTGGTTGAAGCCACGGAAAAAAGCGGCTCTCTGATTACCGCTCGGTATGCATTGGAACAAAACCGAGAGGTTTTTGCTGTGCCAGGCAATATTCAAAGTGAATTTAGCCAAGGTTGTAATCGTCTCATTAAACAAGGCGCAATGTTGGTGGAAAATGCAAAGGATATTTTGGAAACCCTCTACCAACATTCGATCCATAGCCAAACTGAAATCGATTTTGACCAGATCGCAGTGCCTAATTACACGCCACCACCCGATCCTCGCCGATTAGTAGAAGCACCAAGTCACCCGAAACTTTACTCGCGTATCGGTTACACGCCTGTGAGCATTGATGATTTAGCTGAAGAATTTAACTTGAGTGTCGATGTTTTACTTGTTCAGTTGCTCGATCTTGAATTGCAAGATTTAATTTTGAATGAAAATGGACTATACAAGCGTGTCTAACGCTATAAAAAACGGCTGAAAATCATTAAATTTTCAGCCACAATTAATCACTGATTTTATTCTTTTAATACTCGAACACTTCCTAAAGAATGATCCAATTGCTGGATTTTCGTTCTCAACACATCTTCTATTTGTAGTGTTTTATTCTTTTCTTGTGTTAATTCAAAACTCAAATTGAGAGCCACAATCGAAAGCACACGATCAAGCTGAATAAGGCCTGTCTTTTCTTTCATTTCGGAAACCAATATATCTAAATTACGCGCAGCTTGGCGCAGTAATTCTTCTTGTTCAACGGGCACGTTTAAACGCAAGACCTGACCCAAAACTAAAATTTCGACCAATTTTAACGACATTTGATTTCCTTAAATTAAATATTTGAGTGGTTGATATTATGCCATAGCAAAAAACGTTCGTCACAAATTTTACATTGAATCCGCCGTTCGCTCATCACCATAAATTACGCTATAATGCCCGCATTTTTCAGTTTAAAACGAGATTTTTATGGCCCAAATTGCAACAAATCCGCTTGTGCTAGTGGATGGTTCTTCTTATTTATATCGTGCATTTCATGCCTTTCCTCCTTTAACTAATGCCGCAGGTGAGCCAACAGGTGCGATGTATGGCGTTTTAAATATGTTAAAAAGCCTCATCTCACAAGTGCAGCCCACTCATATAGCTGTTGTTTTTGATGCAAAAGGGAAAACATTTCGTGATGAAATGTTTGAACAATATAAATCTCACCGTCCACCAATGCCTGATGATTTACGCAAACAAATTCAGCCTTTGCACGATATGATTCGTGCACTGGGGATTCCGCTTTTAGTGGTGGAAGGGGTTGAAGCTGATGATGTGATCGGCACTCTCGCACTACAAGCATCGCGTTTGGGTAAAAAAGTGCTCATTAGTACTGGCGATAAAGATATGGCACAGTTAGTTGATGACAATATTATGCTCATCAACACCATGAATAATAGCTTATTGGATCGCGAGGGCGTGATTGAAAAATACGGTATTCCACCTGAACTCATTATTGATTATCTAGCACTCATGGGCGATAGTGCAGATAATATTCCGGGCGTTGCTGGCGTTGGCGAAAAAACCGCTCTTGGTTTACTGCAAGGTATCGGAAGTATGGCTGAAATTTATGCCAATCTTGAGAAAGTAGCAGAATTGCCAATTCGTGGGGCGAAAAAACTAGGTGAAAAATTATTGGCAGAAAAAACTAATGCCGATCTTTCTTATACATTAGCAACCATCAAAACAGATGTTGAACTTAACGTGACAACAGATGAATTGTTGCTTGGAGAAAGCAAAAACGATCAACTTATTGAATATTTTGCTCGCTACGAATTTAAACGCTGGCTTAATGAAGTGATAAATGGCGCAGACTCCATAACCCAAACCGGTGAACAACCAGTGAAAATGAACCAGTATCAGGCGACATCACCAGCTCAAAATTCGGTGGGAAATAGTGCGGTGGAGAACGCGCCTAAAATTCAAATCGATCGTACAAAATATGAAACCTTGCTCACTCAAACAGATTTAACGCGCTGGATTGAAAAACTCAATGCAGCAAAACTCATTGCAGTCGATACTGAAACAGACAGTCTTGATTATATGTCTGCAAATTTAGTAGGTATCTCTTTTGGTCTTGAAAATGGCGAAGCAGCTTATTTACCATTGCAATTAGATTATTTGGATGCACCAAAAACACTCGAAAAATCGACCGCACTTGCGGCTATCAAACCAATTTTAGAAAATCCTGACATTCACAAAATTGGACAAAATATTAAATTTGATGAAAGTATTTTTGCCCGTCATGGCATTGAATTACAAGGTGTTGAATTTGATACGATGTTGCTTTCTTATACGCTAAATAGTACGGGTCGTCATAATATGGACGATTTAGCTAAACGTTATTTAGGGCATGAGACTATCGCATTTGAAAGCATTGCAGGAAAAGGGAAAGGTCAGCTTACGTTTAATCAAATTCCATTAGAACAAGCCACAGAATACGCGGCAGAAGATGCTGATGTGACAATGAAATTACAGCAAGCGCTGTGGTTGAAACTGCAAGAAGAACCAACACTTGTTGAATTATATAAAACAATGGAATTACCATTACTTCATGTGCTTTCTCGTATGGAACGCTCAGGCGTTTTGATTGATAGTGATGCCCTCTTTATACAATCTAACGAAATTGCTGCAAGATTAACCGCACTTGAGGAACAAGCTTACGCATTAGCAGGTCAGCCATTTAATTTGGCCTCCACCAAACAATTACAAGAAATTTTGTTCGATAAACTTGGACTACCTGTTTTACAAAAAACGCCAAAAGGTGCGCCATCAACGAATGAAGAAGTATTGGAAGAATTAGCCTATAGCCACGAATTACCAAAAATTTTGGTCGAACATCGTGGGTTGAGCAAACTCAAATCCACTTACACGGATAAACTGCCTCAAATGGTCAATTCACAAACAGGCCGAGTACATACTTCTTACCATCAAGCAGTCACGGCAACAGGGCGTTTATCATCAAGTGATCCAAACCTACAAAATATTCCAATTCGGAATGAAGAAGGTCGTCGTATTCGACAAGCATTTATCGCACGTGAAGGTTATTCTATTGTCGCCGCTGACTATTCTCAAATCGAGTTACGTATTATGGCGCATCTTTCGGGCGATCAAGGTTTAATTAACGCCTTCTCTCAGGGCAAGGATATTCACCGATCCACGGCTGCTGAAATTTTCGGTGTATCATTAGATGAAGTCTCCAGTGAGCAACGTCGCAATGCTAAAGCGATTAATTTCGGCTTAATTTATGGAATGTCTGCCTTTGGACTTTCACGTCAACTGGGAATTTCCCGTCCAGATGCACAAAAATACATGGATTTATATTTCCAACGCTACCCTGGCGTACAGCAATTTATGACCGATATCCGTGAAAAAGCGAAAGCACAAGGCTATGTGGAAACGCTATTTGGTCGCCGTTTATATTTACCTGATATTAATTCTAGCAACGCAATGCGTCGTAAAGGGGCTGAACGTGTAGCAATTAATGCACCGATGCAAGGCACGGCTGCAGATATTATTAAACGAGCGATGATTAAAATTGATGAAGTAATCCGTCACGATCCAGATATTGAAATGATTATGCAAGTACATGATGAATTAGTGTTTGAAGTGCGGTCAGAAAAAGTAGAATTTTTCCGTGAGCAAATTAAACAACACATGGAAGCCGCTGCTGAATTAGTCGTTCCATTGATTGTGGAAGTGGGTGTTGGACAAAATTGGGATGAAGCGCACTAAGGAATTTATCCATGAATAAAGTTATTCAAAGTCACCACTTTACGGCAGAACGCGCCTGGGGAGCCCTTGATATTACCAATATGAATGGTATTTCCGTGCGTCTTCACTGGACAGATAAACCTTACAAATGGCATATCAATGACGGTGAAGAAGTCTTTGCAGTGATGGATGGTACGGTCGAAATGCGCTACAAAGAAAATGGCCAAGAGAAAGCCGTATTGCTCCATACGGGTGATATTTTTTATGCGAGTATCGGTACCGAACATGTAGCTCATCCACAAGGCGAAGCGCGTATATTAGTCATAGAGAAAGAAGACAGTATTTAAAAAGAATTTTATGAATCAAGAAAGACTCAACGAAATCGAAAAAACATTAATTCAAATTGTAGAACGCGATGTGGTTCCCGCACTTGGCTGTACTGAGCCTATTTCTCTGGCACTTGCAGCAGCAACAGCGGCTAAATATTTAGGAAAAATACCTGAACGCATTGAAGCCAAAGTGTCTCCTAACTTAATGAAAAATGGGTTAGGCGTTGCAGTACCAGGAACCGGCATGGTGGGCTTACCAATTGCCGCAGCGATTGGTGCTTTGGGCGGTGACCCTGAAGGTGAGTTAGAAGTGTTAAAGCACATCACGCCAGAGCAAGTTTCCCAAGCTAAAGCGATGCTTGATAAAAAGCTCGTTAATGTGGATATTCATCAAACCGAGCATATTTTATATTCAGAAGCGGTGTTGTTTACGGATAATGACCGAGTGAAAGTCGCCATTCAAGATCAACACACTAACATCATTTTGATTGAAAAAAATGGCGAGATCATTTTTGAGAAAGAGCACGATAAATGCGCTGATTGTGATCCTTATGATATTTTCAAGCAGGTGAGCGCACGTGAAATTTTTGAATTTTCTTGTGAAGTTGGGCTCGATAAAATCCACTTTATCGGACAAGCCGCTGAGATCAATCGTGCACTATCTAACGAAGGATTACGGGAAAATTACGGCCTACATATTGGTAGAACGCTACGCAAACAAGTCGGTAGCGGTTTAATGTCGGATGATTTACTCAGTAAAATAATGATTGAAACCACCGCCGCCTCCGATGCCCGCATGGGTGGGGCTACATTACCGGCAATGAGTAATTCAGGTTCAGGCAACCAAGGTATTGCCGCCACTATGCCCGTAGTTGTGGTCGCCGATTATTTAAACGTGAGTGAAGAAAAACGTCTCCGCGCCCTCTTCTTATCACACTTAATGGCCATTTATATCCACAGTAAATTACCCAAACTCTCTGCGCTTTGCGCAGTAACAACCGCATCAATGGGAAGCTGTGCAGGTATCGCTTATTTACTTACAGGTAAATTCGAAACAGTGAGCATGGGGATTTGCAGCATGATCGGCGATATCAGTGGCATTATCTGCGATGGAGCATCGAATAGCTGTGCAATGAAAGTCTCCACCAGCGTTGCTTCAGGCTATAAATCAGTACTTATGGCAATGGATGAGACCCACGTTACGGGCAATGAAGGTATCGTTGAGCATGATCTCGATCGCACTATCGATAATCTATGCTCAATTGCTTCGAAGAGTATGCACCACATCGATCGCCAAGTAATTGAAATTATGGTGAGTAAACCCTGCCCTTAACACTAAGATAACTTACGACAAAGTGCGGTCAGAAAACACTCAAATTTTTGACTGCACTTTTTTTATATCAAAAAAACATATTTTCTAGCTAAAAGTTATTGGCGCTACCTTCTTATTTTTTTAGAAAATACCAACCTACTTAGTTCTAAAATAGAAGGAATATTTATGCTTTTAACCGGATTACTTTGCGGAATTTTACTCGGATTTGTGATGCAGCGTGGGCGCTTTTGTATTGCTGGCGCATTTCGCGATATGTATGTCACCAAAAATAACAAAATGTTTGTAGCCCTTTTATTGGCGATTACCGTGCAATCTATTGGTTTCTTTCTCTTAAAAGAAATCGGTATATTAAATGTGGATCCGGCTGAAAATTTTGCTTTTCTAGCCGTGATTATCGGTGCCTTTGTGTTTGGTATCGGCATTGTTCTTGCTGGCGGTTGTGCAACAGGCACATGGTACCGAGCTGCAGAAGGCTTAGTCGGCAGTTGGGTCGCGTTATTCACTTATATATTATTAAGTGCCATCATGCGCACCGGCCCATTAGGCGAATTCAATAAAGCTTTACGCAGTATCAATATCGAACAACGCAACATTTACGATACATTCGGTATTTCACCTTGGTGGTTAGTCGCATTATTAACTTTAGTGACAGCCTTTTATGTATACAAACATCTCAGTAAACCAAGCGTAAAAATCGCGGCATTAAAACCAAAGAAAACGGGACTTGCTCACTTATTATTTGAAAAACGCTGGCACCCATTTTTCTCTGCTGTATTAATCGGATTAATCGCACTTGCTGCTTGGCCACTCAGTATCGCTACTGGTCGTGAGTTTGGACTTGGGATCACGGGTCCATCCGCTAATATTATGCAATTCCTCGTTACTGGCGACGGTAAATTTATTAACTGGGGCGTATTCTTAGTTTTAGGGATTTTTATCGGCTCATTCATCGGCGCGAAAGCAAGCAATGAATTTCGTGTCCGCGTACCGGATGCCACCACGATTCTACGCAGCGGACTCGGCGGTATTCTTATGGGTATTGGCGCAACCCTTGCGGGGGGCTGTTCTATCGGTAATGGCTTAGTCGAAACAGCCTTTTTCTCCTGGCAAGGTTGGGTATCATTGCCATTGATGATTCTCGGCACTTGGGTAGCCGCCTACTTCACCATTATCCGACCACAACGTTTAAAACTAGCAAAAGCATCATAAGGAGTTTATATGATCATTAAATTACCAACACTCGGACTTGTTTGCCCCTTTCCTCTCGTTGAAGCTAAGGAAGCCATGGCTAAGTTAAATAAAGGCGATGGCCTAGAAATTGAATTTGACTGCACCCAAGCTACTGAAGCCATTCCTGCTTGGGCGGCAGAAGAAGGCTATGAAGTGACAAACTTCGAGCAAATTGATGATGCAAAATGGTCAATTACGGTGATTAAATAATAAAAAAGGGCGGTTAAAAACAAAAACATGTTTAACCGCCCTTTTTCAAAAATTAAATTAATTTAACAGGTACTTTTACGACTAATTTTTTAATTTTTTCTGTTTTTCCATTCACTATGCAGCAAGGTTTATGAGGTTCGTAAGGATAAAATACAGCGAACATTTTTGGCTTCATTGTGACGGTGAATTTATCATCAATATCTTCACAAAGTTGATAATCATCCGCTTCGTTGTAAGATTCATACTTAGACAAATCAGGATAATTAGCGCCAACTTCTATATTTTCCGTACCGCGGATTAACACCTGAACATCTAAGTATTCATGATGTAACTCTGCTTTTTTACTGCTTGATTCTGCAGTTTCTGGTTCCATTACGTTCATATAAATTTGATCGTTAATATCATGGCGACCATTTTCTAACGCATTCAAATCTAACGTATTCAAATAATCACATACTTCAGCAATCACTTTTGGTAAACCAACTTTAAAATTAGGGCTGGTTAAGTTGCTAATAATCATAGAATTTTCCTTATCGTGGATAAAAGTTATCCTATGATACCAAGTCAGTTAAATGAAATAAAGTTACCGATTACATCATCTCTCTTGATTAGTCCAATTCGCTCTTACAGTACCGAGTGGAAGAGAGCAAATATCTTGCCAAGTTATTGACGCATAAAGTCTAAACAATGAAATTACGGCATTAACACAAGTATTCTCAGAAAAAATATTATCGAGAGGCTTATGAGGACCTGTAAAATGAAAAATAACAGGAGAAATATCAAAACTATTAATTGAAATCATATGATCTAATTGAAAATTATAACGCTTGTCTAATGGAATCCACTGATCCTCAAAATAGTAATTTAGAATATCTTGATCACCATAAATTAAACTTTCTTTTAACTTTTCATGTAATTCAACTAATTCTTTAGAAAATGATGAAATACCTAATCGATACTTCTCCATATTAAAATATAAAACTCCCGCATTAAAATAATCCCTATTCTTATAAGGATGGCCTATGCGAGTTACATAAGGATCTAAAACTGCGGCCAATGAATGACTAGAAAAATCTAAGCATTCAAAAGGAAGCGTAATATTGCCATTAAGCACGATATCACAATCAAGATAAATCCAATAAGGAATATCACTATAATGAAGTAAGCGATCAATATAAAATCTTAAATAAGTAGCAGAAGTAATATAATTATTTGCACTAAAAGAATCTAATTCTGATTTATCTATATGAACTAATTGTAATGTTGAATAGCGTTTAGCAAAATAAGGTTGAAGATCATTTTGCCACGACTCAGAAATATCTCCTGTATGTAAAATAAAAACAGAGAGATTTTCATGGTGCATTAATAAAGATTTCAGTGTAATTTCTACATAAGGAAGATAGTTGGCATCACTAGCCATAATTACATTATATTTCATAAGGGGAATCTAATTTGAGTGAGTCACAATCAACTTTTTAGAGCAAAATAAAAGTGACACAATCATAACAAGTTGACAATGTGAAATAAAGTTACCCACTAAGGCAAAACATCCTGTATAATGCTCAGGCTTTATTTTCTACATTAGCGTGCGGCTATCAAAAGCAATTTTAAGCGCTCGAAAGTGCGGTTATTTTTACAAAAGATTTCTTTTGCTAGTCGCAATCTGGAAAATAAAGCATTGTTTTTAATATAAATTTTAAGGAAAACATTGTGAATCCAATTGTTAAACAATTTAAATACGGTCAACATACCGTTACTCTAGAAACCGGCACAATTGCACGTCAAGCAACGGCTGCGGTCATGGCAAGCATGGACGATACCACGGTATTCGTGACTGTTGTTGCTAAAAAAGATGTAAAAGAAGGTCAAGACTTCTTCCCATTAACTGTAAACTACCAAGAGCGTACTTATGCAGCAGGTAAAATCCCAGGTGGTTTCTTCAAACGTGAAGGTCGTCCATCTGAAGGCGAAACCTTAATTGCACGTTTAATCGACCGTCCAATTCGCCCATTATTCCCAGAAGGTTTCTTCAACGAAATCCAAGTTGTGGCAACTGTGGTTTCTGTAAACCCACAAATCAGCCCTGACTTAGTGGCAATGATCGGTGCTTCTGCAGCATTAACCTTATCTGGCGTGCCTTTCAATGGCCCTATCGGTGCGGCGCGTGTTGGTTTTATTGACAACCAATTCGTATTAAACCCAACGATGGCTGAACAAAAACAAAGCCGTTTGGACTTAGTGGTTGCAGGTACAGACAAAGCCGTATTAATGGTTGAATCTGAAGCTGACATTTTAACTGAAGAACAAATGTTAGCGGCAGTAGTATTCGGTCATCAACAACAACAAGTTGTGGTTGAAGCAATCAAAGAATTTGCAAAAGAAGCAGGCAAACCACGTTGGGATTGGGTTGCGCCACAACCAAATACAGATTTAATCAACAAAGTAAAAGCAATTGCTGAAGCACGTTTAGGCGATGCATACCGCATTACTGAAAAACAAGCTCGTTACGAACAGATCGATGCAATTAAAGCAGATGTGATTGCGCAAATCACAGCTGAAGATGAAGAAATCAGTGAAGGTAAAATCGTGGATATTTTCACCGCACTTGAAAGCCAAATCGTTCGTGGCCGTATCATTGCTGGTGAACCACGTATTGATGGTCGTACCGTTGATACCGTTCGTGCATTAGATATTTGTACTGGTGTATTACCACGTACTCACGGTTCTGCAATTTTCACCCGTGGTGAAACGCAAGCATTAGCTGTTGCAACGTTAGGTACTGAACGTGATGCACAAATCATTGATGAATTAACAGGTGAACGTCAAGATCACTTCTTATTCCACTACAACTTCCCTCCATACTCTGTAGGTGAAACCGGTATGATCGGCTCACCAAAACGTCGTGAAATTGGTCACGGTCGTTTAGCAAAACGCGGTGTATCGGCTGTTATGCCAAGCCTTGCAGAATTCCCGTATGTTGTGCGTGTTGTATCTGAAATCACTGAATCTAACGGTTCTTCTTCTATGGCATCTGTATGTGGTGCATCTTTGGCGTTAATGGATGCAGGTGTACCAATCAAAGCTGCTGTTGCAGGTATCGCAATGGGCTTAGTGAAAGAAGAAGAGAAATTCGTGGTGCTTTCAGATATTTTAGGTGATGAAGACCACTTAGGTGATATGGACTTTAAAGTAGCGGGTACACGCGAAGGTGTAACAGCACTTCAAATGGACATCAAAATTGAAGGTATCACCCCTGAAATTATGCAAATTGCATTAAACCAAGCGAAAAGTGCACGTATGCACATTCTTGGTGTAATGGAACAAGCAATCCCTGCTCCACGTGCTGATATCTCCGATTATGCACCGCGCATCTATACAATGAAAATTGATCCTAAAAAAATCAAAGACGTCATTGGTAAAGGTGGTGCAACAATTCGTTCACTAACTGAAGAAACTGGCACTTCTATCGATATCGATGATGATGGTACAGTGAAAATTGCCGCAGTAGATAGCAATGCAGCGAAAAACGTAATGGGACGTATTGAAGAAATCATTGCAGAAGTTGAAACTGGCGCAATTTACAAAGGTAAAGTCACTCGCCTTGCTGATTTTGGCGCATTCGTAGCAATCGTTGGAAATAAAGAAGGTTTAGTTCATATTTCTCAAATTGCTGAAGAGCGCGTAGAAAAAGTTAGCGATTACCTCCAAGTGGGCCAAGAAGTAAACGTAAAAGTTGTTGAAATCGATCGTCAAGGTCGTATTCGTTTAACAATGAAAGACTTGGCTCCAAAACAAGAAACTGAAATTAACCAAGAAGATTCTGTAGAAGAACAAGAATAATCTTGGAATATCGAATCAGAACTTGGTAGCACTCGCTACCAAGTTTTGTTGTTTTCCAACTTTTAGGCATCAAGAAAGCAAATGCGGTGTTTTCGCTTATCTCGTCATTTTATAGTCTATTTATTTAGCTTATGTGCGATCTTACTCCTTGCAGGCTGTGTTCAGTCTAGGGGTGGTTTTGTGTCTAAAAATCATGTCGTGTTGGCTGAACAAAATCCGAATACTCACTTTGAACAAGAAGTGATGATAGTGCGGTTAAGCCAAGTACTACTTGTTGGAAAAATGAGTAATGAAGAACGTGCATCGCTACATTTTGAACGTGGCGTACTCTATGATTCCCTTGGATTATGGGGCCTTGCTCGTTACGATTTTACTCAAGCCCTTACATTACAGCCTAAAATGGCATCTGTGTACAATTACTTAGGGCTTTATTTATTGCTTGAAGAAGATTACGACGGCGCATTGGAAGCATTCAATACGGTATTTGAATTAGATTCAAGTTATGACTATACCCACCTTAATCGTGGTTTAAATTTTTATTATGTAGGGCGCTACCATCTTGCTCAGCAAGATTTCTTACAGTTCTACCAAGCCGATACAAAAGATCCCTATCGTGTCTTATGGCTATATTTGAACGAACAAAAATTAAAACCACAGGAAGCCCAAACAAACCTTGTTGAACGAGCAAAAGGGCTATCAGAGGACTTTTGGGGTACACACATCGTTCAATATTACTTAGGACACATCTCTGTAGAAGAATTACAACAACGTGCGAGTGAATTTGCCGAAAATTCACAACAATATGCTGAAATTCTCACAGAAACCTATTTTTATCTAGCAAAACAAAAACTCAATGTAGGGCTAGTAGATGAAGCAGCAGCTTTATTTAAACTAGCTATGGCAAATCAGGTTTATAACTTTGTTGAGTATCGTTTTGCCGCGTTTGAACTAATGAAATTAAAACCGGTTCAAACAGAAGACGAAAAAGAAGAGAAAAGTGCGGTAACAAAAGCGATTGTTTTCTAAAAATCAATCCAAAACTCACCGCTCTTTGCAGTAGAACGAATAGAAAAATTCATTCGCTTTGCTCAACTTAATAAACCGAAGGCCTCTTTGAGCTTTCCTTATTTATATTCGAGTATTTTAATGACTGACAAAATTACTTTTAATGACTTAGGCTTACCTGAGTTCATCTTAAAAGCTGTTTCTGACTTAGGTTTTGAAACCCCTTCTCCAATTCAACAAGCTTGTATCCCACATTTGCTCAGTGGCAATGATGTGCTAGGTATGGCACAAACGGGTAGTGGTAAAACCGCTGCCTTTGCACTGCCTTTATTAGCGCAAATCGATCCAAGTGAAAAACATCCACAAATGTTAGTGATGGCGCCTACTCGAGAACTTGCTATTCAAGTTGCCGATGCGTGCGAACAATTTGTTAAATATGCTCATGGCTCGCGCATTGTTACCTTATATGGTGGTCAACGTTATGACATCCAGCTTCGTGCACTAAAACAAGGCGCACAAGTGGTTGTGGGTACACCTGGTCGTATTCTTGACCATATTCGTCGCGGAACATTAAATCTTTCTGAACTTCGTTTTATCGTATTAGATGAAGCAGATGAGATGCTACGCATGGGTTTCATTGATGATGTAGAAACCGTCATGGCAGAATTACCAGAAAATCACCAAACAGCGTTATTCTCTGCAACAATGCCTGAACCGATCCGTCGTATTACGAAACGTTTTATGAATGATCCAAAAGAAGTGAAGATCAAAGTTAATAACGAAAATGCCCCAGATATCGACCAAAGTTGCTGGTATGTGCACGGCGTGCGTAAAAATGAAGCCCTTCTTCGTTTCTTAGAAGTGGAAGATTTTGATGCGGCAATTATCTTTGCTCGCACTAAAACAGCTACTTTAGACATTACAGAACTACTTGAAAAAAATGGTTTCCGTTCTGCCGCACTTAATGGTGATATGACACAACAACTCCGCGAACAAACCCTCGATCGTTTACGTAACGGCAGTTTAGATATTGTTGTGGCAACCGATGTGGCCGCACGCGGTATTGATATTGAGCGTATCAGCCTTGTGGTGAACTACGACATTCCGCTTGATGCAGAATCTTATGTGCACCGAATTGGACGTACTGGTCGTGCAGGCCGTTCTGGTCGTGCTTTATTATTCGTTGAGCCTCGTGAGCGTCGTTTACTTCGTAATATTGAACACCTAATGAAAAAAGGTATCAATGAAGTAGAATTGCCAAATCATCTTGTGTTACAAGAATGCCGCCGCAAAAAATTCGTCGCAAAAATTACGAAACAACTCGAGCATCACGATTTAGAACAATATCGTAGTTTATTAGAAGACTTATTCACAGCCGATCAAGATCAAGAAGATATTGCAGCTGCAATGTTAATGTTGCTACAAGGCAAACAAAAATTAATTCTTCCACCAGATCCACCAATGGAAAAACGTCGTCGTGAACGTAATGAACGAGGTGATCGCCGTGACAATCCACGTTCAGCTGAACGTCGTGGAGAACGTAAAGGCTATGGAAATCCACAACCAATGGATTTATATCGTATCGAAGTCGGTCGTGCGGATGGTGTAGAAGTTCGCCATATCGTGGGTGCGATTGCTAACGAAGGTGATATCAATAGCCGCTATATTGGTCATATCAAACTTTATGATGACCACACTACCGTTGAATTGCCACAAGGTATGCCGAAAGAATTATTGCAACAATTCGGTAAAACACGCGTATTGAATAAACAAATGCAAATGTCTTTCTTAGGTGCTGTGAAGTCTGATAGTTCTCGCGGTGGCGATGATTTTAATGGTAAACGTAAAGGCCGTGGTGGCGATTTCCGTGGAGAACGCGGACGTAATGAACGCAGTAATGACAATCGTGGAAATCGTAAATTTAATGAAAAAAGTAACCGCTCTTTTAGCGATAAACCACGCCGTGATCGCCGAGGGTAATATCCTTACGATATAAAGAATAGTGCTGTTTCCTAATGTTTTTTGCATCATTTAAAATTTAGCACTATTCGGTGAACAAAGCTTAGCCCCTTGAACCTCAAGGGGCTTTTTATTGTCTATTGCTTAAATTCTAGCTACAATCCCGCAAGCTTTTTATATAGGAAAAATCATTGAAAGGTCTCTTTTTACGTATTATTACTGCCTTGGCTTTATTGCTTTGGGCTATTGATATGGTATTCCCATGGCAATTTCTACGCTATGCTGAAGAAAACCACTATACAGCAATTCAAGAACGAGGCTCACTCATTGTGGGCACAATAAACAACCCTATTTCTTATTTTATCAATAAAGACGGTGAACGAGGCTTTGAATATGAATTGGCTAAAGCATTTGCTGATTCATTGAGTGTAGAACTCGAAATTAAAACTTTCGATAATCAAGAACAATTATTTAATGAGCTAGATAAGCATAATATTGATTTAGCTGCGGCTCACCTTTTATATCATCCTAATAATGCAGAACATTTCCAAATTGGCCCAGCATATCATTCAGCTTCATGGCAATTAGCTTATCAAAAAAATGAACAACGCCCTAAAAATCTAGGCGATATCAAGAAAGAAATTTATATCGCTAACAATTCATCATTGGAAGAAAAACTAAAAGAATTACAAAAACAATATCCACAATTAACTTGGAAAAGAAATCAAGCGTTTACTCAAGAAGAACTATTGCTACAGCTGTCTGAAGGCAAAATTCCTTACGTTATTGCCAATTCCATTGATATCGCGGCTATCCAACAAATCAAACCAGAATTAGCCATTGCCTTTGATATTACTGATGAAGCAAACATTCACTGGTATTTACCGAATAATGCCTACAATGATCTGCAAGCTGCCTTACTCAATTTTATGAATAATGCACAAGAAACAGGGCTAGTCGATAATTTAAAAGAAAAATATTTAGGGCATATTTCACAATTTGATTACGTGGATACGCGCTCTTATATGAACGCAATTGAAAATACACTGCCACAATTCTCACCGCTCTTTGAAAAATACAAAGGTGAATTAGATTGGCGATTACTCGCGGCCGTCGCTTATCAAGAGTCTCATTGGAATCCTGATGCAACATCGCCTACGGGCGTGCGTGGCATAATGATGTTAACTAAAGATACCGCGCAACATATGAAAATCAGCGATAGAACAGATCCTGAACAAAGCATTAAAGCGGGCTCAGAATATTTACACTGGCTGATTAGTCAAATTCCAGAAACCATTGAAAAAGAAGAAAGAATTTGGTTTGCCTTAGCCGCCTATAACATGGGACTAGGCCACTTAATTGATGCACGTCGTTTAACTAAAAACCTTGGAGGAAATCCAGATAATTGGCTCGATGTGAAAAAAAATCTGCCTTTATTAGCAGAAAAACGCTATTATTCCCAACTGAAATACGGCTATGCACGAGGCTATGAAGCCCATCAATATGTAGAAAATATTCGCCGCTATATGAATAGCATTGTGAATTATCATCGGGTCCAAGAAAATCAAACAACAAATGATAATGCCAACAATGAAAGTGCGGTTGAAAATTCAGAAGAAATAAAAGGAAAAAAGGATAAATAAAATGTTAAAACGCAAAACTTTTCTTAAAAAGAAAACCAATTTACAACAAACCTCTTTATCTCGAAATTCACGTTTAAGACGTTTAAAACATCGAAAAAAGCAACAATTTGCACGCCATGCACTTCAATTTGTGGTACAAGATATTTGTTGTTAACAAAATGAAAAGGATTGAGCATTGCTCAATCCTTTTTTACCTCTACTAAGAACACACAATCTTAACTGCAAGTCCGCCCTGAGATGTTTCACGATACTTGGCGTTCATGTCTTTGCCTGTTTCGTACATTGTTTCAATCACTTTATCCAAGGTTACTCTTGGATTAGTGGTACGGCGTAAAGCCATACGTGATGCATTGATTGCTTTAACTGAAGCAATTGCATTGCGTTCGATACAAGGTACTTGAACTTGACCGCCGACAGGGTCGCAAGTTAATCCTAAGTTATGCTCCATTGCAATCTCAGCTGCGATGCATACTTGCAGTGGATTGCCACCCAAAATTTCAGCTAGTCCCGCAGCAGCCATTGAACAGGCTACACCCACTTCACCTTGGCAACCCACTTCTGCGCCAGAAATCGAAGCATTCATTTTATAAAGTGAACCAATCATCCCTGCTGCTAATAAATAGCGTTCAATGATTTCAGATGTTAATGGTGAGATGAACTTCTCATAGTAAGCTAATACAGCAGGAATAATCCCGCATGCGCCGTTTGTTGGTGCTGTGACTACACGTCCACCCGCTGCATTTTCTTCATTGACAGCAAGCGCAAACATATTAACCCAGTCGATCACTCGCATTGGATCGTTGGACAAATTAGTATTTGCTTGCAACATACGATAAAGAGATGCTGCACGACGTGGCACACGTAATGGCCCAGGTAAAATTCCTTCAGTGTGAATACCGTGTTCGATACAAGCTTGCATCGTCTTCCAGACATTCTCTAAATGAGCACTGACAGCTTCTTTGCCATGCAAGGCGACTTCATTTTCTAGCATCACAGTGGAAAGCATTAAGCCGTTATCACTGCAATGTTTCAAAATATCTTCTGCATTTTTGTAAGGATAAGGCATTTGGACCGTATTTTTTTCTTCTTGGCCAAAATGGGCTTCATCGACAATAAAACCACCCCCGATCGAATAATAGGTTTGGCGATAAAGTTCTGTGCGATTTTCATCAAGAGCGGTAATTGTCATGCCATTTTCGTGCAATTTTAAAAAAGTGCGGTGGAAAATGAGATTATTTTCAAAATCAAATTTTACCGTTTTTTGACCAACATTAATTGGTAAAAGAGCAGTTTGTTTCACTTTCTCGATGAAACCTGAAATCATATCGATATCCACATTATGTGGTAAATAACCCGCTAACCCCATAATGATGGCGATATCCGTACTATGACCTCTCCCTGTCATTGAAAGAGAACCATATACATCCACATGAATTTCAGCGGTTTGTTCAAACTGATTTCGTTCAATTAAGTCGTCTATAAATTGTTTGCCGGCTTTCATCGGACCGACAGTGTGGGAACTGGATGGCCCAATTCCCACTTTAAACATATCAAATACGCTAATCATAAATTTCTCAAAATTCGCTAAACTTTAAAGGGCGCTTATAATAATCCATAAACAACCGCAGAGATAGCGATTAATCCCATAATCGTTACAAAAACATTGCTGAAACGTCCGCTGTAGCGTTTCATCGCTGGGATTTTGCGAATCGCGTACATTGGCATGATAAACAAAATCATCGCAATGATTGGGCCGCCAAGAGATTCGATTAAGCCTAAGATACTTGGATTAATAATCGCAACGCCCCATAAAGTGAATAAGAAGAAAAGAGCGGTCGCATAATTGAGTTTTTTACGATTTACAGATTCGCCTTTCATTTTCAAATATAAGCCTTCTAAGCCTTCACGTGCGCCCATATAGTGACCAAAGAATGAGCTAGTAATCGCTAAGAATGCGACAAGCGGGCCAAAATAAGAGATATATGGATTATCAAATTTATTCGCTAAGAAAGACAAGATACTGATATTTTGTGCTTTTGCTGCCACTAATTCTTCAGGTGTTAATGTTAATACACAGCTAAATACGAAGAACATTACGAAGAATAACAAAATCGTTGAGGTGCCTTTTTCTGTATGGCCGATATGGCGTTCTGCACCATCGAAAGTTTTGTATTCACGGAATTGTGAGCAAGTGAAAGATGAAATTGCTGGTGAATGGTTAAATGAGAATACTAACACAGGAATAGTAAGCCACAATGTTGTGATGAAACCGCCTGCTGTTGGGAATTCATGTAACATCGCACCATTCCATTCTGGAATTAAGTAAATAGAAAGTGCGAATAAAATTAATACTAACGGGTAAACAAGCCATTCTGTGATTTTTAACATCACTTTTTCATT
The DNA here is from genome assembly GCF_002998595.1 of Haemophilus sp. oral taxon 036. Classification (NCBI taxonomy): domain Bacteria; kingdom Pseudomonadati; phylum Pseudomonadota; class Gammaproteobacteria; order Pasteurellales; family Pasteurellaceae; genus Haemophilus; species Haemophilus sp. oral taxon 036. The sequence continues at coordinate 504,461 of NZ_CP027235.1, forward strand.
AAATAGCATGACGGAAATCAATATTGCAATTAATACAAAAGAGAGAACGGCTCGGTTTGGTGACGCCATGCCAAGTTGATTCACAATGAAAGAATCGACAGTGTTAGTAATACCGTTACCGTAAATTAAAAGAATAGGGAAAATAGCAAAGAAATAAAGTAGGGTGATAAGTTTACCCGCTGTTTTACCAAAGTGTTCTTCAACTACTTCCGTAATATCGCTGCCAGGATTTTTTGATGAAAGTACAAAATAGGCTAAGCCACGGTGAGCAAAATAGGTCATAGGTCCGACAATAATTGCCATTAAAACTAACGGCCAAAATCCCCCCATCCCTGCGTTAATCGGTAGGAATAAGACACCTGCGCCAACCGCCGTACCGAAAAGGTTTAACATCCATGTTGCATCAAATTTGTTCCATTTGAGTTTTTCTGTTGGTTTCATAGTTTGCTCCAAAGCATAAATTACTTAAATTTGTCAATTTGCAGAGCAAAATATGCCCTAACAAAATTTGAGTATTATGTTATGCCGATAAATAGAGAATCTCAAAGAGCAAATTCTAAAATTGTGATCAAGTTAAAATTTTTTTATAAAAAGTGCGGTAAATTCGAACAATAAAAAATCGGTACTCCTATAAGAGTACCGACTATATAAAAGAGTTTTAAAATATTTCTTTCTATGAGCGTTTCATTACTTCAAAAAACTCTTCATTGGTTTTTGCAACCATAAGTTTATCAATAAGGAATTCCATTGCTTCTACCTCTCCCATAGGATTAAGAATTTTACGTAGAATCCACATTTTTTGAAGCTCTTCAGGTGAAGTAAGTAAATCTTCCTTACGAGTACCTGAACGATTGAAATCAATTGCAGGGAATACACGTTTTTCTGCGATTTTACGAGAAAGGTGTAATTCCATATTACCTGTACCTTTAAATTCTTCGAAAATAACTTCATCCATTTTCGAACCGGTATCTACTAGCGCAGTCGCAATAATAGTTAAACTGCCGCCTTCTTCCACATTACGTGCAGCACCAAAGAAACGTTTTGGACGATGCAATGCATTAGCATCCACACCACCAGATAAAATTTTACCTGAAGCTGGAGTGACTGTATTGTAAGCGCGCGCTAAACGCGTAATAGAGTCAAGCAGAATTACCACATCTTTTTTATGCTCTACTGAACGTTTCGCTTTTTCGATTACCATTTCTGCCACTTGAACGTGACGAGTTGCAGGCTCATCAAAAGTAGAAGCAATCACTTCACCTTTTACAGAACGTTGCATTTCTGTCACTTCTTCTGGGCGTTCATCGATCAATAACACGATAAGCTCCACATCAGGATAATTATGCGTGATACTTTGCGCAATGTTTTGCAGCAACATGGTTTTACCCGCTTTTGGCGGAGCAACAATCAAACCACGTTGACCTTTACCAATTGGTGATGCTAAATCCAAAATACGTGCGGTTAAATCTTCTGTTGAGCCATTTCCTCGCTCCATTCTTAAACGAGAGTTAGCATGTAATGGCGTTAAGTTTTCAAATAAGATTTTGCTGCGAGAAACTTCAGGTTTGTCATCATTAACTTGATCGACTTTTAAAAGTGCAAAATAGCGTTCGCCTTCTTTTGGTGGACGAATTTTGCCTTCGATTTTATCACCAGTTTGAAGATTAAAACGACGAATTTGACTTGGGGAAACATAGATATCATCGGGGCCTGCAAGGTAGGAACTGTCAGCAGAACGAAGAAAACCAAAACCATCCGGTAAGATTTCTAACACACCACCGCCGAAAATATCTTCGCCACTTTTGGCGTGCTGTTTTAAGATTGCAAAGACAATATCTTGTTTACGCAAACGTGCTAAATTCTCTAAGCCCATTTGTTCTTCGCCAAGTTTCACAAGATCAGAAACAGGCGTATTTTTAAGTTCAGTTAAATGCATAATGAATAAATATTGGAATTAATAAGAATTGATGATTCGAATGGTGAGCCAATGCTCTTTGAATGGGCGTAAATTACCACTAAAACCCTGTACTGTCTAGCGTTTCTTTATATTTAATCTAAAAAATTACCGCACTTTTCTTTCTCTTTTTAACATAGAAGTTTAGCCGTCTAGATTGTTATTTATTTGATTTTTCATTAGAATACGGACAATTTGTAAGGTTATCAATAAGCACTAAGGTAAATTATGGCAGATTGGGACGGAAAATATATCAGCCCTTATGCAGAACATGGCAAAAAAAGCGAGCAAGTAAAAAAAATCACTGTGTCTATTCCAATCAAAGTATTGGAAATTTTGACGAATGAACGCACTCGCCGCCAATTAAAAAGTTTACGTCATGCAACTAACAGTGAATTACTTTGCGAAGCATTTTTGCATGCTTTCACCGGTCAACCTTTGCCCACCGATGCAGATTTAATGAAAGAGCGTAACGATGAAATTCCCGAAGATGCTAAAGTGCTTATGCGTGAATTAGGTGTCGATCCAGAAAGCTGGGAATATTAACCGCACTTTCCATTTATCCTTTTAACCCATTCAAAATTGAACACTCAGGGCAGTCATTGCCCTGACAGTTATCATGCCAACGTTGCAATTCTTGTACCATCTTTTGTAACTGTTCTATTTGTTGATTCAACATCGCAATATGTTGAGCCGTTAGCGCTTTTACTTCGCGGCTGCTACGCTTAGGATTATCTTGTAGTTCTAATAATTGTGCGATTTGATGTAGCGAAAATCCCACATCGCGTGAGTGTCGAATAAAATGCAACCTTTCTAAATCACTTTCTCCATAATTTCGATAGCCTGACAAACTACGCACAGCGGGTTTAATTAAACCCATTTTTTCATAATCACGGATTTGTTTCGTAGATAAACCTACTAATTTTGCGGCTTCACTAATATTCATAAAAAATTTCTTGACCTTAACCTTACGTAAAGGTTTATAGTGTAGCCATCAATAAAACGACTCACAAGGAGTAAAAATGAAAACTATCACATTAAACATAGAAGGCATGCATTGCGGCGGTTGCGTAAAAAGTGTTACTCGAGTTTTAACTGAATTAGATGGTGTACAGTCTGCTGATGTGCAATTAGAAGGGAAAGCAAATATTACTTTTGATGAAAATCGAGTTAATGTTGCACAGTTGATTGAGGTAATTGAAGATGCCGGATTTGACGCCACAGAGTAAAAAAATTTCGATTCAGATTGGTGGGATGACCTGCCAATCTTGTGCCAATCGCATTGAAAAAGTTTTAAATAAAAAACCATTTGTGCAACAAGCGGGAGTGAATTTTGCCGCCGAAGAAGCACAAGTTGTATTTGACTCTACGCAAGCAAGCGAAACTCAAATTATAGAGATTATCCATAAAACAGGTTTCTCTGCTCATATCAAACAAGCCAACGAATTACCAATAGAAGAAAAAAATACATCACTTCCTTGGCGATTAATCGTACTTTGGATAATCAATATTCCATTTCTAATTGGTATGCTTAGCATGATGAGTGGCTCACATAGCTTGATGCTTCCCCCTATTTGGCAATTTGCATTAGCGAGCATTGTGCAACTTTGGTTAGCCATTCCATTTTATCGCGGAGCAATCGGTAGTATTCGTGGTGGACTTGCCAATATGGATGTCCTTGTCAGTACAGGAACACTCACCATTTATCTTTATTCTGCTTTCATGTTGTTTTACCACGCCAATCATGCAATGGGGCATGTTTACTTTGAAGCTTCTGTTATGGTAATTAGTTTTGTCAGTCTTGGAAAATTTCTTGAAGAGCGCACTAAAAAGCACAGCCTAAATAGTTTAAGCATGCTCTTGCAACTGACACCGAAAAAAGTCACTGCTCTACGTAATGACAAATGGACTGAAATTGCTCTTGATCAAGTCAATATCGGCGAAATCATTCGTGCGAATCAAGGCGAGCGTATTGCGGCAGACGGTATAATTGAAAGTGGAAATGGGTGGTGTGATGAAAGTCATTTAACGGGTGAATCTCGCCCAGAAGAAAAACAGAAAGGTGGAAAAGTATTAGCTGGGGCGATGGTAACAGAAGGTTCTATTATCTATCGAGCAAATCAGCTTGGTAGCCAAACTTTACTTGGCGATATGATGAATGCATTATCAGATGCGCAAGGCTCAAAAGCGCCAATTGCACGATTTGCTGACAAAGTTGCGTCAGTGTTTGTGCCTGCTGTATTACTGATTTCACTTATTACTTTCGCCCTCACTTACGTTCTAACTAATGATAGTGTGTCTTCACTTATTCACGCGGTATCCGTGCTTGTGATTGCCTGCCCTTGTGCCTTGGGATTAGCCACACCAGCATCCATAATGGTTGGTTTAGGTAAAACGGTCAATGCTGGCGTATGGTTTAAAAATGCAGCAGCGATGGAGGAAACTGCCCACGTGGATACTGTTGTGCTTGATAAAACAGGCACGCTAACAAAAGGCGAGCTTGAAATCTCTGCTTTATGGCAGCCACAAAGTGCGGTATATTCTGAAGAAGATTTGTATCGTTTTGCCGCAGCCGTTGAACGACAAGCTAACCACCCAATTGCAAAAGCCATTGTGCAAGCAGCAGAACAAAAAATGTTAGACATTCCCACCGCACTTTTTTCAGAGATGGAAGTTGGTCAAGGCATTCAAGCCGAATTAGAACAAGTAGGAACAATAAAAGTCGGTAAACCAGATTATTGCGGTTTAATCTTGCCTAAAAATTTAGAGGATGTCTGGCAAATTGCGAGTATTGTCGCGGTATCTATAAATGATGAACCCATTGGTGCATTTGCACTAACGGATACCTTAAAAAACGATAGCTTGCACGCCATTCAACGCTTACAACAACAAAATATTGATGTGGTAATTATGAGTGGCGATCAACAATCTGTCGTGGATTACATAGCTAAACAACTCGGCATTAAGAAAGCCTTTGGTGGACTCAGTCCTAGAGATAAGGCGGAACAAATTCAAAAGCTGAAAGCTCTAGGTCATGTTGTAGCAATGGTAGGTGATGGAATAAATGATGCGCCTGCTTTAGCCGCTGCAAATGTCAGTTTTGCGATGAAATCAGGTTCAGATATTGCAGAACAAACGGCCTCAGCAACGCTTATGCAACATTCGGTGAATCAACTTGTAGATGCGCTTTTTATTGCAAGGGCGACCTTGAAAAATATCAAACAAAATCTATTTTTTGCTTTGATTTACAATATTCTCGGCATACCCCTTGCTGCTTTAGGTTTTCTCAATCCAGTCATTGCAGGCGCCGCGATGGCGATGAGTTCAATTTCTGTATTGATGAATGCCTTAAGATTGAAAAAAGTAAAAATATGACAACTACCCTTTTGATTCATTGATGATACGCTTCACTAATTTTTGCAAATCGGGAATGACCTTTTCGCCAAACCAAGGATTTCTTTCTATCCAAAATTGATTTCTAGGTGAAGGATGAACTAAAGGAATAAAGTGCGGTAAAAATTTTTGATAATTTTTAACTGTTTCAGTTACGTTATTTTTATTATCCGAAAGGTAAAATTTCTGTGCATATTGACCAATCAAAAGGGTTAACTGAATATTCGGTAAATTTTCTAGAATCTGGGAATGCCATTTTTCTGCAAACCCAGACCTTGGAGGTAAGTCTCCAGATTTTCCTTTTCCAGGATAATAGAAATCCATAGGAAGAACCGCAAACATCCCTGAATTATAAAAATAATCGTAATCCACACCTAGCCAATCACGCAGACGATCACCGCTTTTATCATTCCAATATAAACGAGTTTGCTCAGCCTTTAATCCAGGTGCTTGACCAACAATATTAATCCTAGCTGTTTTAGGGGCCGAAAATAAAGGAAAAATTCCACGTTCTGTAAACTCTTTATTTTGGGAATCAGCGATAATACTTGAAGTTATTTCGTCTAAATTTTTAAGCATAATAGATGAGATTAGAAATGAGTATATAAAGTCTATTTGAAAAATATAACAAATCAAAACTCTAAATGATATAAATAGGTATATTTATTAAAATTATATTGTAGGCAATACAAAAGTAAAAACTCGTTATTGAAATAAGATTTCTATCTTCTACTTTAATTCTTTTCATGAAATCATGAATAGATTATAAAAAACAAAAACCCCAGTCCTTCAACTGGGGTTCTTCTGTTTTTATTTTATTTTATTTAATTTAGATTCATATTTGGTAACCTGGCGGTGCCCTACTCTCACATGGGGAAGCCCCACACTACCATCGGCATTACAGCGTTTCACTTCTGAGTTCGGTATGGTGTCAGGTGGTTCCACCGCACTATCGCCGCCAGGATAATTCTTTGATAACTTTTATTCTAATTTCTATCTATGTTCTTCATTGGCTACAAGCTGAACATTTAGTTAATTTCTTTTTCTTTCACTCTGTTTTCCAAAAACACTTGAGCGTTGTATAGTTAAGCCTCTCGGGCAATTAGTACAGGTTAGCTCAATGACTCACATCACTTACACACCCTGCCTATCTACGTCTTAGTCTTAAACAACCCTTACAGGTTTATAACCTGGGAGAACTCATCTCTTGGCAAGTTTCGTGCTTAGATGCTTTCAGCACTTATCTCTTCCGCACTTAGCTACCCGGCAATGCGTCTGGCGACACAACCGGAACACCAGTGGTGCGTCCACTCCGGTCCTCTCGTACTAGGAGCAGCCCCAACCAATTCTCCAACGCCCACGGCAGATAGGGACCGAACTGTCTCACGACGTTCTAAACCCAGCTCGCGTACCACTTTAAATGGCGAACAGCCATACCCTTGGGACCTACTTCAGCCCCAGGATGTGATGAGCCGACATCGAGGTGCCAAACACCGCCGTCGATATGAACTCTTGGGCGGTATCAGCCTGTTATCCCCGGAGTACCTTTTATCCGTTGAGCGATGGCCCTTCCATTCAGAACCACCGGATCACTATGACCTACTTTCGTACCTGCTCGACTTGTCTGTCTCGCAGTTAAGCTTGCTTATACCATTGCACTAACCTCACGATGTCCGACCGTGATTAGCAAACCTTCGTGCTCCTCCGTTACTCTTTGGGAGGAGACCGCCCCAGTCAAACTACCCACCAGACACTGTCCGAGACCGCGTTCCGCAATCTTCGTTAGAACATCAAACGTTAAAGGGTGGTATTTCAAGGTCGACTCCAACAATACTGGCGTATCATCTTCATAGTCTCCCACCTATCCTACACATCAAAATTCAATGTTCAGTGTCAAGCTATAGTAAAGGTTCACGGGGTCTTTCCGTCTAGCCGCGGGTACACCGCATCTTCACGGCGATTTCAATTTCACTGAGTCTCGGGTGGAGACAGCCTGGCCATCATTATGCCATTCGTGCAGGTCGGAACTTACCCGACAAGGAATTTCGCTACCTTAGGACCGTTATAGTTACGGCCGCCGTTTACTGGGGCTTCGATCAGGAGCTTCTCTTTCGATTACACCATCAATTAACCTTCCAGCACCGGGCAGGCATCACACCCTATACGTCCACTTTCGTGTTTGCAGAGTGCTGTGTTTTTAATAAACAGTTGCAGCCAGCTGGTATCTTCGACCGGTTCAACCTTCAGGGGCTAGCCCTTACAATCTACGCCGGCGCACCTTCTCCCGAAGTTACGGTGCTATTTTGCCTAGTTCCTTCACCCGAGTTCTCTCAAGCGCCTGAGTATTCTCTACCTGACCACCTGTGTCGGTTTTCAGTACGGTTTAGTAAAGCCTTTCGCTTAGTGGCTTTTCCTGGAAGTGTGGTATCAGTTACTTCAGCTCCTTAGAGCCTCGTCATCATCTCTCAGTGTTAAGGAAGTCCGGATTTGCCTAAACTTCCCACCTACCAACTTAAACGCACATATCCAACAGTGCGATAACCTAACCTACTCCGTCCCCACATCGCAGCTTTACCAAGTACAGGAATATTAACCTGTTTCCCATCGACTACGCTCTTCAGCCTCGCCTTAGGGGCCGACTCACCCTGCCCCGATTAACGTTGGACAGGAACCCTTGGTCTTCCGGCGAACGGGTTTTTCACCCGTTTTATCGTTACTTATGTCAGCATTCGCACTTGTGATACGTCCAGCATGCTTCTCAACACACCTTCTTCCGCTTACACAACGCTCCCCTACCCAACAGACTTACGTCTGATGCCGCAGCTTCGGTGCTATATTTCAGCCCCGTTACATCTTCCGCGCAGGCCGACTCGACTAGTGAGCTATTACGCTTTCTTTAAATGATGGCTGCTTCTAAGCCAACATCCTAGCTGTCTAAGCCTTCCCACTTCGTTTCCCACTTAATATAGACTTTGGGACCTTAGCTGGCGGTCTGGGTTGTTTCCCTCTCCACGACGGACGTTAGCACCCGCCGTGTGTCTCCTGAGTATCACTCTTTGGTATTCGTAGTTTGCATCGGGTTGGTAATCCGGGATGGACCCCTAGCCGAAACAGTGCTCTACCCCCAAAGGTGTCCGCTCAAGGCTCTACCTAAATAGATTTCGGGGAGAACCAGCTATCTCCCGGTTTGATTGGCCTTTCACCCCCAGCCACAAGTCATCCGCTAATTTTTCAACATTAGTCGGTTCGGTCCTCCAGTTAGTGTTACCCAACCTTCAACCTGCCCATGGCTAGATCACCGGGTTTCGGGTCTATACCTTGCAACTAGTCGCCCAGTTAAGACTCGGTTTCCCTTCGGCTCCCCTATTCGGTTAACCTCGCTACAAAATATAAGTCGCTGACCCATTATACAAAAGGTACGCAGTCACCCTTGCGGGCTCCCACTGCTTGTACGTACAAGGTTTCAGGTTCTATTTCACTCCCCTCACCGGGGTTCTTTTCGCCTTTCCTTCACAGTACTGGTTCACTATCGGTCAATCAGGAGTATTTAGCCTTGGAGGATGGTCCCCCCATCTTCAAACAGGATATCACGTGTCCCGCCCTACTTCTCGTTAACTTAGTACCACAGCCTGGATGTCGAGTACGGGGCTATCACCCTGTGTCGCTAAGCTTCCCAGCTTATTCCTCTATCTCTGCTGTTATCATTAACAGGCTCTTTCGCTTTCGCTCGCCGCTACTGACGAAATCTCGGTTGATTTCTTTTCCTCGGGGTACTTAGATGTTTCAGTTCTCCCGGTTTGCCTCAACAAGCTATGTATTCACTTGTTGATAGTGGATTCTTCACCCACTGGGTTTCCCCATTCGGATATCTTGGATTAAACGCCTCTTATCGACTCATCCAAGCTTTTCGCAGATTAGCACGTCCTTCTTCGCCTCTGATTGCCAAGGCATCCACCTTGTACGCTTAGTCACTTAACTATACAACCTCAAATGTTTTCAATCACTTTAAGTTTTCACTTCAAAGTGAGGTCAATTTGATGCGTATTTTCATTCAACTAAACACTTGATTGCTTTTGTTCAATCAAGATTTATCACAAAACAGGTTTGCTTTCAGAGTTTCCTTCTCAGTTCCCTCTTTTCACTTTCCTATCTTGCCTACTCAGACTTTCTCTCGAAAATCTCTTGTTTTCAGCTTGTTTCCAATTTTTTAAAGAACACTAAGATAATCTAACAAAGTTATCTTTAATTGGCGTCCCCACGGGGATTCGAACCCCGGTTACCGCCGTGAAAGGGCGATGTCCTAGGCCTCTAGACGATGGGGACATCAATTAAAGATACTCTATCTTCTTTTTATCTTTCAACGTTGCTTTCGCTTCGTTTTCAATCTTGTCTACAACTATCAGTCAATCTGTGTGAGCACTCGCTGTCTCTCGTCTTTGGTAAGGAGGTGATCCAACCGCAGGTTCCCCTACGGTTACCTTGTTACGACTTCACCCCAGTCATGAATCATACCGTGGTAAACGCCCTCCAAAAGGTTAAGCTATCTACTTCTGGTACAACCCACTCCCATGGTGTGACGGGCGGTGTGTACAAGGCCCGGGAACGTATTCACCGCGACATTCTGATTCGCGATTACTAGCGATTCCGACTTCATGGAGTCGAGTTGCAGACTCCAATCCGGACTTAGACGTACTTTCTGAGATTCGCTCCACCTCGCGGCATCGCCGCCCTCTGTATACGCCATTGTAGCACGTGTGTAGCCCTACTCGTAAGGGCCATGATGACTTGACGTCATCCCCACCTTCCTCCAGTTTATCACTGGCAGTCTCCTTTGAGTTCCCGACCGAATCGCTGGCAACAAAGGATAAGGGTTGCGCTCGTTGCGGGACTTAACCCAACATTTCACAACACGAGCTGACGACAGCCATGCAGCACCTGTCTCATGGTTCCCGAAGGCACTCCCGTATCTCTACAGGATTCCATGGATGTCAAGAGTAGGTAAGGTTCTTCGCGTTGCATCGAATTAAACCACATGCTCCACCGCTTGTGCGGGCCCCCGTCAATTCATTTGAGTTTTAACCTTGCGGCCGTACTCCCCAGGCGGTCGATTTATCACGTTAGCTACGGGCACCAAGCTTTAAGCCCAATCCCCAAATCGACAGCGTTTACAGCGTGGACTACCAGGGTATCTAATCCTGTTTGCTCCCCACGCTTTCGCACATGAGCGTCAGTACATTCCCAAGGGGCTGCCTTCGCCTTCGGTATTCCTCCACATCTCTACGCATTTCACCGCTACACGTGGAATTCTACCCCTCCCTAAAGTACTCTAGTTACCCAGTCTGAAATGCAATTCCCAGGTTAAGCCCGGGGCTTTCACACCTCACTTAAATAACCGCCTGCGTGCCCTTTACGCCCAGTTATTCCGATTAACGCTCGCACCCTCCGTATTACCGCGGCTGCTGGCACGGAGTTAGCCGGTGCTTCTTCTGTATTTAACGTCAATAATGTATGCTATTAACATACACTCCTTCCTCAATACCGAAAGAACTTTACAACCCGAAGGCCTTCTTCATTCACGCGGCATGGCTGCGTCAGGGTTGCCCCCATTGCGCAATATTCCCCACTGCTGCCTCCCGTAGGAGTCTGGACCGTGTCTCAGTTCCAGTGTGGCTGGTCATCCTCTCAGACCAGCTAGAGATCGCAGGCTTGGTAGGCCTTTACCCCACCAACTACCTAATCCCACTTGGGCTCATCTCATGGCATGCGGCCTTGCGGTCCCGCACTTTCATCTTCCGATTCTACGCGGTATTAGCTACAGTTTCCCGTAGTTATCCCCCTCCATAAGCCAGATTCCCAAGCATTACTCACCCGTCCGCCACTCGTCAGCAAGAAAGCAAGCTTTCTCCTGCTACCGTTCGACTTGCATGTGTTAAGCCTGCCGCCAGCGTTCAATCTGAGCCATGATCAAACTCTTCAATTCAAGTTCAATCGCTCAATAAACTGCTTAGCTATAAATAAAACACTACTTAAAAAGTAATTATGAATTTTTCAGTTAAGCACCTATTAAGACTTCAAAATTAAAAATATTTTAAAAACAAGTCAATCAACAAGTGCCCACACAGATTGTCTGATATATTGTTAAAGAGCAAAATAAAGTGGTCGGCGAGATAGGATTCGAACCTACGACCCACTGGTCCCAAACCAGTTGCGCTACCAAGCTGCGCTACTCGCCGTCAGATCTTATAAAGATAAGATGGGGTGGCTAATGGGATTCGAACCCACGACAACTGGAATCACAATCCAGGGCTCTACCAACTGAGCTATAGCCACCATTAAAAGTTGTTATTGCACTGACCTGGCGCGCTCGACAAGATTCGAACTTGCGACCTTTGGCTCCGGAGGCCAACGCTCTATCCAACTGAGCTACGAACGCGTTATTGCGTCGTTGCGGGGGCGTATATTAATGATTTAATAAAACCTTGTCTAGCACTTTTTGAAAAAAAATGTTTGAGCGATAGTTTTTTATTCAGTTTGTTTAAAATTCACTATTTTTTCGACTATTTTTACAACTTGGCAAATCATTATATATGTTGAATCATCCAACAATTATGAATTTGTTTATTACGTTCAAAATCTAGCGGTAACGTTTTATGCGAAATTTCTACCGCACTTAAACCTAATTCTTCCAACGCAACTAAATTCATTTTGAATCCACGTTTATTATTCGAGAAAACAATTGTGCCATTATTCGACAAAACTCGTTTTAGGTTGCTCATTAATTTCACATGATCTCGTTGAACATCCCAACTCTCTTCCATACGTTTAGAATTCGAAAACGTCGGTGGATCTACAAATATCAAATCAAATTGACGATCACATTTTTCTAACCATTGAAGGCAATCTGCTTGAATTAATTTATGTTGTTTACCTTCAATATCATTCAAAATAAGATTTTGCTCCGCCCAATTAAGATAAGTATTGGACATGTCAACGGTAGTTGTCGATTTAGCACCACCAAGTGCTGCATGAACAGTTGCTGAGCCGGTATAAGCAAATAAGTTTAAGAAATCTTTACCTTTTGCCAAGTCACCAATCATTTTTCTTGTTAAACGGTGATCTAAGAATAATCCAGTGTCTAAATAATCCGTCAAATTTACCCAAAGTTGTATTCCATATTCATTCACATAAAAGTATTCACCTTTATTGGCTAACTTCTCATATTGATTGGCACCTTTTTGTTTCTGACGAACTTTGAGGATCAACTTATTCGTTTCTACACCTGTAACGTACAAAGTTGCAGTAACCGCATCTAATAAACGTTGACGCGCTTTATTTTCATCAATATTTTTCGGTGCTGCATATTCTTGCACAACAATGTAATCTGCATAACGATCGACGGCTAAATTATATTCAGGCAAATCAGCATCATATAAACGATAAGCATCTAATCCTTGTTGCTTTGCCCATTTACTAATTTTCTTAATATTTTTTTGTAATCGATTAGCAAAATCGGTTGCCACCTCCGAAGTGCGGTTAAATTCTAGTTCATTTTCAGCTGTAATTTCGTCAGATTTTCGTTCTGAAACTTGATAATTCTTCTGCACACAATCTAGTGGGCCATTTTTTGCTTTAAACTGTCGGCTGGCACGCATTCTCAAACAATCAAGCAACGTGGATTCGCTACTAAAAACAGAAACATTCCAACCACAAAATTCTTTTTTAAGTCTTTGCCCAAATACAGAATATAGCGCGATTAAAGCTGGTGTTGTTCCTAAACGTTCCCCATAAGGTGGATTACAGATAACCGTACCGATTTCATTTAAACGAGGATTTTTCAACGCTGCAACATCACATTGTTGCCATTTAATTAAATGTGAAACGCCTGCATTTTGTGCATTCTTCTGCGCCTTTTTTAATACGCGGTGATCGAGGTCAAATCCATAAAAGTGCGGTTGAATTTCACTTTGTTTTTCTTCTGCTAATTCAATCGCTTCATTTTTTACTTTTTCCCAAGCAGCTTGATTATGCGCTTTCCAAAAATCAAATCCCCAATGTAAACGATAAAATTGCGGCGCAATTTTGGCTTCTATTTGCGCTGCTTCAATTAAAAGAGTACCTGAACCACACATTGGATCTACTAATGGAGAACCCGCTTGCCAACCTGAACGCATAACAATTGCCGCCGCTAGAGTTTCACGTAAAGGCGCTTGACCAGTATCTTCACGATAGCCTCGTAAATGCAATGCTTCCCCACTTAAATCTAAAGAAATCACTAAATTTTCACGATTCAAATAAGCATGGATACGTACGTCCGGCTGAATTTTATCTACACCAGGGCGAGTTTTACCCTGACGTTCAAAGTAATCGACAATTCCATCTTTAACGCGCATCGCACCAAATTGAGTATGACGAATTTCTTGGTTGGTTCCATTAAAATCTACAAAGAATGTAACTCGTTCATCAAATTGCGCTAACCAATTAAAGCCCGAAACAGCCGCATAAAGATCCAAATCACTGTAAATCTTGGTTTCAATCAAAGGAAATAAAATGCGTGAAGCAAGGCGTGACCAAAGCAAAGTACGGTATAAAGTTTCGTCATCAGCTTGATAATGAACGCCACCTTGAACCACTTTTGCCTCTTGTGCGCCAAGTTCAGTGAGTTCAACTTTTAATAATTCTTCAAAGCCACGAGAAGTCGTTGCAAATAATTGTTTCATTTAGGTACCGGTTTTGAAAATTTTGAGGGATTATAGCATAGAAAAAGATGATCTAATTGAGATCATCATAGCGAGTTAAACTGTAAAAAGAAAAGCCCTGATTTTCTTAAATCAGGGCTTTAGAATTTGTTGGTTGCGGGGGCCGGATTTGAACCGACGGCCTTCGGGTTATGAGCCCGACGAGCTACCAAGCTGCTCCACCCCGCGTCTGATGTGGTGCACTATACGCTATTAATATTTTTTTGCAAGAATTAAACAAAAGTTTATGTTTCATTTGTTAATAAAATGTTCAATGTGAGTTTTTATTAATCAGCTTGACTAAATAACACTGGTTGTTTTGAAGGATTTTTGATAGCGTATGCAGCCTTATTTAAGCTTATTTAGGATTAAAAATGTCAGTTCGAAAATTTTTCTCATTAAAAACATTTTCTATTGCAGTGACAACCGCACTTTTAGTTGCCTGTGGCTCTTCTAATACCACAAAAACTCAAATTCCCACCACCTCAAATGGCAGCGATCCTCAACAATTTGGTGCGAAATATTCCGGTCGTAATTATCAACAAGCTGTGTTTATGCCAGTTTCTCAAGTTGAAAACCAAAGTGCGGTCATTAATCAGGGCGATTTTTTAACTCAACTTTCAAATGTACAAAGTTATTCAAGCAAACTATCTGATCGTTTCTATGGTAACTATGAAAAAATTACGAATTGGGTACTTTCTGGCGCCAATGTAAGTGAGCTTTCTAAATTTGGTATTAACCCGCAAATTATGCGTGGGTTCGATGGATATCAAAATGTTTTGATGACAGGCTACTACTCTCCTGTCCTTCATGCACGTCGTTCACCGCAAGGTCAATTCCAAAATCCAATTTATCGTATGCCAGTAAATAAACGTTTTAGCCGTGCGCAAATCTATGCCGGTGCATTAGCGGGTCAAGGATTAGAATTAGCATATAGTGATTCCATGTTAGAGAACTTTTTACTTGGGGTACAAGGCAGCGGTTACGTAGATTTTGGTGATGGCAATCTTAATTACTTCGCTTATGCAGGTCAAAATGGCTTTCCCTACACAGCTGTTGGCCGTTTATTGGTTGAAGATGGTGAAGTACCAAAAGAGAAAATGTCTATTCAAGCAATTCGTGAATGGGGCAATCGTAATCCTTCTCGCGTACAAAGTTTGTTAGAACGTAATTCTTCTTATGTATTCTTTAAAAATGATCCGAGTGGCAAAGTAAAAGGTTCTGCTGGTGTACCGCTTGTACCAATGGCTTCTGTGGCATCAGATCGTAGCGTTGTACCATCTGGTACTGTTCTTTTAGTCGAAGTACCTGACATTGATAATAACGGAAACTGGCTTGGCACACACAAATTGCATTTAATGGTTGCACTTGATGTGGGCGGTGCGGTGAAAGGCCACCACTTTGACTTATATCGTGGCATTGGTGATCAAGCGGGTCATATTGCAGGATTATCAAAACACTATGGCCGAGTATGGGTGTTGCAATAATGGCTCCAGTGGACAATTATGAACAGCGATTTGGCGGTATTGGTCGACTTTATACAGCTGATGGACTCGCGCGCTTACGCAAAGCCCATATTTGTGTAATAGGCATTGGAGGCGTGGGTTCTTGGGTCGTAGAAGCCTTAGCACGTTCGGGAATTGGTGAACTCACATTAATTGATATGGATGATATTTGCGTCACGAATATCAATCGCCAACTTCCTGCGATGAGCGGCACAATCGGCAAACTAAAAACTGAAGTGATGTCAGAGCGAGTAAAATTAATTAACCCAGAATGTACCGTCAATATTATTGATGATTTTATCTCGCCAGAAAATCAATCAGATTACCTCAACCGAGGCTATGACTATGTCATTGATGCCATTGACAATGTGAGAACTAAAGCGTCGCTGATTGCTTATTGTAAACGCAACAAAATTAATGTGATTACTATTGGTGGTGCTGGCGGTCAAACTGATCCAACCCAAATTCAAATTGCCGATCTTAGTAAAACCATTCAAGATCCACTCCTAGCCAAAGTGCGGTCGGATTTGCGCAAGGATTACAATTTTAGCCAAAATCCAAAACGCAAATTTAGTATCGATGCGGTATTTTCAACACAACCTCTAATATTCCCACAAATGACTGAAGGTTGTGCAATTTCTGCCACAATGAATTGCGCAAACGGATTTGGCGCAGCCACGATGATTACGGCAACCTTTGGTTTTTTTGCTGTTTCTCGTGTAATAGATAAATTACTAAAGAAAAAATCTTAATCTCCTCTTGAAAATGCACATTGACCATAAATGTGCATTTTTTATCGAATGAAACCTATTTACTTTGAAAATGAAAAATTTTCCCTCAGATTCTCTATAAAATCGTTGCAATTTATATAAAAAGGCGTAGTCTTTTTCCCTTTGAGAATTATTACTAACAAGTAAGGAAACAGAAATATGAAAAAACTTTTAAAAATTAGCGCCGTTTCTGCCGCACTTTTAAGTGCGCCAATGATGGCGAATGCCGATGTATTGGCATCAGTAAAACCTTTAGGTTTTATTGTTTCATCTATTGCAGATGGCGTAACTGGCACACAAGTCCTTGTTCCTGCAGGCGCCTCTCCGCATGACTACAATTTGAAATTATCTGATATTCAAAAAGTAAAATCTGCAGATTTAGTTGTATGGATTGGTGAGGATGTTGATTCATTTTTAGACAAACCAATTAGCCAAATTGAACGTAAAAAAGTGATTACCATTGCAGATCTTGCTGATGTAGAACCTTTATTAAGTCAAGCTCACCACGAGCATTTCCATGAAGATGGCGATCACGATCATAAACATAAACATAAACATGAACATGAGCACAAACACGAACATAAACACGATCACGAACATGAACACGACCATGATCATAAGCACGAGCATGAACACCACGACCATGATCACGATCACCATGATCATGACGAAGGTTTAACAACAAACTGGCACGTTTGGTATTCTCCAGCGATCAGCAAAATTGTTGCACAAAAAGTAGCGGATAAATTAACTGCACAATTCCCAGATAAAAAAGATTTAATTGCACAAAATCTTTCAGATTTTAACCGCACTTTGGCAGAACAAGGTGAAAAAATCACAGCACAACTTGCGAATGTTAAAGATAAAGGTTTCTACGTTTTCCACGATGCTTATGGTTATTTCAACGATGCTTATGGTTTAAAACAAACCGGTTACTTCACCATCAATCCATTAGTTGCACCAGGTGCAAAAACTTTAGCGCACATTAAAGAAGAAATCGCAGAACATAAAGTAAATTGCTTATTCGCAGAACCACAATTTACGCCAAAAGTGATTGAATCTTTAGCTCAAAATACTAAAGTCAATGTAGGACAACTCGACCCAATTGGCGATAAAGTCACTTTAGGCAAAAATTCTTATGCAACATTCTTACAATCTACTGCAGATAGTTATATGGAATGCTTAGCTAAATAAACCATTCTAAAAACAATGACCGCACATAAAAGTGCGGTCATTTTCTTTTCTAAATTTGATATTTTGTTTTATCTCCAATATCAAAATGCAAAGGCATTCGCCATTTTTGTATCGCTAAAACTAAAAGTAATACACCAGAAATAATAGAAAAAATGCGTAATGCGATAAGATTATTTAACACCCATGAAAACCACAAGCAAGCCACAAATATCGGCTGTAAATTTAAAAAAGGTACGCGGAAACAAAAATATTCTTTAAAACACAAACCACCTAAAGTAAGTAACGTACCGCCAAGGGCCAAAGCGGGATAATGATTAATATAAAAAAGTAATCCTATCCAAGTAGCAAATTGAAAAAGCAATCGGAAGGATTTGAGATAAATATGTAATGAAGAAGCACAGCAAGTTGCCGCAATTAGTATAAATGTAAGCGGTAAATCTGGATACCAACTCATGGCAAGAATAGCCAACGCCGCTATCACAAAGCCAGAGCGATAAATAATGACGGTCAGATTATCTAAAAAATCCATCGGTGATTTAATATGTGGATCAGCCATTCTACAAAGATTCCTTTTATAAATTACAAATTAAATGTTACGTTAACTCAATAAAAAGTGCGGTCAACTTAAAAACATTTTCTAAATTAACCGCACTTTTATTATTTCTGTTTAAGCTTATCAAGAATTTTTTGATGAATGCCACCAAAACTGCCGTTAGACATCACCAAAATATGATCTGTAGGTTGGGCCTCAGCTACAATCATATCGACTAATCGATCTAAATTTGCATTCCAATAGGCAGGTTGTACACATTGGTTTGCAATATCTGCCACTTCCCAAGGAAGCTGTTCTGGTTGAAGCATAAACACTTCATCAGCTCGACCAAGTGCAGGCGCAATTTCATCTTTATGAACGCCCATTTTCATTGTGTTAGAACGAGGTTCAAGCACTGCAAGAATTCGCACTCCGCCCCCTACTTTATCTCGTAAAGCGGTTAGCGTAGCGAGAATAGCTTCTGGATGATGAGCAAAATCATCATAAACGGTGATGCCATTAACTTCGCCTTTTACTTCTAAACGACGTTTAGCATTTACAAAAGATCCCAATGCTTTACATGCTTCTTCAATAGACACACCCGCATGATGAGCAGCCGCTATTGCCATTAAAGCATTATGCATATTATGTTGTCCGACTACATTCCATTTTACTTCTGCCACTTTTTCACCATGATGGAAGACCGCAAAATGTGAGGCATCATTTGTTATACGTTCAGCAAACCACTCATTATCTTTGCCTAAAAATTGTTGTTGTGACCAACATCCCAATGCCAGCGTTTCTTTTACACTTTGTTCACTCGCCGAAGTTAATACCAAGCCACTTGCCGGAATAGTTCGAATCATATGATGAAATTGGCGTTGGATCGCTTTGAGATCATCAAAAATATCTGCATGGTCAAAACTAATGTTATTTACGATAAGTGTACGAGGATTGTAATGGACAAATTTCGAACGTTTATCAAAGAAAGCTGTATCATATTCATCAGCCTCAATAACAAAATAAGGGCTGTCTCCTAAACGAGCTGAAATGCCAAAATTACCGGCAATTCCGCCAATTAAAAATCCTGGTTTTAAGCCATTTTGTTCTAAGATCCACGTTAGCATGCCTGTTGTAGTTGTCTTTCCATGCGTACCAGAAACTGCCAATACCCAACGATCGCGCAATAAATGATCATGTAACCATTGAGGACCAGATGTGTATTTCAAATTATTTTCCAACACATATTCTACGCAAGGATTACCGCGTTTCATCGCATTACCAATGATTACCATATCAGGCGCTGGTTGTAATTGTGCGACATCATAATTTGGAATAATCTCGATACCTTGCTCTTCTAAAAAAGTGCTCATTGGAGGGTAAACATTAGTATCGGAACCCGTCACGTGATAGCCCATTTGTTTAGCAATCATCGCCACGCCGCCCATAAACGTCCCACAAATACCTAAGATATGAATATGTTTCATTGTACTTCTCTACTTAACTTATCAAGGAAAATGAAAAGTATAATAAAACAACTTCTATGAACTTTCAAAATAAAAGACTGTCATAAAGGCTCGCATAGGCTATAATTGATCACTTGAAAAACGAGTACAACTCAACTAACAAAATATAATGAAGGAATTTACAATGAAATTTAATAAATCTTTTCTCTTTGCAAGTATCATCGCAGGTTCAATTGCATTAACAGCTTGTAACGATAAAGAAGAAAAAGTAGCAGAAAAACCTGCAGCAACAGAAACTACTCAACCGACTCAACAAGCAGTACAACAACCTCAAGTAAAAACGGATGATTTAGTCACTCAAGCAAATGCAGAGTTTCTAAAAGTTGCGAATGTAAAAGTAACAAATGTTTCTGTAACAGATGATTTAAAATCGTTTTCTATCACTTATGAAATTACAAACTTAAGTGATAAAGCTATTTTAGAAGCGCAATGGTTAACTGTTTATAAAGAAAATAACCAACCATTCTATGTGGCAAATCTTCCAGCATTACAATTTGGAAAAACAATTGCTCCAAAAGCTAGCGAAACAGTAACATTATCAACAACTGAAGAAGCCGTGCTTTCTCAAATTCGTCCGCACTTGCAACAAGGGAAAAATATCCAAGTAGACATTATCGGGACTTCAGTACATTTTGCTGACGGTTCGAAAATTGGCTTAGTGTCAGAGCAAAAATAATCCTATAAAAAAATGCCTGTGTAAAACAGGCATTTTTTTATCCGCACTTTCAGGCAATTCGCTCAAATCCAGCTTTTAAATCTGCAATCAATTCATCTACATCTTCAAAGCCGATATGCACACGAATTAATGAACCAGTAAGGTTACGTTTAATATTTGGACGAATATGTGCAATTTCTTCTGGTTGATTACAAAGAATTAGAGACTCAAATCCTCCCCATGAATAAGCCATAGTGAACAGTCGAAAATGATCCATGAAATGTGAGACTTGTTCCGATGTCAATCGCTTAGTTAGTTCAAAAGAAAATAAGCCACTGCTACCACTAAAGTCTCGTAAAAAGAATTCATGACCAGGGCAACTTGGTAAGGCTGGATGGTACACAGTTTTTACTTCTGGTTGCTCACTCAACCATTTTGCTACTTTAATACTGCTTTCCTGATGTTGTTTTAATCGTACACCCAATGTACGAATACCACGAGCAGTCGTATAAGCAGAATCTGCATCCACCATTTGCCCCATTAAATAGGAATGTTCTCTAAGCTGATCCCAAGTTCGGGCATTAGCAACAGCAGTACCAATCATAATATCAGAATGCCCCACTAAATATTTCGTACCCGCTTGAATAGAAATATCAATGTCATGCTCTAACGCTTTAAATAGAACACCTGCCGACCAAGTATTATCAATCATAATCACAATATTAGGATTCACCTTTCTTGCAACCTTCACAATAGTCGGAATATCTGGAATTTCCATTGTAATAGAACTCGGTGCTTCCAAGAAAAGTACTTTTGTATTAGGTTGAATAAGCGTTGCAATATCAGCACCAATAAGAGGATCGTAATAAGTGGTATCGATCTGCATTTTTTTCAGCACAATATTACAGAAATCTTGGGTTGGCTCGTAAGCTGCGCCACTCATTAACACATGATCGCCAGTTTTTACAAAAGAAAGAATCGAATTAGTTACTGCTGCTGCACCACAAGGATAAAGATAACAACCTGCGCCGCCCTCCATTTCGCACATTAAATCTTGTAAAGCAAAATGTGTTAGCGTCCCTCTTCTGCCATAAAATAATTCGCCTTTTGCTCTATGTTGAGTAGCGTGTTTTTTATCTTCAATACTGTCAAATACTAATGAAGAAGCTCGCTGTAAAACGGGGTTTACAGATCCTTGTGAAAAGCGTTTTTTACGCCCTGCATGGACAAATGTTGTTGAGAGATTGTGTTGTTGCATATTTCCACCTTATTTTAGATAAGATTAATTGCTTTAATAGATAAAATCGAGTATAAAATGTCGGCGTTTCAAATAGAACCGCGCCGCTATTTTGTGTGGCAAAACTTTAACTTAACTTTATATAGGAATTATGACTATGGTATTAGTAACCCGTCAAGCACCAGATTTTACTTCATCTGCTGTATTAGGCAATGGCGAAATCGTTGATAACTTCAACTTTAAAAAACACATTGCTGGAAAAGCTGCAGTAATCTTTTTCTACCCATTAGACTTTACCTTTGTTTGCCCTTCTGAGTTAATCGCATTTGACCACCGTTATGAAGAATTCAAAAAACGTGGCGTAGAAGTAGTTGGTGTTTCTATCGACTCTCAATTCACTCACAATGCATGGCGTAACACCCCAACTGAAAATGGTGGTATCGGCCAAGTTAAATATGCATTAGCAGCAGACGTAAAACACGAAATTGCTCAAGCATACGGTATTGAACATCCTGAAGCAGGCGTTGCATTACGCGCTTCATTCTTAATCGACAAAAATGGTGTCGTTCGTCACCAAGTAGTAAACGATCTTCCATTAGGTCGTAACATCGATGAAATGTTACGTATGGTTGATGCATTACAATTCCACGAAGATCACGGTGAAGTTTGCCCTGCTCAATGGGAAAAAGGTAAAGAAGGGATGCAAGATAACCCTGAAGGCGTTGCAAAATACTTAAAACAAAACGCTGATAAACTTTAATTCGTAATTATTTACAAGAAAGCCACATAATGTGGCTTTTTTTATATTCTTAGATACTTTAGAATAGGTGTATCTCTAACACCAAGAGCGGTTCATTTCTATGAAATTTAATATTCCTATTTTCCTAACGATGTTTCGCGTAATTCTGATTCCGT
Organism: Haemophilus sp. oral taxon 036; assembly: GCF_002998595.1. NCBI lineage: Bacteria > Pseudomonadati > Pseudomonadota > Gammaproteobacteria > Pasteurellales > Pasteurellaceae > Haemophilus > Haemophilus sp. oral taxon 036. Next base: position 526,877 of record NZ_CP027235.1, read on the forward strand.
TTTTCGTGATTGCATTTTATTTACCTATCGAATCCTCCTCTTTTATTACTACATTCATATTCTTTATTGCCGGTGTTACTGATTGGCTTGATGGTTATTTGGCTCGTAAATGGAAACAAACTACAAGATTTGGCGCTTTTTTGGATCCTGTTGCGGATAAAGTAATGGTTGTCGCCGCCTTGGTTCTCATCGTTGAATATCAACACTCTCTGTGGATTACGATTCCTGCGATTATTATGATTTCTCGCGAAATTATTATTTCCGCATTACGTGAATGGATGGCTGAACTCGGAGAGCGTAGTAAAGTTGCTGTCTCTTGGTGGGGAAAATGGAAAACAACCGCACAAATGTTAGCCCTAGGCGGATTATTATGGCGTTACAATAACTATATGGAAATTGCCGCTATAATCTTGCTTTACATCGCAGCCATTTTAACAGTATGGTCAATGATCCAATATTTACAGGCAGCAAAAGGTAGCCTACTAGATGACCTAAAACTCTAATTTTGGATAAAGTGCGATATTTTCTAGCGTACTTTTATTATTTTGTCTTATTTTTAATCAAATAAAGCTTTTTTTTATTTTTTTATTTGACACAAGACTATAAAACCGTAAAATACGCCCCGTTGTCAATCAGCAATGCTGATTAGCGATAAATGCGGGAATAGCTCAGTTGGTAGAGCACGACCTTGCCAAGGTCGGGGTCGCGAGTTCGAGCCTCGTTTCCCGCTCCAATTTGCCCGAGTGGTGGAATCGGTAGACACAAGGGATTTAAAATCCCTCGCCTTTCGAGGCGTGCCAGTTCAAGTCTGGCTTCGGGCACCATTTAAAACCAAATCTGAAGATTTTAAAAATATTTAAAATCAATTTATGGGTCGTTAGCTCAGTCGGTAGAGCAGCGGACTTTTAATCCGTTGGTCGAAGGTTCGAATCCTTCACGACCCACCACTCTCTGATTTAGTTGTCCAGTTGGGTTGTTAGCTCAGTTGGTAGAGCAGCGGACTCTTAATCCGTCGGTCGAGAGTTCGAGCCTCTCACAACCCACCATCCTTATTTTTATTATTATTCATCTCTAATATTTTAAATTTCTTTAATTTGCTTAAATTCTTGACTATTTTTAGCGGTTATTGTGGTAGAATACCCTTAAATTTTAGTCGGGCATCATTATGTTGGAAAATATTCGTATTGTTTTAATTGAGACTTCGCATAGCGGTAATATTGGTTCTGCTGCTAGAGCAATGAAAACAATGGGATTGACCCAGATTTGTCTTGTTTCACCAAAATCTGTTGATGAACAATCTTATGTTCTTTCAGCTGGCGCAGAAGATATAGTAAAAAATGCCAGAGTTGTCGATAGTTTTGATGAAGCTGTCTATGATTGCTCTTTAGTGATTGGAACAAGTGCTCGTTTACGTCATTTGCAAAGTACATTGATCGAGCCTCGAGAATGCGCGGAAAAAGTTGTAGCGCATGAAGGCAAGATAGCTATTGTGTTTGGTCGTGAACGTATTGGATTAACGAATGAAGAATTGTTGAAATGTCATTACCATTTGAATATCCCAGCTAATCCTGATTATTCTTCTTTAAATTTGGCAATGGCGGTACAGTTGGTAAGCTATGAATTGCGTATGGCATTTTTAGCTAAAGATAAGAAGGAAAATTCACTTTCTTTAATAGAACAAAACTATCCAACTGCAGAACAACTTGCTTATTTTTTTGAGCATACTGAGCGTGTATATCAATCACTAGGATTCATTCAAAATCAAGGTGTTATGCATAAATTAAAGCGTTTATATTATCGCGCTCAACTTGAAAAAAATGAATTAAATATTTTAAATGGCATGCTAAGTGCGGTCGAAAAACGAATTGATCTTGATTTAGATTAATTGACTGATTTAGTAGGATATGTAAATATTGCAACATCACTTTTTAGGAACACTTTATGAAACTTACATCAAAAGGTCGTTATGCAGTCACTGCGGTTTTAGATATCGCTTTAAATGCAGAAAAAGGTCCTGTGAGCCTTGCAGATATTTCTGAACGTCAACATATTTCGTTATCTTATTTAGAACAACTTTTTGCTAAATTACGTCGTGATGGATTAGTAAAAAGTGTTCGTGGACCTGGTGGAGGTTATCAGCTAGGTTTACCAAGTGACCAAATTTCAGTGGGAATGATTATTTCAGCGGTAAATGAAAATATTCATGTGACAAAATGTCTTGGTCGTGGAAATTGTCAAAATGGCGTAGAATGTTTAACTCATACATTGTGGGAAGATCTGAGTAATCGCATTGAAAGTTTTCTCAATGAAATTACTTTGGCTGAATTGGTGAGTAAACGTGAATCAAAACGCCAAACTCATAGCGATTTTGAGAATTTATTAATTGTTAATCAATAAAGGAAAGTAGTCCGTACAGTGCAAAATGCATTAAAAGTGCGGTCAAATTTAGAATGATTTAGGAGTGAAAAATGAAATTACCTATTTATTTAGACTATGCAGCAACTTGTCCTGTGGACGAGCGTGTTGCGAAGAAAATGATGGAGTTTTTAACCATTGACGGTACATTCGGTAACCCAGCTTCTCGCTCGCATAAATTTGGTTGGCAAGCAGAAGAAGCGGTTGACGTGGCTCGTAATCAAATTGCGGATCTTATTGGTGCCGATTCTCGTGAAATTGTGTTTACTTCTGGTGCGACAGAATCAGATAACCTTGCAATTAAAGGCGCTGCGCATTTTTATCAAACTAAAGGTAAACATATTATCACTTGCAAAACTGAGCATAAAGCCGTCTTAGATACTTGTCGTCAATTAGAGCGCGAAGGTTTTGAAGTGACTTATTTATCACCCGAGTCTGATGGTTTAATTGATTTAGAAAAATTTAAAGCCGCACTTCGTCCAGATACTATTTTAGTTTCAATTATGCATGCCAATAATGAAATTGGTGTGTTGCAAGATATTAAAGCTATTGGTGAGCTTTGTCGTGCAAATAAAACTATTTTCCATGTGGACGCAACTCAAAGTGTGGGCAAAGTTGCGATTAACTTGGAAGAGTTGCCAGTTGATTTATTATCTATGTCTAGCCATAAACTTTATGGGCCTAAAGGTATTGGTGCGTTATATGTTCGTCGTAAACCACGTATCCGTTTAGAAGCGATTATTCATGGTGGTGGTCATGAGCGCGGAATGCGTTCAGGTACATTACCTGTTCACCAAATCGTGGGAATGGGCGAGGCCTATCGAATTGCAAAAGAAGAAATGGCATCAGAAATGCCACGTTTAAAAGCTCTTCGTGATCGTTTATATAATGGCTTAAAAGGTATTGAAGAAACCTACGTAAATGGCTCAATGGAGCACCGTTTAGATAGCAATTTAAATATTAGCTTTAACTATGTTGAAGGTGAATCTTTAATGATGGCGTTGCGTGATATCGCTGTATCTTCTGGTTCTGCTTGTACATCAGCTAGCCTAGAGCCATCTTATGTATTGCGCGCACTTGGTTTAAATGATGAATTGGCACACAGTTCAATTCGTTTTACACTTGGCCGTTATACTACTGAAGAAGAAATTGATTACACTATTAATTTAGTAAAAGGTGCGGTGGAAAAACTTCGTGCATTATCGCCATTATGGGATATGTTTAAAGAAGGTATCGACCTCAGTACAATTGAGTGGTCAGCTCACTAGGATTTAACTGCTATTATTAAATGGCGTTTCTCAAGGATTTAAAAAAGGAAAGTTAAAATGGCTTATAGCGAAAAAGTAATCGATCATTATGAAAATCCACGCAATGTGGGTTCTATGGATAAAAAAGATAGCAATGTTGGTACTGGCATGGTGGGTGCGCCAGCTTGTGGTGATGTAATGCAGTTACAAATTAAAGTAAATGATAACGGCATTATTGAAGATGCAAAATTCAAGACTTATGGTTGCGGTTCTGCTATTGCATCTAGCTCATTAATTACAGAGTGGGTGAAAGGTAAATCTTTAGAAGAAGCAGGCGCTATCAAAAATAGCCAAATTGCAGAAGAATTAGAATTGCCACCAGTAAAAGTACACTGTTCTATTTTGGCGGAAGATGCAATTAAAGCGGCAATTGCTGATTACAAATCCAAAAAAGGCGAATAATATGAAAAAGTGCGGTCGGTTTTGACCGCACTTTTAGTGGTTTTGGGGGATATATGAGTATTACATTAACAGAAAAAGCCGCTCAACGAGTGAAAGCTTTTTTGGATAATCGTGGCAAGGGTATTGGTTTGCGTTTAGGAGTGAAAACATCAGGCTGTTCTGGCTTAGCTTATGTGCTTGAATTTGTTGATGTCTTAAATGAAGAAGATCAAGTTTTTGAACAGCACGGTGTGAATATTATTGTTGATCCAAAAAGCTTAGTTTATCTCAATGGTATTGAGTTGGATTATGTGAAAGAAGGCTTAAATGAAGGCTTCAAATACAATAATCCAAATGTAAAAGAATCTTGTGGCTGTGGTGAAAGTTTCCATATTTAAGGTAATAATCTGATGTTAAATCCTTTTCAAATTTTTGATTTACCCATTGATTTTCAGTTAGATGAGAAGGCGCTAAATACACGTTATTTAGAATTGCAAAAGACGCTACATCCAGATAATTTTGTATCAAGTAGTGCGTTAGAACAACGCGTTGCGATGCAAAAATCCACCGAAGTGAATGATGCCTTAAAAACGTTAAAAGACCCAATTTTGCGAGCGGAAGCTATTATTGCGCTTAATACTGGTGAACAGATAGATCTTGAACAAAAAAGTACACAAGATGTGGCGTTTTTAATGCAACAGTTACAGTGGCGAGAACAACTAGAAGAACTTGAACATCAGAAAGATGAAGGTGCATTAAACGTTTTTGTAAAAGAAATTAAACAAGAAACTCAGTCATTATTAACCGCACTTTCGGATAGTCTGAAATCCCAACAATGGACGAAAGCATCTCAACAGTGTGATAAATTACGTTTTACTAGTAAGCTTTCTGAAGAAATTGAACGTGTAGAAGAACGCCTTTTTGAACTGTAATAGATCTATATCTCAATATCCCTTGATATTATGCAAACTCTCGAACAACTAATATCTCCAGAAAACTCTGCTTGGCCTATACTTTCCCAATGGATTGAAAGTGCACAGAATCATTGTTATGTCATTAAAAAAGATCAATCAAGTGCAGAACGTGAACTTTTTACCATGCAAATGCCTACGTCATCACCAATGGGGGCTGTGATTTATGAAACAGGTGGAATTTTAATTCATCATGGTTGGTTGCGTATTTTAGGTTCAGGAAGTTTTAAATTACCGCGTGGATTGATGGATTGGAATTTTAGTAAGTCTTTTAGTGAGTCTGGTGAAAAACCAAAGTATTTATTGGTTGCTGATGATGTGATAGGCGGTTACTTTGCATTAAATGGTGGTTCCTTAGGCGATAACCTTGGCAAAATTTATTATTTTTCACCAAAAGATCTTACTTGGCATAATTTAAATTTTACTTATACAGAATTTTTAGCTTGGGCATTGAATGGTGATTTAGAGGCTTTTTATCAAGGTCTATTTTGGCAAAATTGGCAAGATGATGTGAAACAATTGGATGGTAATCAAATTTTTGTATTCTCGCCTGACTTTAGCGAAGAGAGAAAAATAGCGATTGATGAACGTCAAAAACACGAAGTCAATATTGAAACCCATTACCAATCAAGCTTTGCAGAAAAAAATAAATTTGATTTGGCGTATTCCGTCGCATAACCAGTAGAAAAATAGCATATGGCATTATTACAAATTGCAGAACCAGGACAAGCTGCTGCACCGCATCAACATCGTTTAGCCGTTGGGATTGATTTGGGAACAACCAATTCTTTGGTTGCATCCGTGCGTAGTGGGCAATCCGTGATTCTTAATGATGAAAAAGAGCGTAGTCTTTTACCATCAGTTGTTCATTATGGCGTTGAAGAGACGAAAGTTGGTTTAGAAGCCTTTGAACAAGCCTCACTTGATCCAAAAAATACGATAATTTCGGTAAAACGCCTAATTGGTCGTAGCCTTGCTGATGTTCAGTCTCGTTATCCTAGTTTGCCTTATGAATTTGTGGCGAGCGAAAATGGATTACCTTTAATTGTTACGGCACAGGGGCCTAAAAGTCCAATTGAAGTGTCTTCAGATATTTTATCACGCTTAAATCACATTGCAGAACAACGACTTGGTGGTGAGCTTTCTGGGGTTGTGATTACGGTTCCTGCTTATTTCGATGATGCTCAACGTCAAAGTACTAAGGATGCTGCGCGTTTAGCTGGGCTAAATGTATTACGTTTATTGAATGAACCTACTGCAGCTGCAGTCGCTTATGGATTAGATAGCGGACAGGAAGGGATTATTGCCGTTTATGATTTAGGTGGTGGTACATTTGATATTTCAATTTTACGCTTATCAAAAGGTGTCTTTGAAGTTCTAGCCACGGGTGGCGATACTGCGCTAGGTGGTGATGATTTTGACCATTTAATAGCAGATTGGGTCGTTGAACAAACCCAAGTAAAACCACAAACCCCAAATCAACAGCGCGAACTGATAACGCTTGCTAGCCAAGCCAAAATTGCTTTAAGTACTGAGAAAAGTGCGGTAATTTCTTGGCAGAATTTTTCAGTAGAAATTTCACGAGAACAATTTAATGATTTGATTCATTCACTGGTAAAACGTTCATTGCTAACTTGTCGCCGAGCTTTGAAAGATGCCAATGTTGAATCTAAAGAAGTGCAAGCGGTGGTAATGGTTGGTGGTTCAACTCGAGTGCCATATGTACGAGAACAGGTTGGCGAGTTTTTTGGTCAAACCCCACTCACTTCCATTGATCCAGATAAAGTTGTAGCACTTGGTGCCGCAATTCAAGCGGATGTTTTAGTCGGTAATAAAACTGATTCTGATATGTTGTTGCTGGATGTTGTTCCGCTTTCTTTAGGCATTGAGACGATGGGTGGATTGGTGGAAAAAATTATTCCACGTAACACAACAATTCCTGTGGCTCGTGCACAAGAGTTTACTACTTTCAAAGATGGTCAAACAGCAATGACCGTTCATGTCGTACAAGGTGAACGTGAGCTGGTAGATGATTGTCGCTCTTTAGGGCGTTTTACTCTACGAGGTATTCCGGCAATGGCTGCGGGTGCTGCTCATATTCGAGTGACTTATCAAGTCGATGCAGATGGTTTATTAAGTGTGACTGCAATGGAAAAATCGACGAAAGTGCAGGCATCAATTCAAATTAAACCTTCTTATGGTTTAACAGATGAAGAAGTGACCGCAATGATAAAATCTTCTTTTGATAATGCACAAGAGGATTTACAAGCTCGCGAATTAGCCGAGCAGCGAGTAGAAGCAGATCGTGTGATTGAAAGTGTGATTGTTGCGTTGCAAGTTGATGGTGCTGAATTGCTTAGCACAGAAGAGTTCCATCATATTGAAAGTGTGTTAAAACAATTAATGGATGTAAAACATGATTCAGATCGTGATGCAATCGCGCAAGCAATTAAAGCCTTGGATATTGCTACACAAGAATTTGCAGCACGTCGAATGAATGCATCGATTAATAAAGCTTTGACAGGCAAAAATTTGTCAGATATTGAAAAACCGTAAAAGTGCGGTCAGATTATTAAATAATTTTGAGGAAAGTGTTATGCCAAAAGTGATTTTTTTACCTAATGAAGAATTTTGTCCCGAAGGTATGGTTGTTGATGCTGCGGCAGGTGATAATTTATTAGAAGTTGCACACAATGCAGGAGTAGAAATTCATCATGCTTGTGATGGCTCCTGTGCTTGTACAACCTGCCATGTGATTATCCGTGAAGGTTTTGACTCTCTAAATGAAACGAGTGATCAAGAAGAAGATATGCTGGATAAAGCTTGGGGATTAGAAATGGATAGTCGTTTATCTTGCCAATGTGTGGTGGGAGACGAAGATCTTGTGGTAGAAATTCCGAAATATAACATTAACCATGCCAATGAGGCCGCCCACTAATGAAATGGACAGATGCCCAATTAATAGCGGAAGAACTTTACGATCGTAATCCAAATTTAGATCCAAAAACAGTTCGTTTTACTGATTTACATAAATGGATTTGTGAACTTGAGGATTTTGACGATGATCCTAATAAATCAAATGAATCAATTCTTGAGGCTATTTTATTGAAATGGTTGGATGAATTTGAATAAATATAAAAAACCTAAGTCAGTGACTTAGGTTTTTTATCAAAATTTGATGGCGGAGGAATAGGGATTCGAACCCTAGGAGGGCGTAAACCCTCGCCGGTTTTCAAGACCGGTGCCTTCAACCACTCGACCATTCCTCCGTGATTTAATGCGCACGCATAATACGTTTTTTGAGAAAGACCGTCAAGCAGAAATTATCTCGTTTTTATCAAGTGATTATTTTTACTGCAACCCCAAAATAAAAAGAATTGACGTAATAAAAATCACGCCAATTCTAACTTTTTATTTTAGATTACTCTGATTCTGCTCGGGTAGGCTCAGAATATACATGGCTAATCGCACAATGATGCCCTGCTGACCCTTTACCATAAAAATAATAACGAGAATCTTGCCATTCAATAATTGGGAATGGCTGAGGCATTTCATCACTCGCTTTTGCCAAAGTCATCTCCGCTTTTGTATGAGTAACTGAAGAAATAGTCCCTAAACGCCCATTAAACTCATAAGTACGAACAAAGGTTGGTTCATTTACAATTTCAGGCTCATTTACGGTAATCGTTGACTCAATAGACTCAACCATTTCTTGAGGTTTATGAGAATTTAAACGCTCTAAAGATTCTTGTACTTTTTTCTGTACAGATTCATTAGCTGGCTGAGTAATAAAATCTAATGCTGGTTTTACTTCAAGAGATTTTTCTTCAACAACAATTCCCATTGCTGGCGTGATAAAACCTTTTTTAGTTTTCTCTTGCTCGAGCAATTCATCCACAGATAAGAAATTATTTTCTTTCTGAGCGTTCACTGTTGAATAGTCTACCCAAGCTTTTCCACTTGCCAATTCAGGTGAAGCCACTGCAGCAAATAATGGCATTGGTGATTTTGGCTCTTGATTACGGCGACGACGTTGATTATTAGCTGCACGTAAATGACGTGGAGTACGACGTTGACGATCTTGACGTTCAGAACGTTCTTGGTTTTGACGAGCTGGTTTTTCATCATCTTGAACGGCCTGAAGTTCGACAACCGCCACTTCTGGCATTTGTTCAACAATGTTTTCGTTATTTTCAACAGCCATCTCATTATCTTCAACACGCACGCGTTTACGTAAATCACGACGTTGACGGCGTTGAGTCACTTGCTCAGTTTTTTCATCTTTAGCCTCAAAAACCGGTGTAGAATTTACCGCACTTTCAGCGATACTTTCTTCCACTAAGTTACGGCGCGGACGGCGTTGATTACGCTCACGAATATTACGAACTTGTTCTTCGGTTCTTTCCGTTTCGTTATTTTCAGAACGAGGACGACGAGAAGTTCGACGATCCTGTGGACGACGTTGATTACGATTAGAATTGCGCGAAGTGCGGTTATTTTTTGGTTTATTTTCTTCGGATTCAGAAGCAAACAAGCCTTTAATCTTCGCGATAATTTTCGCTAACAAAGACGGTTCATTCGATTTACGCTCAACTGGAGTCGGAGCAGCTTCAGAAATAGAAAGCGCCACTGCCGCACTTTCAACTGCGGGTTGTTCAGCAACAACAGTTGTTTCCACATTACGAGAAACAAGAGATTCCTCAGTGCTTTCATCTTTCTCACAGTGAATTTTCGCTAAGTTATAGCTTAATTCATTCACTTCTTCGCCATCGCGTAAACGGAAAACGCTAAAGTGAGGTGTTTCCATTGCTTCATTTGGCGCAACAATAACATCTACATTGTGACGTTTTTCAATATTGCTAATTGCTTTACGTTTTTCGTTAAGAAGATAAGAAGCAATTTGTACAGGCACAATCGTATGCACTTGCTTGGTGTTTTCTTTTAACGCTTCTTCCTCGATTAAACGCAAGATAGACAAGGAAAGAGACTCGTTATCACGCACTTTACCTGTTCCTTGACAACGAGGACAAATGTGATGTGAAGACTCACCTAATGAAGGACTTAAACGCTGACGCGACATTTCTAACAAACCAAAACGAGAAATGCGGCTAATTTGAATACGAGCACGATCTTGGCGAACGGCATCACGAATACGATTTTCCACTTCACGTTGGTGACGAACTGGCGTCATATCAATGAAATCGATAACCACTAAACCACCTAAGTCACGCAAGCGTAATTGGCGAGCAATTTCATCTGCCGCTTCAAGGTTAGTATTCAATGCAGTTTCTTCAATATCGCCACCACGGGTAGAACGCGCGGAGTTAATATCAATAGCAGTTAAGGCTTCAGTTACATCAATAACGATTGAACCGCCAGAAGGTAAACGCACTTCACGTTGGAATGCTGACTCGATTTGAGATTCGATCTGATAGTGGCTGAAAAGAGGCACTTCGCCTTGATAAAGTTTCACGCGATTGATGAAATCTGGGCGAACAAGTTTGATATGCTCTTTTGCTTTCTCAAACACTTTAGGGCTATCAATAAGGATCTCGCCTATATCACGGCGCAAATAATCACGAATAGCACGTACAATCACATCACTTTCTTGGTGAATCAAGAAAGGCGCTGGACGATTTTGAGATGCTTGTTTAATTGCTTCCCAATGGTGAAGTAAAACTTTTAAGTCCCACTGCAACTCTTCTGGAGATTTGCCCACACCAGCGGTACGAACAATCAAGCCTACGCCTTCAGGCACATCTAATGAACTTAATGCCTCTTTTAATTCAGTGCGCTCATCCCCTTCGATACGACGAGAGATCCCACCCGCACGCGGATTATTTGGCATAATGACCAAATAACTACCCGCAAGAGAAACAAAAGTGGTTAAGGCTGCGCCTTTGTTTCCGCGTTCTTCCTTATTAACTTGAACAATAACTTCTTGGCCTTCGCTCAAGATATCGCGAATATTCGGACGACCTTGGAAAACATAATCATCGGGAAAATATTCACGAGCAATTTCTTTTAATGGCAAAAAACCATGACGTTCTGCACCATAATCCACAAAAGCCGCTTCTAAGCTTGGCTCAACGCGAGTAATTTTCCCTTTGTAGATATTCGCTTTTTTTTGCTCATGTCCTGGGCTTTCAATATCCAGGTCAAATAAGCGCTGTCCGTCAACTAGCGCTACACGCAACTCTTCTTTTTGAGTCGCATTGATTAACATTCTTTTCATTGTCAATTCTCTTATTAAATATTTTAAAAGACCTCAAAATAAACTGCACTTTGCTTCGTTATCGACCTCGTGTTTCTCGCGCCAGTCAATCTCACGACTGTATGTTGCTGGGTGCATTGATAACGTTATTAAGCATAAACGTTTGCTTTATAAAACAACGCGATATTCCGCACGCGTTGCAAGCGGCTAATTCATTTTAAGAAAAATGTTGATTATCAATGTCTTATGCCGATTGCCGCATTGAGTTTTCACCAACAAAACTTATCCTTTTTTACGCAAATTCTTAGGCGTAAAAAGACGCTCTATTATCCATGGAAAATAGGGAATTAGCAAGGTATATATGGTTTAATAAATATCGGTTTTATAAATATAAATTAATTATTTCATCTTTGATGATTTCGACTGTCTTTCCTATACGATCACATCAAATTTTGCTAGACTTACCCCCAAAAATTTTCCTATAAATGAATTATCAAGATCAACTCTCTCACATATTCTCTCTCAATGGACAATTAAGTCAAAATATAAAGGACTTCAGTCCAAGGGCAGAACAACTCAGCATGGCTCAAGCCGTTGGTGATACCATTTATAATAAGTCTTCTCTTGTTATTGAAGCAGGTACAGGCACGGGCAAAACTTTGGCATATCTAGCACCAGTATTACTATTTAACAAAAAAACCATTATTTCGACTGGATCCAAAAATTTACAAGATCAGCTTTTCAATCGAGATCTTCCTGCTATCAAAAAAGCGCTTAATTTCACAGGAAAAATAGCCTTACTCAAAGGAAGAACAAACTATCTATGTTTAGAACGATTAGATCAAGTTATTGCACAAGGAGTGCTTGGTGATAAATCTGTTTTAACGGATTTAAGTAAAGTTAGAAAGTGGAATAACAGCACAAAAACAGGTGATTTTACTGAATGTGTAGAACTTGCCGAAGACAGCCCTATCATTTCACAGCTAACTAGTACCGCGGAAAGTTGTTTAGGAACGGATTGTCCTAATTATAGCGAATGCTATGTTGCAGCAGCTCGGAGAAAAGCACTAAATGCGGATCTAGTGGTCATTAATCATCATTTGTTTTTTGCTGATATGGCTGTGAAAGAAACTGGATTTGGGGAATTAATTCCTCATGCAGAAGTGATTATTTTTGATGAAGCACATCAATTGCCCGATATTGCCAGTCAATATTTTGGGCAATCGCTCACCTCTCGACAGCTATTTGATTTATGCAAAGATATTAATGTTGTTTATCGTACCGAACTAAAAGATATGCTGCAACTTGGCAGCACATCAGATACATTACTTAAAGTTGTACAGGATTTTCGTCTTTTATTAGGTGAAGAAAATAATACTCGTGGAAATTGGCGTGAATTTTATAAACAAAGTGCGGTAAAAAAAGCCTTTGATTTATTACAAGAAAAAATTAATTTTCTCTCCGAGGTGATTAAGCTTACATTAGGGCGTTCACAAACACTTGATAGTATTTTTGAACGTGTCGAATCAATAAAAAGTCAATTAAAGCGCCTAACCGAAACTAATATTGTGGGGTTTTGTTATTGGTATGAGGGAAATGGTCGTCAATTCGGCTTACATATTACACCGCTAACCGTGGCCGACAAATTTGGAGAACAACTGAAGATCAAAGAGGCCGCATGGATTTTTACTTCTGCAACATTAGAAGTAGGTGGAACCTTTAATCATTTTTGTCAACGATTAGGGATTGAACATGCAACACAAAAGATTTTACATAGTCCATTTAATTATCCTGAACAATCGTTACTTTGTGTTCCTCGTTATTTGCCAACTACCAATAAAACGCATACTTTAACATCATTAGGTGAAATGTTACTGCCAGTAATTGAAGCCAATAAAGGACGCTGCTTTGTACTTTGCACTTCTTATACAATGATGCGAGGATTAGCAGAATATTTTCGTGAAAAAAGTATGCTTTCAATTTTAGTGCAGGGAGAAACCTCTAAAGGCAAATTATTGGAACAATTCACTTATACCTCTCATAGTGTACTTGTTGCAACATCTAGTTTTTGGGAAGGAATCGATGTTCGCGGTGATGCACTTTCCCTGGTGATTATCGATAAACTTCCGTTTACTGCACCTGATGACCCTTTATTAAAAGCACGTATTGAAGATTGCAAGCTACAGGGAGGCGATCCATTCAATGATATTCAAATTCCAGAAGCCGTGATTACGCTAAAGCAAGGCGTTGGGCGTCTAATTCGAGGTGTAAGCGATCGTGGCGTAGTGATTATTTGTGATAATCGTTTGGTTATGAGAAATTATGGCGAAACGTTTTTAAAGAGTTTGCCAAACTCAAGTCGTACCCGAGATCTCAATAAAGTGATACAATTCTTACAAAATCAATAAATGAGAAAAAATAATGACAAAGCTAACTTTATTAGCATTAGATACCTCTACTGAAGCCTGCTCAGTTGCACTACTATATAACGGTGAAAAAACACATTTAAATGAATTAGCGCAACGCACACACACCAAACGAATTCTTCCTATGGTTGATAAAATCTTGGCAAACTCAGGCTTGCATTTAAATCAAGTTAATGCTCTGGCTTTTGGGCGTGGTCCTGGTAGTTTTACAGGTGTAAGAGTGGGGGCTGGTATCGCACAAGGTTTAGCATTAGGTGCTGATTTACCAGTTATTCCTATATCAAATTTAACAGCAATGGCACAGGCTGCATTTGAATTATATCAAGCAAAAAAAGTTGCAGCCGCAATCGATGCGCGCATGGGGGAAGTATATTTTTCACAACTTATATGTGAAGATGTACACACTAATTTTGGAGAGGTTTCTCAATGGAGAGAAATAACACCGGAGCAAGTTTGCCCACCTGAACAAGCAATTTCTCAACTTCAAAATAACGATATTTTTTATGTAGGTACAGGTTGGGCTGCTTACCCACAATTTACAGAAAAAAATCTGAACGGTTCAGAAATTGAATTGCCAAATGCCTTATATATGTTATCCCTTGCTCAAACAGCATGGAAACAGCAACAAACTATTTCAGCGTTAGAAATTGAGCCTATTTATTTACGAAATGAAGTCACGTGGAAAAAGTTACCTGGACGCGAATAATATCATCATGGAGAATAAGTGAAAATGAAAGGGAAAATAAGCATATTTTTGACCACACTTTGTTTAGGTCTAACAGGCTGTATTACTCCACCAAGAGGATTAGAAAATGAACAGTTTTCTATTACTAGCTATAAAGAAATTACATCTCAAGATCTGAGTTGCCACTGTAAAAATATCCGATTAGGCGGCAAAATTGTACAAACTACCATTTTACCTCATCATACTAAAATCGAAGTACTTAGTTTACCAGTATCATCTTTATCTGGAAAACCTTTCGTAGAATCACAATCTGATGGCCGTTTTATTGTTTATTTCGATGGTTTTATAGATCCCGAAAATTTAAAAGACCGTTATATCACAATTGGCGGACAATTAATTAGTTCAGAACCAGGTAAAATAGAACAGGCTAATTATACTTATCCTGTTATTAAACCAAATAAATACCGTCTTTGGACGCTAAGTACAAACTATTATTATCCTGAAGATGATTGGGACGATGATTGGGGATTCTGGAGATGGCGATACCAACCTCGGTATATCCAACCCGAAATTCGCTATTATTTGAATTAAATGATAAAATCTTGGAAATTTTCCAATAAACTAGGATAAAAAATGGAAAAAATTTGGTTTCAAAACTATCCAGAAGGTTCTGAAAAATTTCTGGATACATCAAAATATGAGTCAATTCTGGATATGTTTGATAAAGCTGTACGTGAGCACCCCGACCGTCCAGCTTATATCAATATGGGACAAATACTTACATTCCGAAAATTAGAAGAGCGTAGTCGTGCTTTTGCTGCCTATTTACAAAACGAATTTAAACTTCAACGTGGCGATCGTGTAGCATTGATGATGCCAAACTTATTGCAGTACCCTATTGCACTTTTTGGTATTTTACGGGCTGGTCTGATCGCAGTAAATGTTAACCCACTTTACACACCAAGAGAATTAGAACATCAACTACAAGACAGTGGTGCGGTGGCAATCATTGTTGTATCTAATTTTGCCTCAACTTTAGAAAAAGTTGTCTTCAACACAAATGTAAAACATGTCATTTTAACAAGGATGGGGGATCAGCTCTCTTTCGGTAAACGTACAATCGTTAATTTCGTTGTAAAATATATCAAAAAGCTCGTCCCTAAATACAAGTTGCCACATGCAGTAACATTTCGAGAAGTATTAAGCATCGGAAAATATCGTCAATATGTACGCCCCGATGTTGTTCGAGGAGATCTGGCATTCCTACAATATACTGGAGGTACAACTGGTGTCGCTAAAGGGGCAATGTTAACGCATGGAAATATTATTACTAATGTTTTCCAAGCTAAATGGATCGCAGAACCCTTTATTGGTGATCATACGCGTACTCATTCTGCAATTTTAGCCTTACCGCTCTATCACGTTTTTGCATTAACCGTAAATTGCTTATTATTTTTAGAATTAGGCGTTACCGCAATTTTAATCACTAATCCACGTGATATTGATGGTTTTGTAAAAGAGCTAAAAAAATATCAATTTGAAGCTATTACAGGAGTAAATACGTTATTTAATGCTTTATTGAATAACGAAAACTTCAAAGAGGTGGATTTTTCAGCATTAAAACTCTCTGTCGGTGGAGGAATGGCAATTCAACAATCAGTTGCAACACGTTGGCATGCTCTAACGGGTTGTAATATTATTGAAGGCTACGGCATGACAGAGTGTTCACCGCTTATTGCTGCTTGCCCAATTAATGTAGTAAAACACAATGGCACCATAGGCGTACCAGTTCCAAATACTGACATTAAAATTATCCAAGATGATGGAACCGAAGCCAAAATTGGTGAACCTGGCGAATTATGGGTAAAAGGCGAACAAGTCATGAAAGGTTATTGGCAACGCCCAGAGGCAACAAGTGAAGTTTTAAAAGATGGTTGGATGGCAACTGGCGATATTGTAATTATGGATGAAACTTATAGCCTTCGTATTGTTGATCGTAAAAAAGATATGATACTAGTTTCAGGCTTTAACGTATATCCAAATGAAATTGAAGACGTAGTAATGCTTAATGATAAAGTCTCAGAAGCTGTTGCTATCGGGGTACCACATGAAGTATCAGGTGAAACTATCAAAATTTTTGTAGTAAAAAAAGATGATAGTCTAACACGTGATGAAATTCGCCAGCATTGTCGACAATATCTTACAGGCTATAAAGTTCCAAAAGAAATTGAATTCCGTGATGAATTACCAAAAACGAATGTAGGAAAAATTCTACGTCGCGTACTTCGAGATGAAGAAATCGCAAAACGTTCCGTTCATTAAATAAATGGGATAGCAATATCCCATTTCCTTGTTAAATCTTCCTGTTGAAATACGACAATGATAAAAGAATGCCAAAATTTACCGCACTTTTCTCTTATTACAACTAATACTGAGCTTTCAGAAATTTGCCTTTTGGCCCAACAACAGGATATAGTTGCGTTAGACACCGAATTTATACGCATATCAACTTATTTCCCAAAACTGGGATTAATCCAACTTTATGACGGCAAACGAGTGTCTTTAATTGATCCACTTATAATCACTGATTTTTCGCCTTTTGTTAAACTACTTGCTGATTCTCATGTTCTCAAAGTATTACATTCTTGTAGTGAAGACTTAGTAGTGTTCTCGCAGGAATTTAATCAGTTGCCTACCCCCATGATAGATACACAAATTATGGCTCGTTTCCTTGGACTCGGTATGTCTGCAGGTTTGGCAAAATTAGTCCAACAATATCTGAATATAAAAATAGATAAAGGTGCAACTCGTACTGATTGGATTAAACGTCCTCTTTCAAAAATACAATTACAATATGCGGCGGGTGATGTATGGTATTTACTTCCTCTGTATCACATTCTGCAACAAGAACTCTCCCAAACGCCTTGGTTAAAAGCTGTAAAGGAAGACTGTGAACTCGCACTTATCAAAACATATAAATTAAAAGAACGAGATTCGAATAAAGCCTATTTGGATATTCCAAATGCATGGAAACTGAAGCCTTTAGAATTAGCTCGCTTAAAAGTTTTAGCAACATGGCGACAAAATATTGCTGTAAAGCGAAATTTAGCCTTGTCTTATATTGTAAAATCAGAACATCTTTGGAAAGTAGCAAAGTACAATCCTCGTAATATAGCTGAGATGCTTGAACTGGGTCTAACTCATAATGAGATCCGAATCTATGGAAAAAAAATTCTTCAGCTCCTTGTCCAAGCTAGCCAGATATCTCCTAATAATTATCCACAGAAAATAGTTAGAATTTCTGAAGATCCTCGTTATAAACAAACAATTCGTTCACTACAAGAGCAAGTGACTGCACTCACTCCAGTAGGGCTATCACCAGAAATCATAGCGAGTAAACGAACATTAGAAGAATTAATAAAATGGGTATGGAAAAAAGAATGTTCACCCAATAAATTACCAGAATTACTCATAGGCTGGCGTAAACAAATAGGTGATATATTAGTGAAAGAAATCAAAATAATAACAAATTCCTAGTCTACATATCCAAGAGATCTGAATTAAGTTAACCTCTAATTAGAAGTATTATCTAGTATCTAAACTAAAAAATAGTAATATTTATCTCTCAAGAGATATCTAAAAGATTATTAAGAATACATAAGTTCTGTATATCACAAATCCAATAATACTTGATTTTTTCTAAATAATCGGAATATAGGCCCATATCTCTTTCGGCACGAGCTATTATCTTTAATTCTATTTTTTATAATAGTAGTTAATTAAAATCCATAAACAAAAACCCCAGTCCTTCAACTGGGGTTCTTCTGTTTTTATTTTATTTTATTTAATTTAGATTCATATTTGGTAACCTGGCGGTGCCCTACTCTCACATGGGGAAGCCCCACACTACCATCGGCATTACAGCGTTTCACTTCTGAGTTCGGTATGGTGTCAGGTGGTTCCACCGCACTATCGCCGCCAGGATAATTCTTTGATAACTTTTATTCTAATTTCTATCTATGTTCTTCATTGGCTACAAGCTGAACATTTAGTTAATTTCTTTTTCTTTCACTCTGTTTTCCAAAAACACTTGAGCGTTGTATAGTTAAGCCTCTCGGGCAATTAGTACAGGTTAGCTCAATGACTCACATCACTTACACACCCTGCCTATCTACGTCTTAGTCTTAAACAACCCTTACAGGTTTATAACCTGGGAGAACTCATCTCTTGGCAAGTTTCGTGCTTAGATGCTTTCAGCACTTATCTCTTCCGCACTTAGCTACCCGGCAATGCGTCTGGCGACACAACCGGAACACCAGTGGTGCGTCCACTCCGGTCCTCTCGTACTAGGAGCAGCCCCAACCAATTCTCCAACGCCCACGGCAGATAGGGACCGAACTGTCTCACGACGTTCTAAACCCAGCTCGCGTACCACTTTAAATGGCGAACAGCCATACCCTTGGGACCTACTTCAGCCCCAGGATGTGATGAGCCGACATCGAGGTGCCAAACACCGCCGTCGATATGAACTCTTGGGCGGTATCAGCCTGTTATCCCCGGAGTACCTTTTATCCGTTGAGCGATGGCCCTTCCATTCAGAACCACCGGATCACTATGACCTACTTTCGTACCTGCTCGACTTGTCTGTCTCGCAGTTAAGCTTGCTTATACCATTGCACTAACCTCACGATGTCCGACCGTGATTAGCAAACCTTCGTGCTCCTCCGTTACTCTTTGGGAGGAGACCGCCCCAGTCAAACTACCCACCAGACACTGTCCGAGACCGCGTTCCGCAATCTTCGTTAGAACATCAAACGTTAAAGGGTGGTATTTCAAGGTCGACTCCAACAATACTGGCGTATCATCTTCATAGTCTCCCACCTATCCTACACATCAAAATTCAATGTTCAGTGTCAAGCTATAGTAAAGGTTCACGGGGTCTTTCCGTCTAGCCGCGGGTACACCGCATCTTCACGGCGATTTCAATTTCACTGAGTCTCGGGTGGAGACAGCCTGGCCATCATTATGCCATTCGTGCAGGTCGGAACTTACCCGACAAGGAATTTCGCTACCTTAGGACCGTTATAGTTACGGCCGCCGTTTACTGGGGCTTCGATCAGGAGCTTCTCTTTCGATTACACCATCAATTAACCTTCCAGCACCGGGCAGGCATCACACCCTATACGTCCACTTTCGTGTTTGCAGAGTGCTGTGTTTTTAATAAACAGTTGCAGCCAGCTGGTATCTTCGACCGGTTCAACCTTCAGGGGCTAGCCCTTACAATCTACGCCGGCGCACCTTCTCCCGAAGTTACGGTGCTATTTTGCCTAGTTCCTTCACCCGAGTTCTCTCAAGCGCCTGAGTATTCTCTACCTGACCACCTGTGTCGGTTTTCAGTACGGTTTAGTAAAGCCTTTCGCTTAGTGGCTTTTCCTGGAAGTGTGGTATCAGTTACTTCAGCTCCTTAGAGCCTCGTCATCATCTCTCAGTGTTAAGGAAGTCCGGATTTGCCTAAACTTCCCACCTACCAACTTAAACGCACATATCCAACAGTGCGATAACCTAACCTACTCCGTCCCCACATCGCAGCTTTACCAAGTACAGGAATATTAACCTGTTTCCCATCGACTACGCTCTTCAGCCTCGCCTTAGGGGCCGACTCACCCTGCCCCGATTAACGTTGGACAGGAACCCTTGGTCTTCCGGCGAACGGGTTTTTCACCCGTTTTATCGTTACTTATGTCAGCATTCGCACTTGTGATACGTCCAGCATGCTTCTCAACACACCTTCTTCCGCTTACACAACGCTCCCCTACCCAACAGACTTACGTCTGATGCCGCAGCTTCGGTGCTATATTTCAGCCCCGTTACATCTTCCGCGCAGGCCGACTCGACTAGTGAGCTATTACGCTTTCTTTAAATGATGGCTGCTTCTAAGCCAACATCCTAGCTGTCTAAGCCTTCCCACTTCGTTTCCCACTTAATATAGACTTTGGGACCTTAGCTGGCGGTCTGGGTTGTTTCCCTCTCCACGACGGACGTTAGCACCCGCCGTGTGTCTCCTGAGTATCACTCTTTGGTATTCGTAGTTTGCATCGGGTTGGTAATCCGGGATGGACCCCTAGCCGAAACAGTGCTCTACCCCCAAAGGTGTCCGCTCAAGGCTCTACCTAAATAGATTTCGGGGAGAACCAGCTATCTCCCGGTTTGATTGGCCTTTCACCC